>CANCUP010000038.1 GCA_947381325.1 Comamonadaceae bacterium
CACGCAAGGCTACTTTTACGAAGCTCACCGCGCAGAGACAGATTGCTGGGCATTGTTGTTCTTGCTCAATCAGGTTCTACCGAACAGTCAACGCAAAGCACTGCTTGCCTTACTTGAAACACTCAACCAGCCCCATCAAAAAGTGAGTGCTATCGGTTCGCCATTTGAAACCAAAGACATACTCAAGTCCCGAAATTACAGGTGGTCTGCGGACCTGCGATGCTGGAGTCGGTCAGTGGCGGGAGAGAAAGAAATGAAAGAGGAGTTGGCTTGGCTCAAACGGCATGTGTATGGTGAGCGCAGCGCGCGCGTAGAGGTAGAGACCATGGGAGGCAAGGTCAGATACTCAAATCGCGCAGGACAGAAAGAGTTCATCACTCTCTGAGAGGAGGCCAACAAACACCAGGGGATCAATAACTGACCAACTGCCAGGGCACATTGCAACTCTGTACGTTGGGGTAATACTGCTGCGCTGTACTACAAAAATAAGCAATCCGATTGGGGTAGGCGGGGGGTTGAGTCATCACTACCGGAGGGGCTACTGCATAGCTGGGTGTGCTGGCTGAATAGATAACACTTCCAACCAAGGCCGCCCCCAACACTGGGGCTACCCAGTTGTTGCGCCAAACCCCATGGTATCCGTGACCATGACCATACCCACCACCGTGAGCCTGGGCTGGCAAAACCACAGCGCTAATGAATGCAGTAAGCAACAAATTGGTAATGAGTTTCATGGCCGAAATCCCCTTAGAAATTGCAATCAACAACAACTGAGCCACACCTACAACGCAGCGTGTCGCCTTAAAGTTGACAAGGCTGAGTAGCAACGAATCAGCTCATTGAGGATTGACCACCACCCATGGACTGACGCAGTTTTGCACAATGGGAAAGTACTGGGCTGACTCTCGGCAATAGTAGGCCTCCACAGGCGTTGGTAATGTTCCCCCTTGAACCCAAGAAGCAGGTGGGAGATTTTGCATGACAACTGCAGGTGGGTTAGTGATGATCACCGTTGAGCTCGGCACCACAGGATATGGTCTTGAAAAATAAAGCGTAGTACCGACTGCTGCGCCAAACATCAAAGGCGCAATCCAGGGGTCGTAACCCCAACCGCCGTGGCGGTATCCGTAGCCACCGCGCGGGCCATGCGCTTGAACTAATGTGGTCAACATCAGGAGCAACAACCCCATGCCCCATCTGCGAGCTGTTGAATGAACGTGCATGATCTTCTCCTTGAGAACAAGATAAATTATTGTCTACGAGACATGGGTACGCAGGATATCTGGCGTGTAAAGCTGATCATTCACCCACCTGGATACTGAACTCCATTCAGCAGCGTCTCTATAGCAAGCGCCACACACGCCAAGTGTGCATCACTGCCCTGGACTCCCGACACCATCAAACCCACTGGCAAGGCCTCTGGTGCTTGGCAAGGCAAGCTGAAAGCGCACCCATTCAAATAATTGATGGCCGATGGGTTACGCAACAGCAAGCGGTTGACTTTGAAAAAAGCCTCATCGCTGGCCAACAAAGGAGCAAGTTCAGGCGCGCGCATAGGCACGGTAGGGCTCAGCATGGCATCAAAGCCTTGCAGCGTGTCTTGGGCTTGAGCCGTCCAGGTCCGGCGCCGGTCTAGTAACCCGATGTACTCCCGCGCACTCACGTCACGCCCTAGGGTCATACGGGCCATGACACGTGGGTCAATGCGATCGGGCGCACGGGCCAAGCGGACATGATGTGCGGCATAACCTTCCACGGGGGAAAAGCCACCTGGCATGCTGAGCGCGGCGATATCTCCCAAGCTTGTGAATGGGATATCCACAACTTGAGCGCCAGCTGCTGAAATTCGCGTGAGCGAACGCTGAAATGCATCGGCCACCTGAGGCTCCATATCATCCAAGAGCAGAGTTTGTGGCACCGCAAAGCGCAGATGACGAAGGTCAGCTGACTGCATGGGTAAGGGCTGCTGCGGCGCCAGCACGGCATCGACTTGCAGACACTCCCGCACATGGCGCGCAATGACGCCCACGGTGTCTAAAGAGCGCGACAGCTCCATCACACCGTCCAACGGAATACGCGACTGAGAGCCTTTGAAGCCCACCAAGCCGCACAAGGCTGCGGGAATGCGAATCGACCCCCCGGTATCCGTACCCAGCGCTGCATAGGCGAGCCCTAAAGCCACCGATACGGCAGCACCCGAAGAGGATCCACCGGGTACGCGTGCCAGATGTGTGTCGCTGGGGTTTCGGGGGGTGCCGTAGTGCGGATTGATGCCCACGCCAGAAAACGCAAACTCGCTCATGTTGGTTTTACCCACCAGCACTGCCCCAGCTTGCCGCAAACGCTTGACCACAGGCGCATCTTGGGCGGCGGCAGGTTCGTCCCCGCACACCAGGGCGCCTGACATGGTGGTCTGACCTATGACATCGATGTTGTCTTTGAGCGTGATGGGTAAGCCATGCAAAGCCCCAAGGGAAGCACCCGATATCCGCAGCCTATCAGCAGCTTGGGCTTGCATGACCGCGCTCTCAGCATCTAATCGGGTGAATACATGCGCGGCAGCAGGGTTTTGGGCCCGGGTCAAGATGTCGACAACACAGGCCTCGCTGGAAGTATGGTGAATAGGAATGGGGGTCACGTGTGAAAAACTCCTGTGCTAGCCTTGTGGGATCTGATTATTGTTTGCTTTGTAACGCATTGCGCCATGCCACACATCCCGGAACTCACCTTGTATTACGACGGTCAATGTCCGCTTTGTCAGGCAGAAATTCACTTTTTGCAGTCCCGAAATGCTCAAGGCAAACTCGAATTCATCGACGTGACGCAAGTCAATTTCGACGCACGGTCCCACCATATTTCGTGTGAGGCAGCCATGGCTCAAATCCATGGGCGTCTGGCCAATGGTCAGGTTTTGGTGGGCGTACCGGTCTTTGCACAGGCTTATCACCTGGCGCAACTGCCTATCTTGGCTTGGGTGCTGTCACGGCGATGGCTGCAGCCTATGCTTGGCCCGGCCTATGTGCTGTTTGCCAAGCACCGCCAAACGCTGTCAAAACGCTTTGGTCCATCACTTTTGCGCTTTTCGAAGCGATTTTTCCGTTAATTCAGTCGGCTTTTACGCCCAATGTTCAAAGTGGCTTGATAAATTTGCGAAAATAGCGTTTTTGTCTCAGAGAACAAAAACGATGTCACGCCCAGAAAAAACAGAGATTTCCAACGATGGACTGCGCTACAAGTCAAAAAAGGGCGGTTCCCCATTTGAAGGCCTAGGCCGCACAGGCGATACCATGAGCTGTATCAAGTGCGGGGTTCACAAGCCTCGCAACAACGGCTCTTTCAAACGCATATTGGGTTCATCCATGTTTGTTTGCTTTGACTGTAGCCCTCCCAAGAAAGAGGCTGACCCCGCAGTGGCTGCAGCAGCGGGCAAAGAAAAAACCAAAGTTTGAACCTTGGGCCCACAAAAAAGCGGCTCGTTGAGCCGCTTTTTTCTTGTGATTTGCCCAACCCTTTACTCGACCCGGATCACTGCATTCGGCTTGAATCCCAAGTCAGCCACTTTGCCCTTCTTGGCACGTGCCGCCTTGGCATTGTTCAAGCTGCGAATTTCTAGCGTTTCTTCACGAACCTTGCCACCGCGGCCAATGCCTTCGATACGCACGCTGCGGGTGTATGCCGCTGCACCAGCCAAGGTGTCTTTGGGATCTAGGTCGATCAGCATCAAGCCGCGACCACCCTTCTCCATCGATTTGAGTTCCGACAGCTCAAAGGTCAGGAAGCGACCACCGGTTGACGCGCACGCCACATGCGTGGCAGGTGCCACAGGCTGTGCGCCTGAGCCACCGCTGGCGGGAGACGGACGACACACGGTTTCACCTTCGGCCACAGTGATGAAGGCTTTGCCACCTTTGTTGCGCGAGATCATGTGCTCGATGTTGGCCATGAAACCATAGCCTCCTGAGCTGCTGAGCAAATAAGTAGCGCCTGCAGGGCCGGCCACGTAATGCAGCAGTTGGGTGCCAGCCTCCAAGTCCACCAAGGTGGTCACCGGTTGGCCGTCGCCGCGTGCGCCAGGTAAGGCCGACACGGACACCGAGTAGATGCGCCCGTTGGAGCCAAAGGCGATGAAAGTGTCCACCGTGCGGCACTCCAACGTGCCGTACAAGCCATCCCCCGACTTGAACGCAAAGCCGGCAGGATCGTGTCCGTGACCGGTTCGCGCACGTACCCAGCCTTTTTCAGACACCACCACGGTCACGGGCTCGTCAACCACCTTGATTTCAGCTACGGCTTTCTTTTCTTCTTGAATCAGGGTGCGACGGGGGTCGGCAAATTGCTTGGCGTCTGCCTCGATTTCTTTGACCATCAAACGACGTAAGGCCGCTGGGTTGCCTACGATGTCCTCGAGCTTGGTCTGTTCTTCGCGTAACTCTTTGAGTTCTTGCTCAATCTTGATCGCCTCAAGACGAGCCAGCTGGCGCAAGCGAATTTCCAAAATGTCTTCGGCTTGTCGTTCGCTGAGTTTGAAGCGCTCCATCAAGGCCTGCTTGGGCTCATCGCTCTGACGGATGATGGCGATCACTTCGTCGATGTTGAGCAAAACCAGCTGACGACCTTCCAAAATGTGAACCCGGTCGAGCACTTTGTTCAGCCGGTGCTGTGACCGTCGCAAGATCGTGCTTTGGCGGAACTCAATCCACTCGGTGAGCATGTCGCGCAACGACTTTTGAACCGGTCGACCGTCCAGCCCCACCATGGTCAGGTTGATGGATGATGAGGTCTCCAAGCTGGTGTGAGCCAACAAGGTGGTGATGAGTTCTTGCTGCTCAATGGTGCGTGTTTTAGGCTCGAACACCAAACGCACCGGCGCGTCTTTGCTCGATTCATCACGCACCACATCCAACACAGCCAGAAGCGTGGCTTTGAGTTGGGTTTGGTCTGCACTCAGGGCTTTTTTGCCTGCTTTGACTTTGGGGTTGGTCAGCTCTTCAATTTCTTCCAGCACACGCTGACTGCTCACGCCCGGGGGCAACTCATTGACCACCAGCTGCCATTGGCCACGGGCCAAGTCTTCAATGACCCACCGTGCGCGTACCTTGAGCGAGCCTCGCCCGGTGCGGTAAGCATCGGCGATGTCGGAAGCACTGCTGATGATTTGACCGCCGCCTGGGTAGTCGGGTGCCGGCAAGATCTGCAACAGCTCTTCGTCGCTCAGCTTGGGGGATTTGATCAGGGCCACACAGGCATCGGCCACTTCACGCAGGTTGTGGCTTGGAATTTCAGTCGCCATGCCTACGGCAATCCCACTCGCGCCATTGAGCAAGTTAAAAGGCAGGCGCGCGGGCAACTGTTTGGGCTCTTCGGTGGAGCCGTCATAGTTGGGCTGAAAGTCCACCGTGCCTTCGTCAATTTCGTCCAGCAGCAGCGTGGTGATTTTGGCCAAACGGGCTTCGGTGTAGCGCATGGCGGCAGCTCCGTCGCCATCGCGTGAGCCAAAATTGCCTTGGCCGTCAATGAGTGGGTAGCGTTGCGCAAAGTCTTGCGCCATGCGCACCAGTGCTTCATACGCTGCGCTGTCGCCGTGCGGGTGGTAGCGGCCCAGCACATCACCCACCACGCGCGCGCACTTGACGGGCTTGGCACCGGTGTTGTTGTTGGGGCCACTGAAGCCCAGGCCCATGCGAGACATGGAATACAAAATGCGGCGCTGCACGGGCTTTTGGCCGTCGCACACATCCGGTAAAGCACGGCCTTTGACCACGCTCAGGGCGTACTCAAGGTAAGCACGTTGGGCGTAGTGGCCCAGTGCAATGTCACCCTCGCTGTCAGCAGCGGGCAGGTCTGGGGTCAACAAATCGGTCATACGTCAATCTCAATCGAATCGCCATGCAGTTCCATCAGCTCGCGGCGGGCAGCGGCTTCGCCTTTGCCCATGAGTTGGGTGATCAAACCTTCGGTCTGCAAAAAGTCCAGCACGCCCAGTTGCACCGGCATCAGACGCCGGGTGTCTGGGTTGAGGGTGGTGTCCCACAGTTGCTCGGCGCTCATTTCGCCCAAGCCCTTGAAGCGGCTGATGCTCCAAGAACCTTCGCGCACACCGTCTTTGCGCAGCTTGTCCAAAATGGCTGTGAGCTCGCCTTCGTCCAAGGCATACACTTTGGAGGCTGGTTTTTTTCCACGTGCGGGCGCATCCACACGGAACAAAGGGGGGCGCGCCACATAGACATGGCCTGCTTCAATGAGCTTGGGGAAGTGACGAAAGAACAGCGTGAGCAGCAGCACCTGGATGTGAGAGCCGTCCACGTCGGCATCGCTCAAGATGCACACTTTGCCGTAGCGCAAGCCGCTCATATCGGGGCTGTCGTTGGGGCCATGAGGGTCGATGCCAATGGCTACCGAAATGTCGTGAATTTCGTTGTTGGCAAACAGGCGGTCACGCTCAACCTCCCAGGTGTTGAGCACTTTGCCACGCAGCGGCAGGATGGCTTGGTTTTCTTTGTTGCGGCCCATCTTGGCGCTGCCGCCAGCAGAGTCACCCTCGACCAAAAACACCTCGTTGTGGGCGATGTCTTTGCTTTCGCAGTCGGTCAGCTTACCGGGCAACACGGCCACGCCTGAGCCTTTGCGTTTTTCAACTTTTTGCCCTGCTTTTTGACGGCTTTGCGCCGCCTTGATGGCCAGCTCCGCGAGCTTTTTGCCGTATTCCACGTGCTGGTTGAGCCACAACTCCATGGTGGGACGCACATAGCTCGACACCAAGCGCACCGCATCGCGTGAGTTGAGGCGCTCTTTGATTTGGCCCTGGAACTGAGGGTCTAAGACTTTGGCGCTCAGCACATAGCTGGCACGGGCAAACACGTCTTCAGGCAACAACTTCACGCCTTTGGGCAGCAAGGCATGCAACTCGATGAAGCTCTTGACCGCCGTGAACAAACCATCGCGCAAACCGCTGTCATGCGTGCCGCCGGCGCTGGTGGGAATCAGGTTCACGTAGCTCTCGCGCACAGGCTGGCCATCTTCGGTGAAAGCCACCGCCCAAGCCGCGCCCTCACCTTCGGCAAAGCTGTCGTGGTTGCTGTCGGCGTAGCCATCGCCCTCGAACATGGGAATCACCAACTCGCCGGTCAGCGACTGCATCAGGTAATCGCGCAAACCTCCCTTATAGAGCCAGTTTTGTACTTCTTTGCTCTTTTCGTTGGCCAAGGTCACGCTGACGCCGGGCATCAACACGGCCTTGCTGCGCAAAAGATGGACCAACTCATTCATCGGCAGCGCCGAAGCCTCAAAGTACTTGGCGTCAGGCCACACGCGCACTGAGGTGCCCAACTTGCGGTCCCCATTGGCCTGCGGGCGCAAAGTCAAGGGCTCTATCACGTCACCTGCAGAAAACACCAAGCGGGCCACTTTGCCTTCGCGGTACGACGTGACTTCCATGCGCTTGGCCAATGCATTGGTCACGCTCACACCCACGCCATGCAAGCCGCCTGAAAAGCTGTAAGCGCCGCCCTTTCCCTTGTCAAACTTGCCACCCGCGTGCAAACGGGTAAAAACAAGCTCAATGACCGGCGCTTTTTCTTCGGGGTGCATCCCAAAAGGAATGCCGCGGCCATCGTCGTCGATGGTGACCGAGCCATCGACGTGCAAGGTCACGCCAATTTTCTTGCCGTGTCCTGCCAACGCCTCATCGGCGGCGTTGTCCAGCACCTCCTGGATGATGTGCAAAGGGTTGTCGGTTCGGGTGTACATGCCCGGACGCTGCTTCACAGGCTCGAGTCCTTTGAGAACGCGAATTGAACCTTCGGAGTACTGGGGTGGTGAGGTGGGTTGCTTGATAGCCATGGGCGGGCATTGTAGGTTTTAGTTAAAGTCGCCCTCTATGACCTCTACATCTACCAAAACCCTGCCCATGTGGCAGGTGTTGTTTTGCGGCGCTGCCATCGTGACTTTGTCCATGGGTGTGCGCCACGGCTTTGGCTTGTGGCTCCAACCCATCACACAAGCCCAGGACTGGACCCGTGAAAACTTTGCCTTTGCCATTGCCATCCAAAACCTCACCTGGGGCTTCGCAGGCATCTTCTCTGGCATGTTGGCCGATCGCTTTGGCGCATTTCGTGTCATCGTGCTGTGTTCGCTGCTTTATGCGCTGGGATTAGTAGGAATGGCCTACTCTGACACGCCTGCATTGTTCACTGCCTCTGCCGGTGTCTTGATTGGTATCGCTCAAGCAGGTACCACCTACGCCGTGATTTATGGGGTGATTGGCCGCAACGTGAGCGCCGAAAAGCGTTCATGGGCCATGGGTGTTGCAGCAGCAGCGGGCTCCTTTGGTCAGTTTTTGATGGTGCCCACCGAAGGCTTTTTGATCCAAACCTTTGGCTGGCAACAGGCTTTGGTGATGCTGAGTTTGGCGGCCATCCTGGTCATTCCGTTGGCATTTGGTCTGCGAGAGCCAGGTTTTGCTGGAGGCATTGCACCTAGACGCGATCAAACCATCTTGCATGCAGTGCACGAGGCATTTGCCTACCCGAGCTTTCAACTTTTGATGGCGGGTTATTTTGTCTGTGGCTTTCAGGTGGTATTCATTGGCGTGCACATGCCCAGCTACCTGAAAGACAAGGGCTTGTCGCCTGAAGTCGCCAGTATGGCCCTGGCCCTGATTGGCTTGTTCAATGTGTTTGGCACATACATCGCTGGATCCTTGGGGCAGCGCTTGGCAAAACGCAAGATTTTGTCCTTCATCTACCTGTCACGGGCTATCGCCATCAGCTTGTTTTTGCTAGCCCCTCTGACGCACTTGAGTGTCTATGTTTTTGCCGCAGCCATGGGATTGCTCTGGCTTTCAACCGTTCCACCAACCAATGCGGTAGTAGCCCAGATTTTTGGGGTGGCGCATTTGTCCATGTTGAGTGGTTTTGTGTTCTTTAGCCATCAAATTGGCAGCTTCATGGGTGTTTGGTTAGGCGGCTACCTCTACGACAAAACAGGAAGCTACGACATCGTCTGGTACATATCCGTTGCACTTGGTGTGTTTGCCGCATTGATCAATTTGCCTGTGCGTGAAAACGCCATTGAACGTGGGCAGGAGGTGGCTGCTGCGTGATGAAATATTGGCTACGTCAACTCTTGGTTGCCATAGTGTGTGGCACCGTGCTGCTGGCTGTGTTGTCTTTGTACTTGCGTCCGAGTTTTCTCATGAACATGGCCAACCAGGTCTGGGGTTGCTTTTGAGATGACAAGCCCTCTACCCTCACATGGCACTGAGCCACCATCATTGTGGGTTCAGCGTTGGGCCCACGTGATCCCGAAGAATTCCACTGTGTTGGATGTTGCATGTGGGCGGGGCAGGCACATGCGCTACTTGGCACAACAAGGACACGCTGTGGTGGGCATTGACCGAGATGCACAAGCCATTGCAGAAGTTGTGGGCCTCGGAGAGGCGATCGAGGCAGACATTGAAAACGCAGACTGGCCCCTGACCAACCGACAGTTTGGCGCTGTGGTGGTGACCAATTACCTGTGGCGACCTCTGTGGCCGCACATCCTGAGCAGCTTGGCACCTGGCGGCGTGCTGATTTATGAAACGTTTGCGGCAGGCAATGAAACTGTGGGCAAACCTTCACGCCCAGATTTTTTGTTGCAACCCGGCGAACTGCTGTGGCGTTGTGGCGACTTTCACGTCGTGTCCTACGAGCATGGCTTTTTAACTCACCCGAAACGCTTTGTGCAACGTATTGTGGCTGTTAACGCCAAGTCTGCATCTGGCTCTGTGCAGCAATTTCCCTTAAGCCCAAGTCAGCACTCGTTAGAATGATTCTTTTATCTTGACCGAACTTGCGGACATGACACCCATCACTGGCAGCATCGTGGCTTTGGCCACCCCCATGTTAGAAGACGGCAGTGTGGACTACCCCACCCTGCGCAAGCTGATTGACTGGCACATTGCAGAAGGCACAGATTGCATTGGTGTCGTCGGTACCACTGGCGAATCTCCGACCGTCAATGTCCAAGAACACTGTGAAATCATTCGCGTTTCGGTCGAACAAGCAGCCAAGCACACACAACGTCATGTGCCCATCATGGCTGGATGCGGCGCCAACTCAACAGCAGAAGCGATTGAATTGGCCAAATTTGCAAAGGGTGTTGGTGCGGATTGCCAATTGCAAGTGGTGCCCTATTACAACAAGCCCACCCAAGAAGGTCAGTACCTGCACTTCAAGGCCATCGCAGAAGCAGTCGACCTGCCTGTGGTGCTCTACAACGTACCCGGTCGTAGCGTAGCGGATATGCAGCACGACACAGTGCTGCGCTTGTCTCAAGTACCGGGCATCGTGGGCATCAAAGAAGCTACTGGAAACATAGAGCGTGCGCAATGGTTGATCCGAGACGTGCCCAAAGATTTTGCTGTTTACTCTGGCGATGACCCAACAGCTGTTGCCTTGATGCTGTGCGGTGGTCAAGGCAACATCAGTGTCACAGCTAACGTGGCGCCTCGTCTGATGCACGAGTTATGCATGGCTGCGATTTCAGGCGATGTGAAACGCGCTATGGAAATTCAATTCAAACTGATGCCTGTTCACAAGCAGTTATTTGTGGAAGCGAATCCTATTCCCGTCAAATGGGCCATGCATCGAATGGGCTTATGCGGCTCAGCGCTGCGCTTACCCATGACTCCTCTCACCACAGCCAACGAACCGGTACTGGAAAGCGCTTTGCGCGCTGCCGGATTGATCTGATAACGCCAAACAAGGCCACCTTCGTCATGCACCCACATCAACTCTCGCGCCTGTGTCTGAGCCTCAGTGCCGTTGTGCTTTTGAGCGCTTGTAGTTCTTTCATGGACAACGACAAAGTCAACTACAAGACCGACGGCGCTGCCAAGATTGTTCCTCTCGATATCCCACCAGACTTGACCCAACTGTCACGTGACACGCGTTACGCTGTGCCCGGTGGCATTGTGACGGCGAGCGGTATGGCCATTCGCCCAAACCCATCCACCGTTGCAAGCACAGCGGCCAAACAAGTCAACGATGCACGTATTGAGCGTGACGGCAATCAGCGCTGGGTAGTCGTCAACCGTTCAGCCGATGAGGTATGGCCAATCGTCCATGGATTTTGGAAAGAAAACGGATTTGAATACGTCATCGACCAGCAACAATTGGGTTTACTTGAGACGGAGTGGGCTGAGAATCGCGCAAAAATCCCACAGGACTTCATCCGTCGTACCATCGGAAAGTTGCTCGATGGCCTCTATTCATCCGGAGAAAGAGATAAGTTTCGCACCCGCCTTGAGCGTAACAACAGTGGCGGCGTAGACATTTTCATCACGCATCGGGGCATGCGTGAAGAGTTTGCAGATCAAACAAAAACGAAGACCATTTGGCAACCTCGTCCCAGCGACAGCGAATTAGAGGCTGAGTTCCTCACACGCTTGATGGTCAAACTCGGTGTTTCCGATGCACAAACCAAAGGTTCTGTCGCAACACAAACACCAACGACATCGATCGTGATGGCCAGCAGCAACTCAAATGTCAACAAATTGACGATCACGGACTCCTTCGATGTGGCTTGGCGACGTGTCGGGGTCGCGCTGGATCGAACTGGATTTACTGTAGAAGACCGGGACCGTGCACAAGGTATTTACTTTGTTCGATACGTCGACTCATCCAACAAAGAAGACAAAGGTTTTTTCAGTAACTTATTCAGCAGTGCAAAAACTGACACAGGCCCCCTCAAATACCGCGTTTTGGTGACCACTTCAGCTGGATCGTCTGATGTGACGGTACAAAATGCCACAGGCCAGCAAGAAAACTCACCGATTGCTCAACGCATCTTGAAAGTGCTCGCCGACGATCTTCGCTGAACGAGTTCATGCTTCGCTTCAAAAGCCTGGGCAGTGGCAGTTCAGGCAATGCGACCTTGGTTGAAGCCACTGAAGGCATACATACCACCCGGCTTCTCATCGATTGCGGGTTAAAACTACGTGATCTAGGGGCTCGCTTGATTCAAGCGGGAACCTCAGTCCAAGAGATTGATGCAATTTTCATCACCCATGAGCATGGTGACCATATTGGCTGTGCTCTTGGCTTACTCAAACGCAAGCCCATGCCGATTTGGATGAGTCAAGGGACTTGGTTGGCAATTCAAAATCCTCAGTGGAATCACTTGTCAAACTGGTTTCGCAAAACTCGAGACAGCGAAACCATCCACATCAACAACCTTCAATTGGCGCCCTTCACGGTACCGCACGACGCGCGAGAGCCATTACAACTCCAATGCAGCAATGGTGACCGTCGACTGGGTGTCGTCACAGACTTAGGACATGTGAGCCAACATGTTGTCCAAGCTCTTCAGTCATGTCATGCCATCATGATCGAAACCAATCACGATGCAGATATGCTGGCAAAGTCTCTCTACCCTGAGTTTCTAAAACAAAGAATTGGTGGAGATTGGGGACATTTGTGCAACGAAGACTCAGCGAATCTGTTGCAACGCATAGCCCATAAGCAACTTGGATGTGTGGTCGCTGCACACCTGAGTCAACAGAACAATGCGCCAGAATTAGCCAGACTTAGCTTAAGCCGTGCATTGGGTTGCAAGAGCGAAGACATTGCAGTAGCAAGCCAAAATGAAGGGACGCCGTGGTTCACGGTTTGATCAACTCGCCAAAAATACCTTGAGGTGGTTCATGAAAAAAGCCACCCAATGGGTGGCTTTTAAATTAGCTCGAAAGCGAATTATTTGCTGGCGGCTTCAGAAGCAGGTGCGGCAGCAGCAGATGCGTCAGCAGCAGGAGCAGAAGCAACTTCAGCAGGTGCAGCGGGTGCAGCAGCAGGAGCTTCTTTTTTACCGCAAGCAACGAGAGCAGCAGCAGCCAAGAGGGTCGCCAACAGGAGCGTTTTTTTCATATCAATTTTCCTTTGATGGGGATGAAAACAATTTCTAGAAATTGCCGCAGTTTGCACCGCGACCGAGCTGATGGACTCGAGCCCTTCTAACTCAGCCATAAATTATAGGGTAATTCCCTGTTACAGAGTTGCAACCTGTCAGGAGGGCGTCAAGTGGGAACAAATCAGTGGGTATTTTCAAGCCATCCATCCATGTGCCATTGCGTGAGAAGCTCCAAAGCATCAGCACTTGCCAAGGAGAGAGTCTCAGGGCTAAGCTCTCGCTGATCAGCCAATTGACGCATCAGTCGAGCATCTTGGCCACTTGCACGCCAACTTTCGCCATTCAAAAAAATATGATGCTTGTCATACATCATTCGGCTTCGTCGGTGTAATCTGACAGTGGTGAGTTTTCGAGGTACCTCGTGCGTCTCGAACCAGACACTTGCTTTGGGTTCAGTCATCCACTCGCCCAAGGCGCGGTCAAGTGCCAATGGATCTTTCAGCGCTCGTTGGACGACTTTCTTTGCAAACAACTGCATGGCAGTGGGTATCGCGCCAGGACGTTGCACCGCAATTTGGTCTGGGTCTCGGTACCATTCAAGTGGCAAATTCTCTTCCAAAGACTCACTCAATCGGAGCAATATCTCTCGCCCCAACTCAGCAAACTGGGGCACGCGAAAACCCACAGAATAAGTCATGCACTCGCCCATCGCCTCGCCATCGTGGGCATAGCGCGGTGGCAGGTACAACATGTCTCCAGGATTCAGTACGAACTCTTGCTCCGGGTTGAAATGTGCCAAGACCTTGAGCGGCAAACCAGGGCTCAACGACAAATCTTTTTGCCGCCCAATACGCCAACGACGCTGACCATGCGCCTGCAACAGAAACACGTCGTAGCTGTCAAAGTGGGGGCCAACGCCTCCGCCATCGCTGGCGTAGCTGATCATCACATCATCCAAGCGTGCATCGGGGACAAAACGAAACTTCTGCATCAGATCAGCCACGGCGTCGTCGTGTAAATCCACACCCTGAACCAACAAAGTCCAGTCACGCTCGCTCAGCTTGGGAATGGCTCGGCGCTTGAAAGGTCCTCGCTGCATCTGCCAAGCGCGCCGACCTTCATCTGCCCCCACAACCAGACGAGACTCCACACCATCTTGCCCAGCTAAATCGAACAGCTCAGAGCGACTCAACAAAGGCGAGAAATTGGGGATGGCTTGACGCACCAGCAAGGGCTTGCGTTGCCAATGGCGCTTCATGAATTCAGCGGGCGTCAAGCCGCCAAGCAAGGTTAAAGGTTTTTTCACATTCATCGTGCGACAATTTTGCCCTATGGAAATTACCCAACACTGCGTGGTCGGCCTGACCTGGATTCTGAAAGACACCTTGGGCGAGGTGCTCGACGAATTGGACGAACCCATTGAGTTTTTACTCGGCGGGGACGATTTGCTGCACAAAATCGAAGAGGCGCTGCAAGGCCACAGCGTGGGTGCGCTGATTGACTTGCACCTTGAGCCAGAAGAGGCCTTCGGGGACTATGACGAAGAACGCGTATTTTTAGAAGACCGCGCGCGTTTTCCGAAAGAGCTAGAAGAAGGCCACACCCTCGAAGGTCACGCCATGCCCGATGGCTGCAACCCTGACGCTCCGCGCGACTTGCTCTACACCGTGACCGACATTTACCCTGAGCATGTGGTGCTTGACGGCAACCATCCACTGGCAGGCATTGCCATTCGCATTCACCTCGAAGTAAAGTCCGTGCGCGAAGCCTCTGACGAAGAAAAAGACCTTGGCACAGCTGGCACTGGTTTTTTCAAAATCGAACCGCAGACGCCAGGCAGCAACCTGCTGCATTGATTTACTTTTTACCGGTCGACCCGTAACCCCCTTCGCCGCGCTCACTGGATGCGGCGAACTCATGGACCACGTTGAATTGCGCCTGCACCACCGGCACGATCACCAACTGGGCCAATCGCTCCATGGGCTCCAGCGTGAAAGCCACATCGCTGCGGTTCCAGGCACTGACCATCAATTGGCCTTGGTAGTCGCTGTCGATGAGCCCCACCAAATTGCCCAACACAATGCCGTGCTTATGACCTAGACCTGAGCGCGGCAAGATCAAAGCGGCATATGCGGGGTCTGCCAAATGGATCGCGATGCCTGTGGGCACCAGTTGCCAGGCGTTGGGTTCTAGGGTCAACGGTGCATCCAAACAAGCCCGCAAATCCAGCCCAGCACTGCCGGGGGTGGCGTATTGGGGCAATTGGTCTGCCATGCGGGGATCCAGAATTTTGACGTCGAGTTTCATAGGTTCAAATTCAAAGTGAAGCGCGGGCTTACCGCATCTAGAAAAAAAGGCTCATCGAAGGCGACGCGCAATTTCAGCCACCAATTGACGGGCCAGACTGAGTTTGCTGGCATGAGGCAATTCTTGACTCCCCTGCGCGTCGACCAACAGCAAGGCGTTGTCATCTAGGCCAAACGTGGCCGGACCAATATTGCCCACCAACAGAGGCACACCTTTGCGCGCGCGCTTGGCCGTGGCATGCGCCAACAAGTCGTGGCTCTCTGCCGCAAAACCCACGCAAAACAGCGCTCCGTTTTGCGCGCGCTCAGACTGTGCAACAGAGGCCAAGATATCGGGGTTCTCGGTGAACTGAAGTTGCGGCAATTGCCCCGATCCATCTTTTTTGATTTTTTGCGTCGCCACACTAGCCAATCGCCAATCGGCCACAGCAGCCGTTGCCACAAACACCGTGGCCTGATCCACACGCTGCGCAACAGCGGCTTGCATGTCCAAAGCCGATCGCACATCGAGACGTCGCACGCCACGTGGTGTGGCCTGATGAACGGGGCCAGCGACCAGCGTGACCTCAGCCCCCGCTTCGCGGGCGGCACGTGCAATCGCAAAGCCCATCTTGCCGCTCGACAAATTGGTGATGCCGCGAACCGGATCGATGGCTTCGAACGTGGGCCCTGCCGTGACCAACACATGCTGTCCTTGCAACACCTTGGGTTGAAAAAACGCCACCAAATCTTCCAATATTTCCTCGGGCTCCAACATGCGTCCGTCACCGGTTTCGCCACACGCCTGCTCACCCTGCCCGACATCCAACACATGCGCGCCATCGGCTCGCAACTGCGTCACATTGCGTTGTGTGGCGGGGTGTTGCCACATCTCACGGTTCATGGCGGGTGCCAATATCAAGGGGACACTTTGAATAGGTCGCGCCAAGCACATCAAACTGAGTAAATCATCGGCCCGCCCGTGTAGCAACTTGGCCATGAAATCGGCGCTGGCAGGTGCCACCACAAGGGCATCGGCTTCCCGACTCAAATTGATGTGCGCCATGTTGTTGGGCTCACGCCCGTCCCATTGCGACACATACACGGGACGGTTGCTCAAAGCCTGCAACGTGACAGGCGTGATGAACTGTGCCGCAGCCTCGGTCATCACCACCTGAACGCTGGCGCCCGCCTTGATCAAGGCACGACACAGCTCCGCCGCTTTGTAGCAGGCAATGCCGCCACTCAGGCCCAACACAATATGTTTGTTTGACAGATCAGACATGGGTCGCAATGTAGCAGAGCGCCTATAATTTCGATTTCCACCTACCGGGAGATTCAACTCCCGATCTGGCATGACCCAATTTGTCTTCGTCACCGGCGGTGTAGTGTCTTCCCTGGGCAAGGGAATCGCTTCCGCCTCTCTTGCTGCGATCCTTGAATCACGCGGCCTCTCCGTCACCCTCATCAAGCTCGACCCCTACATCAACGTAGACCCAGGCACCATGTCGCCGTTTCAGCACGGCGAAGTATTTGTGACGGACGATGGCGCTGAAACCGACCTCGATTTAGGCCACTACGAGCGTTTCATCACGACACGCATGAAGAAGGCCAACAACTTCACGACGGGTCAAATTTACAAGAGCGTGCTCGAAAAAGAGCGCCGTGGTGACTACTTGGGCAAGACCGTGCAGGTCATCCCGCACATCACCAACGAAATCCAAGATTTCATCAAACGCGGCGCAGGTTTTGAAACCCCCGAAGCGGTGGATGTGGCGATTGTGGAGATCGGTGGCACGGTGGGCGACATCGAGTCCCTGCCCTTCCTCGAAGCCGCACGCCAGATGAGCCTCAAGCTGGGCGCCCACAACACGGCCTTTGTTCACTTGAGCTATGTGCCATGGATTGCTGCCGCAGGCGAACTCAAAACCAAACCCACCCAACACACCGCACAAAAGCTGCGTGAAATCGGCATCCAAGCCGACTGTCTGTTGTGCCGTGCCGACCGCCCCATCCCCGAGGACGAGCGCGCCAAGATCAGCTTGTTTTCCAACGTGCCCGAGTGGGGTGTGATCTCCATGTGGGACGTGGACACCATCTACAAAGTCCCACGCATGCTGCACGAGCAAGGACTGGATCGTCTGATTTGCGACAAGCTGCGCATCAGCGCTCAGCCAGCCAACCTCAAGCGTTGGGACGACTTGGTTCATGAAGTCGAACACCCTGCCAAGGACGTCACCATTGCCATGGTGGGCAAGTACGTGGACTTGTCTGACAGCTACAAATCGCTCAACGAAGCCCTGCGTCACGCGGGCATGAAAAACCATGCACGTGTGAAGATCGAATACATCGATTCCGAAACCATCACCCCTGACAACGTGTCGCAACTGGCCAAGTTCGACGGTGTGTTGGTGCCAGGCGGTTTTGGTGTGCGCGGCGTTGAGGGCAAAATTTCCGCAGCACAGTTCGCCCGTGAACACAAAGTCCCATACCTCGGTATTTGCTTGGGCATGCAAGTCGCCACCATCGAATACGCACGCCACGTCGCGGGACTCAAAGACGCCAACAGCACTGAGTTCGAGCCCAACAGCCCCTATCCCGTGATCGCCTTGATCAACGAGTGGAAAGACGCCGATGGCAGCATCCAAACCCGCGACAGCAACTCCGACCTCGGAGGCACCATGCGCCTTGGCGCACAAAGCTCAGACGTGGCCAAGGGCACGCTCGCGCACCAAATCTACGGGGATGTGGTGACTGAACGTCACCGCCATCGATACGAAGCCAACGTCAACTACCTCGACACCCTGCGCCAGACAGGCTTGGTGATTTCCGCCTTGACCCAGCGCGAACAATTGACAGAAATCGTAGAGTTGCCTCAAACGGTGCACCCTTGGTACATGGGTGTGCAGTTCCACCCCGAATTCAAATCCACCCCTTGGGACGGCCACCCCCTGTTTAATGCTTATGTGAAGGCGGCTCTTGAACACAAGGCCAAGGCCTGAGCACTTCAAACACAGGACACGCCATGAAACTTTGCGGATTTGACGTTGGTCTGAACCAGCCCTTCTTTCTGATTGCGGGCACCTGCTCCATTGAAGGCTTGGAGATGTCGCTTGACGTCGCCGGTCAACTCAAAGAAATTTGTTCGACCCTGGGCATTCCCTTGATCTACAAAGGCTCCTTTGACAAAGCCAACCGTTCCTCGGGCAACACCAAGCGTGGCCTAGGCATGGATGCAGGCTTGAACATCCTCGACGAAGTGCGTCGTCAAATTCAAGTGCCCATCCTCACCGATGTGCATGAAACGTCGCAAGTCAGCGCTGTGGCCAGCGTGGTGGATGTGTTGCAAACGCCTGCTTTTTTGTGTCGGCAGACCGATTTCATCCGTGCCGTGGCGCAATCTGGAAAGCCCGTGAACATCAAGAAGGGCCAGTTTTTAGCCCCTTGGGATATGAAAAACGTGATCGACAAAGCGCGTGACGCCGCGCGAGAAGCAGGTTTGCCCGAAGATAACTTTTTGGCCTGTGAACGCGGCGTGAGCTTTGGCTACAACAACCTGGTGGCCGACATGACCAGCTTGGCAGAGATGCGCAAGTCTGGCGCGCCTGTGGTGTTTGATGTGACCCATTCGGTGCAAAAACCAGGGGGTCAAGGCACCAGCAGTGGTGGCGCCCGTGACATGGTGCCGGTACTGGCACGCGCAGGCGTCGCTGTGGGCGTTGCCGGGCTGTTCATGGAAACCCATCCCCATCCCAACGAGGCATGGTCGGATGGCCCGAATGCGGTGCCTCTCAAGCACATGAAAGCCCTGTTGGAAACCTTGGTCGAGTTGGACCGTGTGACCAAAAAGCAGCCATTTCTAGAAAATAATTTTGGCATTTGATTCTGATTTTTAACTTCAAGCTGTGAGAGAGAAAAAATGAGCGCTATCGTTGACATCGTGGGTCGTGAAATTTTGGACAGCCGCGGTAACCCGACCGTGGAATGTGATGTGTTGTTGGAGTCCGGCACCATGGGCCGCGCTGCCGTGCCCTCGGGTGCATCGACCGGGAGCCGCGAAGCCATTGAGCTGCGCGATGGCGACAAGAGCCGTTACTTGGGCAAAGGTGTGCTCAAAGCTGTGGAACACATCAACACCGAAATCTCTGAAGCTGTGCTGGGCTTGGATGCGTCGGAACAAGCTTTCCTGGACAAAACATTGATCGACCTTGATGGCACTGAAAACAAAAGCCGCTTGGGCGCCAACGCCATGCTGGCTGTGTCCATGGCCGTGGCTCGCGCAGCTGCTGAAGAGTCTGGCCTGCCCCTTTATCGTTACTTTGGTGGCATGAATGGTTGCCAATTGCCCGTGCCCATGATGAACGTCATCAACGGCGGCGCACATGCCAACAACAACCTAGACTTGCAAGAGTTCATGATCATTCCCGTGGGTGCCCCTAACTTTCGCGAAGCCGTGCGTTACGGCGCTGAAGTGTTTCATGCACTCAAAAAAATCATCCACGACAAAGGCATGAGCATTGCCGTGGGCGACGAAGGCGGCTTTGCCCCGAACGTGCCCAGCCACGAAGCCGCCATCCAAATGATCTTGGACGCCATTGCAGCTGCGGGCTACACCGCCGGTGAGCAAATTGCCATTGGCTTGGACTGCGCAGCCAGCGAGTTCTACAAAGACGGGAAATATCACCTCGAAGGCGAAGGCCTACAACTCACGGCCCAGCAGTGGACCGACATGCTGGCCACATGGGTCGACAAATACCCCATCATCAGCATCGAAGACGGCATGCACGAGGGCGACTGGGACGGCTGGAAACTGTTGACCGAACGCCTAGGCAAAAAAGTTCAATTGGTGGGCGACGACCTGTTTGTCACCAACACCAAAATCTTGCAAGAGGGCATCGACAAACACATCGCCAACTCCATCCTGATCAAGATCAATCAAATTGGCACACTGACCGAAACATTCGCAGCCATTGAAATGGCCAAGCGTGCAGGCTACACAGCGGTCATCAGCCACCGCTCGGGCGAGACCGAAGACAGCACCATCGCTGACATCGCCGTGGGCTTGAACGCGGGACAAATCAAAACCGGCTCCATGAGCCGTTCAGACCGCATGGCCAAGTACAACCAGCTGCTACGCATCGAAGAAGATTTGGGTGACATTGCCCAGTACCCAGGTCGCGCCGCGTTCTACAACTTGCGTTAAACGGTCACACGCATGCTACGCCCCCTGCACTTGGTTCTGATGGCCTTGCTGTTGGTACTGCAAGGCCAGATGTGGTTTGGGCGTGGCAGCGTGCCTGATGTCATGCGTTTGCGCCAGCAATTGCTGGAACAAAAACAAAAAAATGCAGCAGCCCAATTGGCCAACGACCGATTGGGTGCCGAACTGCACGACCTTAAAGATGGCCTAGAAATGGTCGAAGAGCGCGCACGCACAGAAATCGGCATGGTCAAGCCGAATGAAATTTTTGTGCAGATCGCCAAGTGACTGAGCGCTTCAGGGCATGAAGATTGCCGTGCTTGGTGCCCCAGGCACCGGAAAAACCCAACTAACTCAAGCGTTGGCTTGCCATCTGCAGCCACAGCATGTCGACGTGGTCGATGCCCCCGATATCACGCAAGCCCATGCAGGTTGTGCTTTCGACATCACTTTGTTGTGTGGTTTGGATTTGCCTGAATCTGCCGAAACTCGACACGGCAGCTCAGCGACTGGGCGGGAATTGATCGACCAACGCATTCGCCACCAACTCGATACCGCGAAGATTGCCTACCAAGTGGTCTATGGCGTGGGTAGAGAACGCCTAGAGAACGCTTTGTATTGCATAGCACGTCAGGCGCCTATGACCACCAACTCGCCTCTGCGCTCAGAGGCTGCGAGTCGTTGGTCCGGACCGTGCGAGCGGTGCGCCGATGGGGACTGCGAGCACCGGCTGTTCATGGACTTGCTCAGCAGTACAGCACGTTGATGTGGCCTCAGTGCAAAGACGAAGGGCCCGGCACTTGTTGTTCTGTGCTGGTGAAAATTTGCGCCGCATCCACCGGGTCATAGCGGTACTGTTGGCCGCAAAAGTCACAGCCCACCTCAATCTCGCCACGCTCGGCCAAGATGCTGTCGGCTTCGGCCACGCCCAAGCTGCGAATCATCTGACTCACGCGCTCACGGTTGCATGAGCAGGAAAAACGCGGTGTCTGGGGTTCAAAACGCACCACGGGCTCTTCCCAGAAAAGGCGACGCAAGATGGTGTCGGCGTCCAGCGTGAGCAGCTCTTCGCGCTTCAAACTGGCGGCCAAAATCGCGATGCGGTTGTAGTCTTCGTTGCGACCAATTTCATCTTCATCGGCCGCAGTGGATCGGGCGGACAAGTTGCCCTCACCCATGACAGGCAAGCGCTGGATCAACAAACCTGCCGCAGTTTTGTCATCGGCTGCCAGCACCAAGGTGGTGTCGAGTTGCTCGCTTTGCAACATGTAATGCTCAAGCACTTGGTTGAACTGCATGAGTTTTTCGCGTTGATCCCCAAACAACGGAACCACGCCTTGATAAGGCTGTTGACCCGGCAACTTGTCTTTGGGGTCTAAGGTGATGGCGCAACGCCCTTCGTTGTTCTGGTTCACCATCTCGGGCAAGCTGCTGGTATCCCCAATCTCACCGACCACTTTGGCGGTGGCACGTAAGCTCAAATCAGGCTGCACCTCGACCACGGCCAGTTTGAGCGGGCCATCGCCAAAAATCTGCATCACCAAAGCACCATTGAATTTGATGTTGGCTTGCATCAGCACCGCGGCAGCAGTCATTTCACCGAGCAAGTGACGCACGGGTTCAGGGTAGGCGCCAGTCTCACCATTAGCGGCACGGCGCTTGAGCACCTCTTGCCAGACATCGGTGAGTTGCACCAACATGCCCCGCACAGGCAAGCCATCAAATAAAAATTTATGCAGTTGTGTCATCCAGCGATTTTCTTCAGTCCCAGCTTGTGGCGCTGGGCGTTGTCAATGTAGTGCTGCGCACTGCGGCGCAGTCCTGCGATTTGCTCT
>CANCUP010000039.1 GCA_947381325.1 Comamonadaceae bacterium
GCGGCCAGGTTGGTGCCGTTGAGCACTTTCAAGGTTTTTGTGCGTTCAATCAGCTTGGGCATGATGCGCTCGCCCACATCGCCCACCAACACGGCCACGCTGATGGCCATGCAGCGCTCGCCCGCAGAGCCATAGGCCGCACCAATCAGGGCGTCGACTGCTTGGTCGATGTCGGCATCGGGCATCACCACCATGTGGTTTTTCGCGCCGCCCAAGGCCTGCACGCGCTTGCCGTGGTGTGCACCGGTTTCGTAGATGTAGTTGGCAATGGGGGTGGAGCCGACAAAGCTGATGGCTTTGACATCGGGGTGCACCAGCAGTGCGTCCACGGCTTCTTTGTCGCCCTGCACCACGTTGAACACGCCGTCAGGCAGGCCCGCTTGTTTGAGCAAGTCGGCCATGAAGAGGGCCGGTGTGGGGTCCGTCGGGCTGGGCTTCAAGACAAAGGTGTTGCCTGTGGCGATGGCCACCGGGAACATCCACATGGGCACCATCACCGGAAAGTTGAAGGGCGTGATGCCAGCCACCACGCCCAGGGGCTGGCGCATGGTCCAGTTGTCGATGCCGGTGGACACCTGCTCGGTGTAGTCGCCCTTGAGCAGTTGCGGAATGCCGGTGGCGAACTCGACGATCTCAATGCCACGCGTGACCTCGCCTTGGGCGTCGGTGAACACCTTGCCGTGTTCGGCGGTGATCATGTGGGCCAATTCGTCTTTGTGCTGGTTGAGCAACTCCAAGAACTTGAACATCACCCGCGCGCGGCGCAGCGGTGAGGTGTCGGCCCAAGCGGGGAAAGCCTTTTGTGCGGCGGCAACGGCCACGTTGACGTCGTCGCTGCTGGCCAAGCTGACCTTGGCCGTGACCGCGCCAGTGGCGGGGTTGAACACCGATTGGGTGCGGGTGCTCACGCCGGCAGCGTGTTGGCCGGCGATGAAGTGCTGGATGGAGGCAATGGTCATGGAGAGTCCTAAGTCAATCAGAAGGGGTGGTCGGGGGCGAATCAGCGACCGCCGCTCACATCAATGCAGGTGCCGGTGATGTAGCTGGAGGCGTCGCTGAGCAACCAGACGATGGTTTGGGCCACTTCTTGGGCGGTGCCGGCGCGTTGCAGGGGAATGAGGGGGGCCAGTTCTTTGGCGCGGTTGGGCAAGCCGCCGCTGCCGTGGATCTCGGTGTCGATGACGCCGGGACGTACCGCGTTGACGCGGATGCCCTCAGCAGCCACTTCTTTGGCCACACCCAAGGTCAAGGTGTCGATGGCGGCTTTGCTGGCGGCGTAGTCGACGTACTGGCCGGAGGCACCCAGTCTGGAAGCTGCGCTGCTGAGGTTGACGATGACGCCGCCCTCGCCGCCGTGGCGGGTGCTCATGCGGCGGATGGCTTCACGGGTGCAGGCAAACGAACCCAGCACGTTGATGCGCATCATGCGCTCGACGCGGGCCCAACTCATTTCGTCCACCCGGCTGGTCATGTCCACAATGCCCGCGCTGTTGACCAAGCCGCTGATGCGCCCCAGTTTGGCGTCGACTTGCGCGAACAGGGCCAAGATCTGGTCTTCGTGACCGACGTCACCTTGGACGCTGATCGCCGTGCCGCCTCCTTGGCGAATTTGGCGCACCACCTCATCGGCGGCCAGCGCATTTTGGGTGTAATTGACCGCCACGGCCCAGCCGTTTTGAGCCGCCAAAACGGCGGTGGCGGCACCAATGCCACGGCTGGCGCCTGTGATCAAAAGAACGGGTTTCAAGTCTGTCTCCTAGAGGCTGGGTCGGTCAATTTCAAGCGCTGCACGATAGCATGTGGGGGTGTAAAACCGAGTAACCTGACGGACATTCTGTAATTTTTGACTTTGAAAGCAAGACCATGACGACTGTGCATTTGACTTCCGCTGACGGATTTGCCTTTTCCGCCTATGTGGCGCATCCCAAAGGGCAGCCCAAAGGTGCCATCGTGGTGGTGCAAGAAATTTTTGGTGTCAACGCCCACATCCGTGAAGTTGCCGATGGCTTTGCCGCCCAGGGTTACCTGGCGGTGGCGCCCGCCACGTTTGACCGCGTCAAGCCTGCCGTTCAACTGGGCTACACCCCCGACGACATGCAAGCCGGTATCGCACTCAAGGCGGCGGTTGAGGCCTTGCCTGCGCCGGGCGTGATGGCTGACTTGCAAGCCGCCGTGGACTACGCCGCCAAAACATCGGGTGGCAAAGTGGGCATCGTGGGCTATTGCTGGGGCGGTTTGCTGTCTTGGCGTGCCGCTTGCCTGCTCAAGGGTTTGAGTGCTTCGGTGCCTTACTACGGCGGCGGCAGCACCAGCGACGAAGAGCGCGCCCGCCAGCCACACTGCCCGGTGTTGGCCCACTATGCAGAGCAAGACCACTGGATCCCGATGGACACGGTGGAGGCCTTCCAGAAAGCCCAGCCGGGGGTGGAGGTGCATGTCTATGCGGCTGACCATGGCTTCAACTGCAACCACCGGGGCGCTTGGCATGAGCCCTCGGCCAAGTTGGCGCTGGCGCGCACGCTCGCCTTCTTTGCCAAACATCTGGCTTGAGGCTCAGGGGGAGCGGTTGCGCTGGCCCTTTGCAACGGCTGAAAACGCCCAAAGGCTGGCGCAGTTGGGCCAGCCTTTGGGGGCTTATTTTTTCAAAGCGCGTGCAGCGTCTAGGGCGAAGTAAGTCAAGATGCCGTCCGCACCGGCACGCTTGAAGGCCAGCAGGCTTTCCATCATCACCGCATCGTGGTCGAGCCAGCCGTTTTGCGCGGCGGCCTTGAGCATGGCGTACTCCCCCGAGACTTGGTAGGCAAACGTGGGCACTTTGAAGGTGTCTTTGACCCGGCGCACGATGTCCAGATAAGGCATGCCGGGTTTGACCATCACCATGTCGGCGCCTTCGGCGATGTCCAAGGCCACCTCGCGCAAGGCCTCGTCGCTGTTGCCCGGGTCCATTTGGTAGACCTTTTTGTCGCTCTTGCCCAGGTTGCCCGCAGAGCCCACGGCGTCTCGGAACGGGCCGTAAAAAGCGCTGGCGTATTTGGCGCTGTAGGCCATGATGCGGGTGTGGATGAGTCCCCGGCCCTCAAGGGCTGTGCGAATGGCGCCAATGCGCCCGTCCATCATGTCGCTGGGGGCCACCATGTCCACGCCAGCCTCGGCTTGCGTCAAGGCTTGCTGGGTCAGGACTTTCACCGTTTCGTCGTTCAGGATGTAACCGGTCTCGTCGAGCAAGCCGTCTTGGCCGTGGCTGGTGTAAGGGTCAAGCGCGACATCGGTCATCACACCGAGTTGCGGGAAATGCTTTTTCAATTCGCGCACCACATGGGGCACCAAACCTTGGGGGTTGGCGGCTTCTTGCCCATCTGGGGTTTTGAGGTGGCTGCTGATGACCGGGAAAAGCGCCATCACCGGGATGCCCAAAGCCACGCATTGCTCAGCCACGGGCAACAACAAATCAAGACTTAAACGTTCTACACCGGGCATCGACGCCACAGCTTCGCGCCGTTTGTCACCCTCAAGCACGAACACCGGGTAGATCAGGTCGTTGGGGCTAAGGGCGTGCTCGCGTACCAAGCGGCGGGTGAAGTCGTCTCTGCGAAGCCGACGAGGGCGATTGCTAGGAAACGGGGCGGAAGCGGAGGTGTAGGCGTTGGTCATGGCCAAAATTGTGCCTGAAGCCCACCGTTTTCCCAATTGTTTTGCAGGCTGTACTGCACGCGCTTGATGCTGCCGAATGGTGGAGGTCTACAGCCTTGCTTTGGTTGACATAAGACCATGATTGACATGGTTTTGAAATGTACAACACGAAATATTACTAATAAATAGTAAATATTAGTTGTAGGTTATAAAATAATTAGTAGAAAAGAATTGTAGTCATGGGCGTTGGTTGAGACATGTAAGCCGACAGAAGACTCTCAGGAGGATGACGATGAAAAAGATCCATGCAGTTCGACTGCGCGTTAACGACGAGGAGTTCACGCAGCTCCACAAATCAGCCAAGGAGCTAGGGGTGACCACTTCAGCCCTGTTGCGGCTGCATATGAATAACGGGCTGAAAGGCAATTGCGCCAGTGCAGCGCGCATGGAAACCCGCCTTGAGCATCTGGAACACAACCTGTCAGAGATCAACCAGCAATTGCGTGCTTTGCAGCGCGGACGACGGCTGGTCACGCAGCCGTGCTCACGCGCCAACACAGACAAGCTCTAACTCAAGGAGACCTCATGGAACGACTTGTCAACCATCACACACCGTCCGCCAAGTGGCGCATGCACCGGATGTCACGGGGGCCCTCCGTGTCGGTGCTTGTGTGCGGGCTCTTCATCGCGCTGTTGAATGGACTTGTGTCCCAAGCGCAAGCCCAAGTGCAGCAAGCGGTCCCCATGCAGTTGGCCAGCAATGGCACTGCTGCAGCGACCACCCAGAACTTGACTGGCGCAGCAAACCCGAACTTGGTCAACGCCGAGCGCCTGATTGACATGCTGGAGCTGGAGAAAACCACCAACGCTGCCTTGGCCGAAATGATCGCAGCCCTGAACAGTCAGATGCAGCAACTGAGCGTCGCACTCAAGGCGCGAGGCGTGGACCCAGACCCCACGGCGAAGGAGGTGGATGCGCTGGTCAAGAGATTCCAAGCGCGCGTGAACTGGGCGCAGCTCAAGCCGTCTCTGAGCCAGATCATGCAAGACAGCTACACCCCAGAGCAGCTGCAGGCGGTGGTGGACTTCATGGGCAGCCCGGTCATGCAAGGCCTGCCGGCCAAGATGGCCCAAGCCAACAAGAAAACCGACGAGCTGCTGCGTGGACAGGTGAGCCAGCTGAGCGCCGACATACAGCGCGTGGTGAATAAAGCTGTGACCCAGCCTGTCAAGGCCCCAGGGGTGTCGGGTGCTCAGGCAAAGCCATAGCGAATGGCAACCCGCAGCGGTGCTTGTTCGATTTATTGAATCCGCGATCAACGCAGCTGGCGTTGATCTACCGAATCAATTAACCAAGATATCAAAAGGGAGGCAAGATGAATTACAAAAAAATGCTGGTGATGCTGTGCTTGGGCTCGCATTTGCTGGCGACGAATTCGATCGCAATCGCTGGATGGAATCCTTTCAAAAAGATGAAAAAAGCAATCGATCAGGTCACAAAACCGATCGAGAGTGCCGCTGACCAGGCGGCCGCTGCAGCGAGGGACGCCGCCAATCGTGCGGCACAAGAAGCGGCCAGACTGGCTGCAGAGGAAGCGGCACAGGCGAGCAGACTTGCGAACAATTTAGCCGCCCAAGCGGAACGGTCGGCTCTTGTGAATACACGTTTCGTCGCAAATGAATTGAAAAATCCTTCACAAATTCTGGAGGCAATGACGCCAGCAATCAGCTTCTTGCAAGGCACTACCTTAAGCATGACGTCGGAAATGTCTCAAGTCGACCAGCAGCTGTCCAGCATTTATCCCAAAGTTCTGAATCTCACCGACGCTGAACTCATCGAAAAGCTCTTACACGTGTACAGGGTGTTGGAGCGCAATAACAGCCTGGACCTCCTGCGTGTCTGGGAGCCAGGCTGGATAGAGCGAGTTGAAGACCGTGTAAGCCCATTGATGGCAGAAACAGGATTGCCATTGCTGCGCGCGATAAGAGTGCAAGAGCAAGCAATTGCCAGCGCATTCACAAGTTCTGACTCGTGGTTGTGGCAACTGGCCAAGAAAGCCAGTGCCATGACCGAGGATATCTCCAACCACCTGATCAAACCGATGGCTGCCAGCTACGACGCCATGGCCAGCACATGGCCTGAACAGCCAGAGGATATTGAAATGGCCGAACTGGATGATCAACCTTCTGCAAGACCCGTGTATTGGGCGGTGGATGATCAAGAGAATGCCAATCCAGCCATGCGAAAACTCGCCTTGCGCGGTGAGGACGACTTTCAGGGGGCCACAGATCCGAATTTAATCCCTGTGAGTGCCCAACTGGCACCGCCGCAGCTGGAAGCTGAGGACGATGAAGACAATACTTTTGATGAGGATTGCGGATATTTACCCATCCCCCTGTCAATCGGACCATTGGTGTCATTTTTCCCAATGGACAGAAAAGTGCCAAATTCATGCGGTGGCTGGAAAGCGCAACGCAGCCACCAAGAATTTATTCTTGCATCTCAGGTTCGAGATTACCTGAACGCGAACGAGGATGAGTTCCTCAACAACTTGGTGGGTACCACCACCTTCTTCAAGCAGCCCTATGGCGTGGCATACGACGTGCGCTGGTTGAATGCGGTGGAATTTAAACCATATGATGTAACTGTTGCAACCGTTGCTGTTATGCCCCACATCAGGTTTCCACTGGCTTGGTCGACGCCGAACCCGTCCGCGCGTACGCTGAGTCAGGCTGGCGGTAACAACCTGATTAGAAATTTCCAACAAGACCGATTTTTTTTCAGTCCTGAGTTCGAGGTTGCGGTACATGCAGGATCTATAAAAGATCCGCTGTTGAGCGCGATGGTGCTCAATGTCGAGTTTCCGATTGTGGTCAAGGATCTCAGAAACACACCGCATGCGGTACTTCAACAAATCATCGTCAAGCTCAGTTACGACCGCGGCATACGTTGGGGTGCTGTTAATCCACAAAATTCCAAAGATATTCTCAATGCGTTGTCTCTTTTTTTGAGAATAAGTCGACGCCTTCCTGTTGCAGAGCCTGTCGCCCAGGGATCAGTTGTGGTGACTGAGACGTTTGGCGAGGCCGCCGCCGCGACTGAAGTCGTGCCAGTTATAGGCCCGCAGTTGGACAAAACGATGCTTGCTTTCAGTTCAATACTGCTGCTTTCGCTTGGAACCGCGGACTTCCTCACCGTGTTTTTGAGCAATGATCAGGAGGCGAATAATGCAATGCTCACCGCAACCATGCCATTTGTGATGGGATCAGTCGGCGCCTTAGCGAGATTTGGCGGCATTAGCAAGTTTGCTGTGGGTAATACGGCGATCTCTGTCACCGATATTTCCTTGGTCAAACTGCAGACTGTTTTCGGATTCCTGAATGCCAATTACGCGGCGGCCTTGCTGAACCGAGAGCCCACAGCGGGCGATGTAGGGTTTGATTTGGTGCGACCAGGCACGCCGGACTATGTGACCTTCGGTCTTGCGCTCTTGCCGCAGGTGACCCAAACGCTGTTCTTGTTGGATTTCGGCACGTTCAAAACGGGCTTGCAACTTTGGGGGCCTTATGGCATTTACACCCCGCAAATGGCTTGGCCAAGAACGGTGGCCGGCCAAGTGTTTTTAAAGAACGGCACCAATCAGTTTGAACCGCTACTGCTTAAGTAGTTATGGATTTTGCATGGGTATTCACATAGATCTATCAACACAAGGAGAAAACAATGGGAAAGAAATTTTTGCGGCACTTCATTGGGGTAGCAGCATGCGTGGCGTTTTCGCAGTCCAGTTTTGCTGCACAGGCTTTGGTGAACAAAGAGTTCCGTTTGTCGTCGATATACGTCACGCCAGAAGGGCCTATTTTATTGTATCCGGATGCTTCAACGGCCGCGAACAATAACAGTGGCTGCAATCCAGATGGGATCGCCATTTCCCGCACCAAACCGAATTTCAATGAGCTGTATTCGCTGGTGATGGCAGCCATGATTGCTGGGAAAAAGATAGTGATCAATAGCGGGGATTTTGGCGGTAGTGAAGCGAATTATTGCTTCGAGCATGGCCGAGCAACCACGAACAGCATCAGGCTGCTGAATTAATCCATTTGAATTTCGATATTTCAATCAATTCATCGTCTTATCAAGGAGACATTAACGTGTCAAAACTTATCAAACAAGTATGGGGTGCACTGCTGGTATTGTGTTTTTCCGTTCAATTGCCTGTCATGGCAGAAAACATCAATCTGGTGGGGGCGAAATTTGGAATTACCCGAGTAGGCTCAATGGATATAGGTGGCCCATTTCTGATTTTTATCGATGCGAATTCTTCGGGATGTAAGGATGGAGACTGGAGTAATGCGTTGATGGTTCCGCGTAGCCTGCCGAATTTCAATGAGATGGTTTCACTCGCAACCGCCGCCATGCTGGCTGGTAAGAAGATCCTGGTTTGGACCGGGTCTGCGTTCTGGGACAAGTCTTGCGGCGATGGCTTCGGTGCGGCAACCGGCAACACAACCGGTATTGCCAGAATCTCCCGGCTCGATGTCATCAACTGACCGTGCGACAGCGGCCCAGCCGGGGCCGACCGCAACCGCATGGCTGGCCACTAGGGATTAAAGACCGTGAGACGCTCAACTCAACCCTTGGGGTCGGCGCGCGAGCTGGGTTTTACCCTGCTCGAATTGCTGGTGGTGATGGTGATCATCGGGCTGCTCTCGGCCTATGTCGGGCCGAAGGTCTTCAGCCAGATCGGCAAGTCCGAGACCAAGATCGCCAAGGCCCAGGTCGAGGCCCTGCTCAAGGCGCTGGACCAATACCGCATCGATGTCGGGCGATATCCAGCCACCGAGCAGGGCCTGGCGGCGCTGCTGGTGCGCCCAGCGGATGAACCGCGCTGGGCCGGGCCGTATCTCTCCAAAGCCATTCCCAAAGATCCTTGGGGACACGATTACCTGTTTCGCAGCCCGGGCGAGCATGGCGATTGCGATGTTTTTTCATACGGTCGCGATGGTCGCCTCGGCGGTGAAGGCGAGGACGCTGATGTCACCAGCTGGTGAATGGTCGGCAAGCCCAGCAGGTCCTTCGGGTCTGGCAGCGCGTGGGTTTTCCCTGCGCCTGTTCAGCCACGAGCTGGCGGTATTGCTGGGGGCAGGCATTCCCTTGCTGGAGGCGGTGCAAACCCTGGGGGAAAAAGAGCACCATCCAGCGGTGGCCGCTTTGCTGGCCCGCCTGTCGCGCGGGCTGACCGAGGGCCTGACGCTGTCTGCCGCTTTGCAGCGCGAGCCGCAGAGTGTGGATGGCCTGTTTGTGTCGGTGGTGCAGTCGGCCGAGCGCACCGGGCAGTTGCGTGAGGCGCTCACCGCGCATGCCGCGTACCTGGCGTGGGCCCAGGACTTGCGCAGCAAACTGTTGGCGGCCTGCATTTACCCGGCCATGCTGCTGGGGGCAGGTCTGCTGGTGTTGTTGTTTTTGTTGTTGTTTGTCATTCCGCGCTTTGCCGAGGTGCTGGAAAGCCTGGGCGGGCAGTTGCCGCTGGCCTCGGCCTGGCTGATGCAGCTGGGGCGCCTTGCGGGTGAGCATCGGTTGTTCACCTTGGTGGTGGTGCTGGTGGCGCTGCTTTTGCCCTGGCAGCTTTGGCAGCGCGACGCGGTGCGTGAACGTGCCGGGCAATGGTTATGGCGTCTGCCTTTGCTGGGCGACAAGCTGCGCTTGCTGGCGCTGGCGCGCCTGTACCGCACGCTCAGCATGTTGTTGCAGGCGGGCGTGCCTTTGCCTGCGGCCATGCGCACCGCGCTCGGCGGCACGGCGATGGCGTTGCAGCCAGCCATGCAACAAGCGTTGGCGCAGGTGTCGGGCGGTCTGCGTTTGTCGCAGGCCTTGGAGCGCAACGCCCTGACCACGCCGGTGTCCTTGCGCATGGTGCGGGTGGGTGAGCGCACCGGGCAACTCGGCCCAATGTTGGCTCAGGCGGCGGCGTTTTATGACGAAGAGCTCAGTCGCCTGTCTGAGCTGGTGGCGCGGCTGGTGAATCCGGTGCTGATGCTGTGCATGGGGGCGGTGATCGGCACGGTGGTGGTGTTGATGTATCTGCCGATCTTTCAATTGGCCGAGCAAACGCAATGAATGCGCGCTTGAGCGAGGCCATGACGCTGCCACCAGTGGCAGATTACAGCCGTTGGGATTTTGTGCAAGCACAGCGCTGGCGTGTGGTGCTGGCGCCTGATGCGCGAGCGGGGCTGGGCGCCGGTGCAGAGGCTGCCAGCGCTGCTTGGCTGGCGCTGGCCGATCGCGCGTGTGACGGGTTGTTGTTGCAGCGTTTAGAGACTGAACTGCAGGCAAGCGTGCGCTGGCAACGCTGTGAGGCCAGCGAACTGGACGCGCTGCTGGCCTCCGGCGCGCAGCAATACCGCGCCATGGCCGGACTGCAGGCCGCCACGGGAGAGGACGCCTCGCAGACGCCGCTGCACGAGCTCTCGGCGCAGCGTTTGGCGCAGGAAAGCAATCCGGTGATTCGCATGCTGGATTCCCTGTTGTATGACGGGCTGCAAGAAGGTGCCAGCGACATTCATATGGAGTGCACCGCCCTGGGCATGAACATCCGCAATCGCATTGATGGCGTGATGCTGGCCTTGCAAAGCATCCCCGATGTGTCGGTTGCCGAGCAGCTGATCTCGCGCTTGAAAGTGATGGCCGAACTCGACATCGGCGAGCGGCGACTGCCGCAGGATGGGCGCTTCAAGTTGCGGGTACAGGGGCGCAACATCGATTTTCGTCTGTCCATCATGCCCAGCGTGTTTGGCGAGGATGCCGTGATCCGGTTGCTGGACCGGGCGCAGATCGACCAGGCCCAGGGAAGTCTCACGCTGGAGTCGCTCGGCTTTGATGCGCCCACGCGCGCGGCGATTCGGCGACTGGCGGCACTGCCACATGGCATGCTGCTGATGACCGGGCCCACCGGCAGCGGCAAGACCACCACGCTGTATGCCGCGATTTCCGAGTCGAACACCGGGCGAGACAAGATCATCACCATCGAAGACCCGGTCGAATATCAGTTGCAGGGTGTGGTGCAGATTCCGGTGAACGAGAAAAAGGGTCTCACCTTCGCGCGTGGCTTGCGCTCGATTCTTCGTCACGACCCAGATCGGGTGATGGTGGGCGAAATCCGCGATACCGAAACGGCACAGATTGCGGTGCAGGCCGCGCTCACCGGGCACTTGGTGTTCAGCACCGTGCACGCCAACAACGCCTTCGATGTGATTGGCCGCTTCACCCACATGGGGCTCGATCTGTACGACGTGGCATCAGCCCTCAACGGCGTGGTGGCGCAGCGTCTGATGCGTTTGAATTGCACCCATTGCGTGCAGCGCATGCCCTTGAATGCCGCCACAGACGATGCCGAGTTGTTGCATGAATTACAAGCGGCTGCTTGCCAACAACCGCTGCACTACATGCAGGGCGTGGGCTGTCGGCATTGCCGCGGTACGGGCTACAAAGGGCGTCACGCCGTCGCCGAGTTGTTGCTGATGGATGACGAGTTGCGAGACCTGATCGTGACCCGTGCGCCGATCACCCGCTTGAAGGCAGAGGCGCAGCGTCGCGGCTTGCGCGCCTTGCGGCAGGTGGCCATCGACATGGTGCTGCAAGGGCGCTCCAGCATGGAGGAATTGAACCGTGTTTCTCTTGCGCCCTGACGTGTGGCAAAGCCTCACAGGCGCCCTGCCGATGTGGCTGCGCAGCTGGACAGGGCATGGCTTGCAGAGGTGGCGCACGCGCAAGCAGCCGCCGATCATGGTGTTTGTCAGCGATGCCGCGAACTTGAACCAGACCTTGCTGCAACACCGTGGGCAGTCGTTGCAGCTGCTGCTCTCGAGCAGTCTGAGTCTGCAATGGCTGGGTGACATGCCAGCCAAGGAGAAGCTCAAGGCCAACGAACTGCAGGCTTGGCTGCGTCAGCAATGGGCGCCCTATCACGGCGATGCGGTGCAGGGGTGGCCACTGGCTGTGTGGCGCGAGGCGACGCTTGTCGGTGGCTGCGCACTGACGGGCTTGCGATTGCCACAGGTGCTTCAGGCAGCGGCAGCTGAAGGTGTGCGCTTGCATGCCATGCAACCCTGGTGGGCAGCGATAGGGCCCTGGGTATTGCTTCAAGCACCCGAGCTGTCCCAAGCCGAGCAGGCACACCTGGTGCTGGTTGAGGCGGATGTGGTGACCTGTTTGCTGTGCCAGCAAGGCCGCTTGCGCCAGATCATGACCCGACGCTTGGTCGCCCCGACGTTGCAAGCCCTGGCCGATGTGCTGGAGCAAATCAAGCACCAGCAGCTCGACGCCGACCCCGACCCCGACGTTGAGCGCGTGCCACTGCCCACCTGGGTGGCTGGCTTTGGCCTGCAGCCTGGTGACAGCAGCGTGCTGGCTCCCGCCCAGTGTGTGGGCGACGTGTCGGTGTCGACACCGTTGTTGCCGTTGGTGTCGCTGGCGGCAAGTCCACGATGGAAACAGTCGGGCATGTCGCCACAGCCCGCCTTGTATTTCATCGCGCCGGCGCCTCGCCATGCCGCCTGGGTGTGGCTGTGCCTGGTCTTGCTGTTGCTGGGCAATGGCGCTCTGGGCAGCCACTGGCTGAGTCAGCGCGAGGCATTGCAGCAGGCGCAGACCTCTCAGCAGGCGCAGCTGCAACGCAACGCGGCGCTGACGCAACAGCTTCGCGCGCAGAGTTCAGGGACGGTCGAGGGTGCGAGTCAGGCGGCGCGTGGGCGAACAGCGCCAACCGCCCCAAGCAAGGAGGCCGCAGCCGTTGAGCGCGCGGCGCGACAGGCCGCTTGGCGGCTGGCTCAGGAATGGCGTGCACATTGGCAGCAGGTGCTGCTGCCTCTGGAGCAGGTGTCGACCGAAGTTGGCGCAGTTGGCTGGCTGGCCCTGGAGCATGTCGCAGCGCAGGGCGAACTTCGTCTGAGCGGCGCAACGTTGTCCCAAGAGACCATGCTGGGCGCGGTGCGCGTGCTGAGCGAGCAGCCTGGTTGGTCGCGTGTCATACTGACCCGCATCACGCCACCAGGTGGCAGCGCGGTTGGGGGCAATTTGGCGGGGGCGGGTGGCCCGCAGACCTCATGGTCGTTTGACCTCACCGCGCGTGTGCAGCACATGGGACTTGTGGCGATGTCTCAGGGCGTTTCGGGGGAGACACAACCATGATGACGGCGCTGCGCACACCGATGCATGGGCTGCTGATGGCGCTCTTGGCACTGGCGGGCTGGTTCGGATTCGATGCGTCGCAGATGGCAGAGTCTGCGCAGGCGCTTCAAGACCAGACGGGCTTGCTGGTGCAGCGCGCTGACACCCTGCGCGTGAATCTGGACCAGCTGGCCAACGCCGATGCGACAGCACACACCCGCAAGGGCATGCATGGCTTTTATGCCATGTTCCCCGACGAAGCGACGCGCGATGTGCGGCTGGCCGCGATTCTGTCGCGGGCCCGCCAAACAGGTCTGGCCTTGGGTCAGACCGAGTACCGCCATCGGGCTGAGCCAGGGTTGGCACTGGTGCGCTACAGCATGAGCCTGCCACTGACCGGCAGCTATGCCGAGATTCGCCGTTTGATCGACGACTGCTTGCGTGCCGATCCCGCCCTCGGGCTGATCAGCCTGCGTCTGCGGCGCAAGGATGTGCAAAGCGAGCAAGTGCAGGCGCAGATTGAATTTGCGCTTTACATGCGCGCACCGCTTGCAGGGGTGGACGGATGAGTGGTGCATGGATCATGGCTGTGCGACGCGGGTGGCCCGGTGTCGGCCAGTCGCTGGCCAAGCTCTCGCCCGGCTTGCGCTGGATGCTGCTTCTGACACTGCTGGCCTGCCTTGGGGTGGCGTGGCAAGAGCCCGCCACCTCACCCGACGCCTCGCAGGCCAAGCCCGTGTCACCGACTGCGCATGCCCGTGCTGAGACCAAAGCCAGCGGCCTTGCCGTGACGGCGGGCGTTGAACTCTGGCCCACATCGGCTGTGCCGACCAAGGAGGATGACCAGGCACGGCAACCCTGGCTGATGCTGACGGCGCAGTCCAAGCTGGCCTGGGCTCCCCCGCCGCCGCCGCCCCCACCACCGATGCCGCGGGTGCGCGCGGTCGTGCCTGCCGGGCCGCCCCCCGCACCCGCGTTTCCGTACCGAATGATCGGACGCTTGGAGATGGATGGCAGCACACATGCCGTGCTGAGCAATGGCAAGGACAGTTTTGAAGTGGCGCCGACGCGTGTCTTGGATGGCAACTGGCGCGTCGAAGGGGTGAGCGATGCCGACATACAAATGACCTGGATTCCCTCGGGCCAGAAAATTTCTGTGGGATTTGCACGATGAGTTCGGCACCTCAAGTTGTCCATGAATCGTTTCGTCGCTGGCTCAGCGCTCAGGCCGGCGTTGCGCTGTGCATCCTGCTGGCGGGTTGCGCCTCTGTCAGTGAGCGCGCCAATGAGCTGGCCCGCGCCGGCATGCATGACCAAGCCTTGGCGTTGCTGCAGGAGGCGGTGCGTCAATCGCCAGACGAACCGAGTCTGCGCATGGCGCTGGCACGGCATCAAGAAAGTGCCATGAGTCATTGGATCGCACGTTCTGAGCAGGCCCTACAAGCCGAGGATCTGGATGCCGCCAATGCCTTGTACGCCCTGGCGGCACGCAATCTGCCCACGCATCCGCGCGTGCGCGCACTGCGCATTGAGCTGGATCGGATCGCGCAACGACAGCAGCAGTTGAAAGAAGCCTCGGCATTGTTGGACAAGGGGGGTCTGCGCGAATCCGAGGTGCTGGTGAATCGCATTCTGAGCGATGCGCCCAATTTCAGTCCGGCGCGACAGCTCAAGCTGCGACTGCGTGACATGGCGAGCGCGCGACCCGCAGCGGTGTTGGGGCCGGCTTATCACAAACCTGTGAATCTGGAGTTTCGTGAGGCACCGCTGCGCCAGGTCATGGAGACGCTGGCGCGCAACGCAGGCGTGAATTTTGTGTTCGATGCTGACGTCAAGGGTAATACGCCAGTGACGGTGCAGCTGCGAGGCATCTCACTGGACGAGGCCCTGCGCATCATCCTGGCCACAAATGGCCTGGACCGTCAGGTGCTCAATGACAGCACCTTGCTCATTCATCCACAGACCAAGTCGCGCGAGTACCTGGAACAGGCCACGCACACCTTCTACATCACCAATGCGGACATCAAGCAAGCGGCCAATATGCTCAAGCTGATCGCCAAGGTGCGAGACATGCATGTCGATGAGCGGCTGGGGTTGATCGTGGTGCGCGACTCTCCCGCAGTGATTGGCCTGGCCGAGCGCCTGTTGGCCTCGATCGATCTGGCCGAGCCAGAAGTGATGCTCGAAGTGGAGGTGATGGAAATCTCCAGCACCGACGTCGACAAGCTGGGCTTGCAATGGCCAGCTGCCATCAGCTACGGGCTGGACAGCTCGGTGAGCGAAATCTCATCGCAAACTGGCTTGCGTGGTCGCATTGCCAATCCGGCGTTTGTGGCGAACTTTCGCTCCAGCGTGAGCAAGGGCAACACGCTGGCCAACCCGCGCTTGCGTGCGCGCAACCGCGAAAAGGCGCGGGTGATGATTGGTGAAAAGCTGCCGGTGTTCAACACCACAGCAACTGCCAATGTGGGGGTGGCCACCTCCACCACGTATCTGGATGTCGGCTTGAAACTGGAGGTAGAGCCGGCGGTGTTGCTGGACAACGATGTCGTGCTGCGAGTCTCGCTGGAGGTGAGCTCGGTGACCGGCTCGGTGACCAATGGTCAAGGCAGCACCGCCTATCAGGTGGGAACGCGTCAGGCCTCGTCGGTGATTCGGTTGCACGATGGCGAAACGCAAGTGCTGGCGGGTTTGATTCGTGACGATGAAACCCGCAGCATGGTTGGTTTGCCAGGGTTGTTGAACCTTCCTCTGCTGGGCCGCTTGTTTGGATCGCGTACCGATGAAGTCAGCAAAAAGGAGTTGGTGCTGTTCATCACACCGCGCGTCATCCGCAACCTGGTGTTACCAGACGCGGTCAGCGTGAATGGTCCCGCTGGCATGGAACTCAATCCTGGCGCGAATTCGCTGCAGATCCAGAACCGTGGCGGCATACAAACGGCGGTCCCGAGGGACAACAACCGTGGCGGTTTTGGCGCTGGGTTGGGTGGGACGTCAGGTGGCAATTTCTCCTACCCGAGCGCCCCGCCTGCAACCGCTCCCTTGAGTCCCGTTCCTGCGCCGGTCAACTTGCCCAGTGCGCCCGCCATGTCGTCGTCCCCACCGATCAGCCTGCCACCAGCGCTGGGGCCGCAAGCCACGGAGGTCAGGCCGTGAGGGTGCGGGTCGACCGAGGTTTCACCCTGATCGAAATGGTCGCGGTGGTGGCCATCGTCGCCGCGCTGGCCGCGATGTCCTTGCCGATGGTGGAATTGTCGGCACGCAGGGCAAAGGAGGCGGAACTGCGTCAATCACTGCGCATCCTTCGCAAGGCGATCGACGACTACAAGCAAGCATCCCAAGACAAGTTGATTGCCACCGAGGCCACGGCCAGTGGTTATCCGCCGTCGCTTGCGGTGCTGGTGCAAGGCGTGCCTGATCCACGCGCCATCGACAACAAGCGCAAATATTTTTTGCGTCGTTTGCCGCGTGACCCGTTTGCCCCCTCATCTCTGCCAGCAGAATTGACCTGGGGCTTGCGCAGCTCGGAATCGCCACCAGACGCCCCATCGCCAGGGCGCGACGTCTTTGATGTGCATTCGTTGTCTGAGCGCCGAGCCTTGGATGGAAGCCTGTATGCGCAGTGGTGATCGCCATCGTGAGCGCGGCATGGCCAGTCCGCACGGATTCACCCTGATTGAGCTGATGGTGGTGATGGCGATTGTGGCTTTGCTCGTGTCGGTGGCTGCACCGAAATACTTTCGCAGCGTTGAACAGGCGCGTGAGCAATCGCTTCGCACCACGCTGAAGGTGATGCGTGATGCCATCGATCAGTTCGGCGCTGACCGTGGCCGCTTTCCAGAGTCCTTGCAAGAGCTGGTCGCACAGCGCTACCTGCGCGAGTTGCCACGCGATGCCGTCACCGGTCGTCGTGATCAATGGCAGTTGACGCTGTCCGAGTCGGCGCCCGCCACCGGGTTCGGCGCCGCATCTGCTCCACCAGCGCCCAGTGCACCGGGACAGGACTCAGACCTGCCGGAGATCGTCGATGTGCGCAGCGGCGCCCCCGGGACAGACAGCGCCGGTGTGTTGTTTCGCGATTATTGAGGGTTGCCCATGCGCTTGCGTGCTAACTATCGGCAATCTGGTTTTACCTACCTGTGGTTGCTGTTTGCCTTGGCTTTTGCCAGTGTTGCTTTGATGAGTCTGGGTGAGCAATGGACACTGCAGTCGCAGCGTGAACTCGAGCGTGAGCAAATGTTTCGAGGCCAACAGTTTGTCGCGGCCCTGAAGTCCTATGCCGCCAGTACGCCCCTTGGCATGCCGTGTGCCCCGAGGACGCTGGAGGAGTTGCTCCAGGATGCGCGTGTCCCGGGGATACGGCGACATCTGCGTCGCATTTACAGCGATCCGCTGACGGGTTTGCCGGACTGGGAGTTGCAGCGCGATCCATTCGGTGGCGTGGTTGGGGTGCGTAGCCGGTCGTTGCGGCCCCTGGTGAGTGGACTGTCGCGCAAGGAGCCATCGGCCCAAGCGGTGGGTCGGGTATTTCAAGTTCAGGATGGCGCGGGCGCTGCGAGAGGGTGTGCGCCGATGGTCGGTTTGGCTGCGGCGGGTGCGAGATGAATCCCTCTCGCCGACGTTTTCTTGGCCATACGGTGCTGTTGCCCAGCGCGCTGTCGTTTCCTGCACTGCTGACCTCACGCAAGAGCCTGGCCAGTGTGGTGCGGCCCGACCAAGTGGAGCCCGACTTCTGGCAGCAGCGCCGGGTGATTCAGGTGCGGAATGCGGGCAGCGGTGTGCGCCGCGAACTGTGTTTTTGGGATGGGAGTTATCAAGAGCCCGCGTGCCAGGAAATTTTTCAGCTGCTGGCCGATCAACGTGATCGCAGTGCCCAGCCGATGGCGTTGGACCTGTTCAACCTCATCTATGCCACGCAACGCTGGTACAGCTTGGCAACCGGCAAGTCGACCTGGACCGATATCCACAGTGCCTATCGCACTCTTGAGCGCAACGCGCGCGTGGGTGGAGCGCCCGACAGTTTTCATCTGCGCGGTGCGGCGCTGGATGGCCGGCTCGAAGGTGTGTCGCTCGGGGTGTATGCCGCGATGCTCAAGAGCTATGGCGCGGGGGGTGTGGGCTTGTATCCGCAACATGTGCACTGGGATGTTGGCCGACCGGCGGTGTTTTGGAGTTCTTTCGGTGTGGCGTAGTGTCTTGCGACAGGACTTTTTGGAGACCCGGCTAAACTGACTGCATGTTGTGGGTCAAATCTTTTCATATCGTTTTTGTGGCCAGCTGGTTCGCCGGCTTGTTTTATTTGCCACGAATTTTTGTCAACCTGGCCCAAGTGGCGCCTGATTCGGTGGCCGAGGAACAGCGCCTGCTGTTGATGGCGCGCAAGTTGATGCGCTTCACCACCTTGCTGATGGTGCCTGCTGTGGGCTTGGGTGTGTGGCTGTGGCTGGGTTATGGCATTGGCTGGGGGCCGGGCAACGGGTGGATGCATGCCAAGCTCACCGTGGTGCTGCTGGCCATGGGCTACCACCACGCCTGTGGCATGTTGTTGCGCAAGTTTGAAGCGCACACCAACCAGCGCGGGCATGTCTGGTTTCGGTGGTTCAACGAGGTTCCCGTGGTCTTGTTGCTGGTCACGGTGATTTTGGTGGTGGTCAAGCCTTTTTAAGGGTCGGCGGCGGTCATGCAAAAAACCTCTGCGTGGCCTTTGTCGCAGCTGTGCGTGGCCCTGATCGTCTACGCCAGCCTTTACCCGTTTGAGCAATGGCGAGACCAAGGCATCGCGCCTTGGTCTTTTTTGACGGCGCCTTGGCCCAAGTATTGGACGGGCTTTGATGTGGCGGCCAACGTTCTGGGCTATGCGCCGCTTGGGTTTTTTCTGACACTCAGCGCCATGCGCATGGGCTGGCGCGGTTGGGTGGTGTTGAGCAGCACACTGGCCGCGGGTTTGCTCTCCTTGGTGTTGGAGGGCTTGCAGAGTTACTTGCCTGCGCGTGTGCCGTCGCAAGCCGATTTCCTCCTCAACACCTTGGGGGCAGGCTTGGGCGCGAGCGTGGCCAGCGCCCTGGAAAAACTAGGTTGGTTGTACCGCTGGGGGCAATTTAAACAACGCTGGTTTGTGCGCGACGCCCACATGGGCTTGGTGCTGGTGGTGTTGTGGCCCGTGGCCTTGTTGTTTCCTGTGGCTGTGCCTTTGGGGTTGGGGCAGGTGTGGGAGCGCGTCGAGGACGGGTTGACGGCGGCCTTTGAGGCCACGCCCTTCGAAGATTGGATTCCTTTGCGTGGTTTTGAATTGGAGCCTTTGTTGCCCGGTGCCGAGTTGCTGTGCGTGGTGCTGGGGCTGCTGATTCCTGCTTTGCTGGGGTTTTCGGTGCTGCGTCAGGCGTGGCAACGGGGCGTTTGTTTGTGTCTGCTGTCCGGCCTGGCCTTGGCCATGACGGGGCTGTCCGCCGCTTTGAGTTACGGCCCTAGCCATGCTTGGGCTTGGTTGAATTTGCCTGTGATGCTGGGGCTGGGTTTGGGTTTTGTCATTGCCATGGTTTTTGTGGTGGCATCGGCGCGCACCTGCTTGGCTTTTTTGATGCTGGCCTTGTTGGTGCAGCAAAGCGTGCTCAACCAATCGCCTGAAAGCGCTTACTTTGCGCAGACGCTGCAAACTTGGGAGCAAGGGCGCTTCATTCGCTTCAATGGCTTGGTGCAATGGCTGGGCTGGTTGTGGCCTTATGCGGCCTTGTTGTTTGCCTTGGTGCGCGTGAGCCAAGAGCGGCCAACGGATCCACGGGGCGTGTCCACCTAAAATTCAGGCATGACACAAGCCTCGTATTACAAGCACCATATTTTTTTCTGCCTCAACCAACGCGACAACGGCCAATCTTGCTGCGCCGAACAAGGCGCAACCGAGGCCTTTGAGCACTGCAAGGCACAAGTCAAAACCAAAGGGCTTGCCGGCCCTGGCGGTGTGCGGGTGAACAAAGCAGGTTGCTTGGACCGTTGTGCTGGCGGACCGGTTGCCGTGGTCTACCCCGAGGGTGTGTGGTACAGCTTTGTTGACAAGGCCGACATTGACGAAATCGTCGACAGCCATCTTGTGCACGGGCAGCCTGTGGAGCGCTTGTTGGTGCCCGCGGGTGTGGGTCGCTGAGAGGGGCACAGATGAACGCACAGACCCAACGGCTCACGCTCGTCGGCGAGGCGGGTCCCATCGAAGCCTTGCGTGATATGCCTGAGGGGACGTCGCGCGGCGTGGCGGTGGTGGCGCACCCGCACCCCTTGTTTGGCGGCACCATGGACAACAAGGTCGTACAAACCTTGGCCCGCGCTTTTGTGCAGTGCGGTTGGACGGCGGTTCGTTTTAATTTTCGAGGTGTCGGGGCCTCTGCGGGTGCGCACGATGCGGGGCAAGGCGAGATCCGAGATTTGCTGCGTGTGGTCGAGCAAGTGGCGTTTGATGGGCCCTTGGCCTTGGCTGGATTTTCATTCGGGTCGTTTGTCACGAGCCATGCCTTGGCGGCTTTGTGGGGCCAACGTCCCATCGACAAGGTGGTGTTGGTGGGCACCGCCGCATCGCGCTTCACGGTGGCCGATGTGCCCGTGTCCGCGCATGAGCAGACCTTGGTGGTGCATGGCGAGCAAGACGACACGGTGCCCTTGTCGGCGGTGATGGATTGGGCTCGGCCGCAAACCCTGCCGGTGACGGTGGTGCCAGGAGGGGGGCATTTCTTTCATGGACAATTGCCTTTGCTCAAGAGTTTGGTGGTTCGCCATCTGAGTGCGTGAGCCTCAGTCGCTGGCGTCGCCCCACCTTCCCCTCTATTTAGATATGACCTTGGCCATGAATCAAACCTTGCGTGTGTTGCTGTTGCTGGCCTCGATGCTGGGACTCTGTGCTGCGCATGCCCAGTCCCCCATGCCGCAACCGCCTGAAATCGCAGCGCGCGCCTATTTGCTGCTGGATTTGACGGCCAACCAAGTCTTGGCCGAGCTGGATGCAGACAAACCCATTGAGCCGGCGTCCCTGACCAAACTCATGAGCGCCTACTTGGTGTTTGATGCACTGAAGGCCAAAAAAATCAGCCTGCAGCAAACCTTGGCTGTGAGCGAAAGGGCTTGGAAGATGCCTGGATCGCGCATGTTCATCGACCCCAAGATGAAGGTGCCCGTGGAAGACCTGATCAAAGGCATGATCGTGCAGTCCGGCAACGACGCCACCATGGCCTTGGCAGAGGGTGTCGGCGGCACGGCTGAGCATTTTGTGCAAATGATGAACGCGCAAGCCAAGGTCTTGGGCATGAAGTCAACCGGCTACAAAAATCCCGAGGGCTTGACCGAGCCAGGGCATACCACCACGGCGCGCGACCTGGGCATCTTGGCCGGACGCTTGGTGCAAGATTTTCCGGATTACGTGGGTTACTACGCGATCAAGAAATACCGCTACCCGGGCACGCCAGCTGCCAATGAGAGCAACCGCAACTTGTTGCTGTTTCGCGACCCGAGTGTGGATGGCTTGAAAACCGGGCACACCGACGCAGCGGGCTATTGCCTGATTGCCACGGCCAAGCGCGATGCGCCCGGCGTGGGTTCACGCCGTTTGTTGTCGATCGTGTTGGGCGCGTCCAGCGAAAATGCCCGCGCGGCCGAGTCGCAAAAGTTGCTCAACTGGGGATACACCGCGTTCGATGTGGTGAAGTTGTTTGAAGGCAATCAAGCCGTGGTCTCGCCCAATGTGTGGAAAGGCCGCAACAACACCGTCAAGCTTGGCCGGCCCCAGGCCATTGTGGTGGCTGTCCCTGCGGGTTCGGCCAGCCGCATTCAAACCCAGGCGGCAAGGCCAGAGCCCTTGGTGGCGCCTTTGCTTAAGGGGCAAGTGGTCGGGGCGCTCAAAGTCAGCTTGGACCAACAGCCCTTGATGGATGTGCCTTTGACAGTGCTGGAGACGGTCGAGCAAGCGGGTGTGCTGGG
>CANCUP010000040.1 GCA_947381325.1 Comamonadaceae bacterium
TCGGGCTACCACGTCATATCCCCCCATGTGACGAAACAAAAGCAGTGGGATCTGACGGATTTTCAAGCGGTTGCCAATGTCATTTCAGCGCCGCAAATCATCGTGGTGCGTGCCGATTTACCGGTCAAAACTTTGGATGAATTGATCGCTTATGCCAAAGCCAATCCGGGCAAATTGAACTACGCGTCTTCTGGCAACGGCTCGCTTCAGCATGTGACGGGTGCCATGCTCGAGCAACAAGCAAGCATCAAGATGGTTCACGTGCCCTACAAAGGCACTGGCCCTGCGTTGCAAGATTTATTGGCCGGGCAGGTGGATTTGACTTTTGGTACGGCGCCACCCTTCATGCCCCATATCGCCATGGGTAAATTGAAAGTGTTGGCCGTGACCAGCAAAGACCGACTGCCGAGCTTGCCGCAAGTGCCCACCACCGCAGAGGCGGGCTACCCCAAGGTGAATGCCACGTCTTGGTTTGCGGTGTTTGCGCCCATGGCCACGCCCAAGGCCGTGGTCGACAAACTCAGCGCCGATATCAGCCAAGTGGTGCGGAGCGCGGCGTTTGTGCAAAAAACGCAAGAGCAGGGCGCATCCGCCGATTACCTCAACCCGGCGCAACTGTCGGAGCGCGTGAACACCGAGTTCAAAGTGTGGCAGACGGTGGTGCAGAGTTCAAAAATTGAAGCGGAGTAATTTCACCGGGGCTTGATGCGCAGCACTCTGCTGCATCACGAACGCACAGCGATTGCGCTCAACCATTTCACAGCCGGCAGTGGCCAACGCGTTTGAATGGCTTGCGCCTGAGACGCTAGCGCGCCCATGTCAAATGGTCGTTCTTTTTTGAACGCCAACACAATCGTGTTGCCCGCATGGGTCGGTTTGAATTGCCAAATGGCTTGCGCGCCGAATACCGCCGCGATGTTTTTCATACTTTGCGCGATGCTGTGTGCGTGACCCAAGAGATTCACGGCCATACAGCCTTCATCGGTCAAGAGTTGGCTGCAATGACGGTAAAAGTCTTCGCTGTCATACACCGGGCACGCCGCTTCTTGGTCATACAAGTCCACCTGAAGCACATCCACCTTGCCATGCCATTGGGGATCGCTGACCACCTCGGCGGCATCAGCCAGCACCACTTGTAATTTGGCGTCGTCCTCTGGCAGGTTGAACCAAAGCCTGCACGTCGACAGCACCTGAGGGTTGAGTTCAACGGCGGTTGTTTGCATGCCCAATTGCCGGTGACAAAACTTGGTCAACGATGCTGCACCTAAGCCAAGTTGCATGGCGTGCCGTTGGTGGACGTGGTCTAAATCTGCCAAGAGCAACCAAGCCATCATGCGTTGTTGGTACTCCAGGTGAATGTCAAACGGTTTGCTGATCTTCATCGAACCTTGGACTGCGGGTGAGCCCAAGTGCAAAAACCGCATATCGCCGTAGTCAAAAAAATTGACCTTGGGCAAACTGCCTTCGCTGGGTGAGCCAAAAGCTTTGGCTTGTTTGCGAGCCAACACAGCGCCAAATGCGATGGCGATAAGACATGCCAGCACGCCGTAAATCAGATCTGTGGAGGTGAACGCTTGAATTGAATCCATCGTCTGTGCCCCTGACTTTTGTTGGACGACGCCATCAATGGCCCGCACTCGCCATGAGTGGAGGTTCTTTTGGCCAAGCCACTGCAAAGATGCATTGCACGAGACCTGCCAGCAGACCCACGACCACGCCAATTTGAAGCGCCAGGTTGTAAGAGCCCAAGGCGTCGTAGATCAGTCCCCCACCCAATGCACCGACGAAACTTCCCAGTTGATGGCTCATGAAAGCAATGCCACTGAGCATGGCTTGCCAGCGCAGCCCAAAAGTTTCACTGATGGCACCTGTCACGAGTGGGGCGACGCCGAGCCATAAAAACCCGATGTACGCTGCAAATACCAAGGTGGCGTCTGGTGTGGGTGGACTGTAAAAGTAAACCGCCAATCCAATGGAGCGAAGGATGTAGATCATGCCGAGCAGCAGCATTTTGTTGTAGCGGCCTCCCGCCCATCCAAAAAACAGACTGCCCAGCGCATTGAAACCCCCAATCACGCCCAGTGACTGGGCGCTCAGCATGGGATCGAGCCCGCACAACTCAAGGTAGGTGGGCAAGTGCGTGGTTAAAAAAACCAGCTGCATGCCGCATACAAAGTAAGCCACGGTCATGACCGAAAAAGGCAGGTGCCTGAGCGCATGGCGTGCGACATGGCCTGCGCTTTGGTCATCTAGCCCAGGGTTGGGTGGGATGGGCAGTGCGTCGATCTTGGAGCCATACCAAGCCGCCGGAATCAGGCACAGGCTGAGCGCGACAAAGCCCACCACGCCATAGCGCCAACCAAAGCCTTGCGACAAAGATTGTCCGATGGGGGCTGCAATCAACGCACCCATCGACCCTGCGGCAGAGACCACACCCAAGATGGTGCTTCGCATCTCTGGCGACACACAGCGCGTTGCAATGGCCATAGACATGGCTGAGCCAGAACAAGACAATGACAAACCAATCAGGACGCCTGCACCGATCAACACAGCAAGAAAGCTGTGGGCCAAGGCAAGCAGAACCAAGCCGACAACGTACAACATAGCACCCAGGAGCAGCAGCTTTCTGTAACCGTATTTGCCCGCCCAAGCGCCTGCAAATGGCTGCAATATTCCCCATGACAAATTTTGGATGGCAATCGCCAGGGTGAACTCTGAAATTGAAATGCCAGTTTCTTGTGTCAAGGGGTACATGAAGACCCCGAGGCTTTGTCTGATGCCCATGCTCAGACTCAGCATGAGAGACGCGCCAATCAAAATAGGCAGGCTGGACTTGAGCAGACGGTCGGTGTGCATGGTTGATTTTGGCAAGTCTTAAGAGCGTCGAAAGTCCACATGGGTCTCTTTGCTGGCAATGCGCCACCCACCCTGGGTTTGAACCAGTACATCGCGATAACGCCCAACAGAAACTGGTCCTTCACAAGGCGCAGGTTCATTTGAATCAGGTGCTATGCCAATGACGCGAAACACCGAAAAATAGCTATGAATCTCAAGGCTTGTGGCGCTGGTCACGCTGGGGCGTAAGTTGGTGATGATGTGCCGCACACGCACATTGTCAGGGCTTGCATGCAATGTCTGGCGCAGTTGTTCGAGCCCTGATATTTTTCGGTCAGGGCGCTGCCACACCACATCGGGGGTGACACATTGCATCATCTGCTCCCAATCCCGCGCATCAAAGCAACCCATGAAGCGCAACACCACATCTTGGCACGTCAGTGCATCGAGCCAGCGCTGAATGCCATCTCTTGACGCATTGCCTGTCATGGGGTCACTCATGCGGGTGGATGCGCCCGAAGCGCTTCTTCGTTCACGTCCATGCCCCAACCTGGTCGCGAAGGCACGTGCATGACGCCATTTGAAATCTCTAGCGGATGCGTGAATAAATCTTGCATCCAAGGCACTTCGTCCACCACAAACTCCATGGCCTTGAAGTTGGGCAACATGGCGCAAAGGTGCGCCCCCATCAAAGTGGACAGGTAGCCGTGGTAGTTGTGTGCCGCGACATTCACCTCGAACGAGTCGGCCAAGGCAGACATCTTGACGGCATTGACCATGCCATTCCACTGCACATCGATGATGGCAAAGTCCACCGACTTGGCATCCAGGTAAGGTCGCAAGCCCGCCATGCCATAGATGGTTTCAAGCGAGGCGATGGGCACCGAGGTGCTTTGGCGGATGGCCGCGAGCTCGCTGGCGTCGTGCAAATCGAGTTCAACCCAGCCCATGCCCAGCGGTTCAAGCTTGCGACACAGCGCGCGTGTGCTGGCTGGTCGAAAGTTGAAATTCAGGTCAATCATGAGCGTCGCATCTTGGCCTGCGCCTTGGCGCAGTGCTGAGATGTGGTTGACCACGGCTTCTGACATGGCGTCATCGGCCAAGCGGTCGGGCCAGTGCGGGTGTGTTTGCAACAACCCGGGCGAGTGCACACGCGGGCCACCTTCTTCAAACAAGATGACGTTTGTTTTGAGGGCGCTGTAACCCATCGCGCGGACTTGCTGTCCCAGTGCGACCACATCGTCCAAATTGCGCAGCGGTTGGGCAAACTCTGGGGGTAAATATTGGCCATGCCGCACGCGCGCTGTGCCGCAGTGCGACCAATACATGGGCAGGTCCAGGCGCATGGCGCCGCCGAGCAGGGCATGCACGGGCAAGGACAGGGCCTTGCCACGGATGTCAAGGCAAGCGTTTTCTATCGCAGCACAAGCTTGCGCGCTCAGGCCTCCGGGCGTGAGCCGTGTGATGGTGCGCAACAACTCATGCACATGCGTGGTGTTGCACGGGTCAAGGCCGATGGCATGTGTGGCCAGCTGACGAATCACATGGGTGAGGCCAGGGGTTGAGCGCGCCTCGGCGAACTCGGACCAGCCGATCAGCCCTTCGTCGGTGACGATTTTGAGAAAAGAGACGACACGCCAACCGGCGTCGGCATGGTGATCGGTGATGCGGATGATTTTCATGGCTCATGTCACCTCAGGGCTTGGCTTGAAGGGCTTGTTGCCCGGTCGAACCACATGGCGCATCGCCTGCCAATCGTTGGCCAGATACGCACGCAGGTTGTCGCAAATGATGGGCACGTTGATGCGGGCCACATCCTCATGCACCACGCCTTGGTGGCAGGTGATGATCAGGTTGTCCAGATCCCAAAACGCATGATCGGGTACCAGCGGTTCGGTCACGAAGACATCCAATGCGGCCCCGGCGATTTTCCGCTCACGCAGTGCATCCAACAGCGCGTCTTCGTCGAGTACGCCACCTCGGGCGATGTTGATCAGAAAAGCCTCCGGCTTCATGGCTGCGATGACCTCTCGGTCAACGATGTGATGTGTTTCAGCCGAGTAGGGCACCAGCAGCAGCAGATAGTCAAATTCCGCAACCGCAGTGAGCAACTCGCTGCGAGGCAGCATGCGGTCAAAATGTGGCACCTGAGGGCGCGAGCCAATGCCCACCACCTGCATGCCCAGTGCTTTGCACGCGGGTGCCAATGTTTCGGCAATCGAGCCAACGCCAAGGATGCCGATGGTTTTGCCGTTGAGCAGTTTGGACGGCCATCTCTCCCAGCGATGGTCCAACTTGTTTTGAAAGCTTTTGGGGAGTTTGCGCGCCAAGGACAACATCAGCGACAGAGCCAACTCCGTCATCGGAATGCCCTGGGTTCCGTGGATGTTGGTCACCACCACCGCTGGATCAAGCGCCGGGTGGTCCGCAATGTTGTCCACGCCAACGCCGATGCCTTGTACCCACTGCAGATTGGGCGCGTTGCTGTAGATGTGGCCGGCGCTTGCCCCCAGATAAGGCCCATGCGTGACGATCACGCTGGCTTTGGCGAGATAGGGGTCTGCTTGCGCAGGGTCTGCCACCACATGCAGCTCGAGATCAGGAAACGCTTGGCGCACGCCGCGCTCATACTGCTGGCGAATGCCATCGGGAACCTGCAAGATCATCAACAGGCTATGGCCCTGCATGGATGGAGATGTCATCATTCGGCCTTGAGTTCTATTTTGCGGACCACCGGTGTCCAAGTCTGGATGTCTTCTGCCAACAGTTTGCGGGTCGCCTCAGCGCCGATGCCAATCGGCAAGAGGTCGTTGCTGCGCAATTTGGCAGCAACATCCGGTTGGGTCACGGCAGCGATGGCTTCTTTCGCCAGTGCATCCAAAATCAGCGCCGGTGTGTTGGCGGGCGCAAACAACACCAGTTTGAAAGACGCATCAAAGCCCGCCAGCCCAGACTCGCTGACGGTAGGCACTTGTGGTGCCATGGGCGAGCGCTTGGCAGATGAAACAGCCAAGGCCACCAACTTGCCCGAGGCCACATGGGGCAGCACCGTGGGGCCAGGCAGAAAACCACAGTCCACTTGGTGCCCCAAGATGTCGGTGGTGGCCGGCACGGCGCCTCGGTAGGGCACATGCGTCATGGCGATGCCTGAGCGAAACAACAGCAGTTCCATGGCCAGGTGGCCGGGTACACCCACCCCCCCAGATGCATAACTCAATGGACGCTGCTTGCCAAGCGCCACCAACTCTTGAACGTTCTTGGCCGGCACGGAGGGGTGACACACCAAGACCTGCGCAAACGAGGCCAGCGTTGCCACGGGCACGATGTCTTTGGCCGCATCGAAAGACATCTTGGCGTAGATCTGTGGGTTGATGGTGAACAGCGTGTCGGTGGTGATGCCCACTGTGTAGCCGTCAGGACGCGCTTTGGCAACAATGTCTGCGCCAATGTTGCCGCCGCTGCCGCCACGGGGGTCCACCACAAACGGTTGCTTGAGTGCCGTGTTCATGCGTTCAGCAATCAGACGGGCTGCCACGTCGGTCACGCCCGCAGGAGGGAATGTCAAGACCATGCGCACTGTGCGGTCCGGCCACGATTGCGCAAAGACCCCGGACGGGGCCGCTGACAATGCTGCCAACATGAATGCTGTCAGGGATCGAAGAAGGATTGCTTGAGCCATGTTCGATGTTTCCCAGTGGAGGTTGCTGCGATCGCCGCAGTCTAGCCCGGTCGAGACCTTGACTGGCGCTAAAGTCTTGGCGGCGTGTCCGCTTCTCGACACTTGGGTACGGGTAAATTACCCATAAAGTTTGAGCTTGGCATGATTCAATCGAAGACTGCTGCTCAGCGACAACCCTCACCTTCATCCCAACCAGGCTCTGCCCATGAAAAAACGCTTCCTCGGTCTTGCTTTGTGCCTCTCCATGGCGCCAGTTTTTGCACAAGTGCAAGACTGGCCAAACAAGCCCATTCGGCTGATCGTCCCCTTTCCTGCAGGGGGCCCCACCGACATGGTGGCCCGAGAAGCCGCCAACCTACTTCGCGAAGAGTTCAAGCAAACGGTGATGGTTGACAACAAGCCCGGTGGCAATGGGGTGTTGGGCCTGTCGGTGCTTGCCAAAGCCCCCGCCGATGGCTACACCATCGGGCTGATGGCGATCACGGTGGCCATTGCCCCGCACCTTGGCAATGCCCCCTTTGATGCGTTCAAAGACTTTGCGCCCATCAGCAACTTGGTGTCGATGACCCCTGTGATCGTGGCCAACAACAACGCGCCTTTCAACACCTTGGCCGAGTTGACGCAATACGCCAAAGCCAACCCCGACAAGCTGGCCTTTGGCACACCGGGCGTTGCCACGGTTCCTCACCTTGCGGCAGAGCTGTTTCAAATGCAGTCTGGCACCAAGCTCAACCATGTGCCCTACAAGGGCGCCACTCAGCAAATTCAAGATTTGATGGGTGGGTCGACCTTGCTGGACTTTCAAAGCTCATTGGTGGTTGCCATGCCGCAAATCAAGGCAGAGCGCATCAAGGCCTTGGCCGTGTTGTCAGACAACCGCTCATCGCAATTGCCCCTTGTGCCCACAGCGAAAGAGTCGGGGTATCCAGGACTCGTGGTGGCCCCCTGGTTTGGCATGGCGGCGCCTGCCGGTACGCCCGCAGAGATTGTTTTGAAAATGCAGAGCGCACTTGCCAAGGGTTTCAACACCAAAGAGGTTCAAGACCGCTTCGCAGCCATCGGGGCCTCGGTTCATCCCAGCAAGTCACCCGCTGAGTTTTCTGCCTACATCAAGTCAGAATACGACCGATGGGGCAAAGTCATCAAAGCGGCCAACGTCAAGGCTGAATGACATGTGCAGGAAATTCTCGCCACCGGATCCGGTGATGTTTCTTAGGGGGGGCAACAAAACGCCCACTCAAGTCAAGCCTCGTCCGAACTGCACAAGACGTAAAGCTTTTTGAGTGCGTGGTAAATCACATCGCGTTCTTCGGGGCTCATTTTCAGAATCATCGCCGCTTGCTGACGTCGTACTTCGGGGATCGCTTTTTCATAGAGTCTTCGGCCTTTGGTGCTGAGCATGCACTGCAAGCCCTTGCGTGGGGCATTGGGTTCGCTCTTGAGCTGAACCAAACCCTGCTCCTCCAGTTGACGAAGAATGCGGCTGACCAACGCTTTGTCAATGACAGCCTCCGTCACGAGTTGGGTCATCGACATTTGCGGTGACTCGGCCACCACAGAAAGAATGCGCCATTGCGGCTCGGTCAGGCCCAAGGTGGACACATACCGCTGGGTGATCTTTTTGCGCAACACAATGCCCAACCTCACGACTCGGGTGGTGATGAAGTCATCCACCCGCAACTGATCGCCACCCACACTGAGATTTCTCCAAGGGCTTGCAGGCACCGCAGGTATTTCTGCTGCGGTCGGTGGTTTTTTGTGGCTCGACATGCTGGCTTTCATGTTGGCAAAGTATCTCTCATGCCCAAGCTTAGGGTTGACCACTATGTTGACATGTCAATAATAACTGACCATACTGAAACCCTGACTTTCCAGTGACTCGGACAACCTCTGAAAGGATTTGAAGATGAAGCGCAACCGTAGAACCCTCTTGGCTTTGATTGCTGCCGTGAGCTGTGCTTTCAGTGCCAACTTACTGGCACAAGCTGCTTTTCCCAACAAAACGATTTCAGTGGTGGTGGCTTACCCACCGGGGGGCGATACCGATGCGATTGCCCGTTTGTTTGCAGACCGCCTGTCTCAACGCCTGAAACAAAGCGTGATTGTTGAAAACAAACCCGGCGCAGGCGGTACTGTGGGCAATTCTTATGTCGGTCGTGCCGCGCCAGATGGCTACACCTTGCTATTCACGCCCAACCCGTTCACCACCGCCCCCATGGTGATGAAGTTGCCGCCATCGGCAAGCTATGACGTGTTGAACGGCTTTGAGCCCATCATCAAAACAGCGGTCCAACCTTTGGTCTTGGTGGCGCACCCGAGCGCGGGTTTCAAGTCTGTGGGCGAGATGGTGGCGGCATCCAAATCCGGCAAAGCCTTGTCTTACGGCAGTCCAGGCGCTGGTTCCCCCATGCATGTGGTAGCCGAATGGCTCAACAAATCTGCAGGCATCAAGAGTGCCCACATTCCCTACCGCGGCGTAGGACCTTCGGTGGTGGATGTCGTGGCTGGTCACATCCCTACCGCCTGGGTGACCTTGGGTCCTGTGACGCAATATTTCCAACAAGGCAAGCTCGTTCCTCTGGCTATTGGTGATGCGCAGCGTTCCTCTTTGGCACCCCAAATTCCAACCTTGGTCGAGCAAGGACACCGCGATGTGATCGTGGGAGCCTGGAATGGGTTCTTCGCGCCAAAAGGCACCCCAGAGACTGTGGTGAAGTTATTGAATGAGCATTTGAATGAAATCCTGAAGTCGTCTGAAGTGGTTGACAAACTGGCGACGTTTGGCGCTCAACCTGCGGGTGGGCCACCCAGCGTGTTGGCACGCACCAATGCACAAGACTTTGAGGTCATGGGCAAGATCATCAAAGACCTGGGCATCACAGCCGAGTGATGGACCCGTTCATGCATGGCGTCTTGATGAGGAATCTGACATGAGCGCATCCACTTTAGGTCAACCTGTTCCGCAGGTGAATGCGCGCTCCAAGGTGTTGGGCCGTGCCTTGTACGCGGGGGACATCAAGATCGCAGGCATGTTGCACGGCAAGGTATTGCGCAGTTTGCATCCGCATGCACGTATTGTTCGTATCGACACCACGGCTGCGCGCGCCTTGCCTGGCGTCAAAGCAGTACTGACCGGTGCCGATGCCCCCAACACACCTTGGGGCGTTCATCACAAAGAACGCTACATCTTGGCCAAAGAGGTGGTGCGTTTTGCCGGTGAAGAAATTGCGGCTGTGGCCGCCGTCAGTGAAGAGATCGCGCGTGATGCCTTGGATTTGATCCACGTCGAGTACGAGGTGCTGCCTGCACAGCTTGACCCTCAGGAGGCGCTGGCTGGGCGTGGGCCTCAGGTACATGCTGATCGCCGTGTGGCGCATGACATGGCATTTCACCGTGGGGATGTCGATGCTGCTTTTGCCCGCGCGCACCTGGTGTTAGAGGCCGACTACAGCACCCACGCACAGTACCCTGGCTATTTGGAGCCCATGGCCACGGTGGCTGCGATTGACCCCATGGGACGCTTGGAGGTGTGGACCTCCACGCAATCTGCTTTTCTGGCGCGAGCACGTTTGGCCGCTGCGCTGGAACTGCCTCACTCCCGGGTGCGCTTACATCAGGCCACGACAGGTGGTGGCTTTGGCGGCAAGATGATTGAGGATGCCAACAACCTGATTGCGGGCTTGTTGGCGTTGCACACCCAGCGCCCCGTGCGCTTGGTGAACAACCGGTTGGAAGATTTTCAGGCCTGTTGCTCCAGCGTGCCAGAGCAAATCACCCTCAAAATTGGGATGGACCGAGAAGGTCACATTGTGGCCAAAGAGGTTCGTATCGTGGCCGACTGTGGCGCCTATGCGGGCTTGGCGCCTGAGGTCATGCATGTCTCGGCCATGCGCAGCGACAACATGCACCGTATTGAGCATGTGCGCTGTCATGCCAGTTTGGTGTACACCCATACGCCGCCACATGGCGCGTTTCGTGGATTCGGTGGCACGCAGATGCAGTTCGCTTTGAACTCCCACCTCGACACCATGGCCAACATGTTGGGCCTAGACCCGTTGGAGGTCCACCAATGCAACGCGATTCGCGCAGGCGACGTGTCGGTGCATGGCTGGAAGATTGGCAGCACAGGATTGATGGAATGTTTGGCTCAGGCCACGCAAGCGATGCACTGGGCCGATAAACGGCAAGCACCTCAGCGGCCCGGTTCGAAAAAGCGAGGGGTGGGGGTTGCCGCTGCAATGCATGTCAGCGGTAATCGCACCATTGGCAATTGGGACGGCTCAACCGTTGGCATCAAGGTCAACGAGGACGGGCGGGTGTTGATCCACAGCAGCGAGTGCGATGCCGGACAGGGCGCTATGACCATGCTCAGCCAAGTGGTGGCCCATGAGCTGGACATTCCCTTGGCTCATGTGCATGTGGTGCCACCCGATACCGACATGTCGCCTTATTGCATTGGTTCATTGGCATCACGTGTGACCATCGTTGCAGGCAATGCGGCCATCGTGGCTGCGCGCCATGCGAAAGACGCTTTGCGCAATGCGGCGGCGCACACGCTGAAGGTGGACGTCTCAGACATTGAGCTCGCGCAGGGTTTCGCCATGGCAGCTTCGCTGCCCGACAAAAAACTCACCTACGGTGAGCTGGTACGCGCCCATATATGGCGTCACGGAGGGGAGGGCATCCACGTACAGGGAAGCTGGGATGCCGAGACTGTGATGCACGACGCGCAGTTTTACGGCAACGTGGCACCGGCCTATTCCTTTGCGGCACAGGTGGTGGAGGTGGAGGTTGACACCGACACCGGGCAGGTCAAGGTGCTCGACAGCTTTGTGTCGGACGACTGCGGCAAAGCACTCAATCCTTTGGCCGTCCACGGCCAATCCAACGGTGCTTCGGCGCAGGCGATTGGGTGGACCTTGTATGAACAGCTTCAGATGGAGGACGGACGCATCGCCAATGGCGAGTTCAGCGACTACACCATGCCTTCTGCCGATGCCTTACCCTTGTTACAAAGCGGCATTGTGGAATCCAACGATCCCAACGGGCCATTTGGTGCCAAAGGTGCCAGTGAAACGGCCATCCTGCCGGGCGCGCCGGCCATTGCCAACGCGGTCTACCACGCGGTAGGGGTGCGGATTCGAGACCTGCCCATCACACCAGAGAAAGTGTTGGCTGCCCTGAAAGAAAAGCAAGGGGCGGCCCATGCATGATTTTGATTACTTAGAACCCACCACCTTGCACGAGGTCTGCCAGCTCATGGCGCAGTGGGGCGATGAAGCCCGCGTGATGGCTGGCGGAACCGCATTGATGCTGGCCTTGCGACAGCGTTTGACTTCCCCCCAACGCATTGTGTCGGTGGCCCGCGTGCCCGAACTGCGTGGCATCCATGTGGCGGCAGACCAGAGCTTGAGCATTGGCGCTTTCACCACCCACAGCGAGGTGGCGCAGTCTTCCCACATCCAGCAGCATTACCCCATGTTGTCTAGGATGGCATCGCAAGTGGCCAACTGGCAGGTGCGCAACCAAGGCACGATTGGCGGCAATCTGTGCTACGCCGATCCTGCCACCGATCCACCGGGGTGTTTGCTGGCCTTGGGGGCCGAGGTGGTGTTGCAAGGTCTAGGGAAACAGCGGGTGTTACCGATGGCTGAATTTCTGGTGGACTACTATGAAACAGCCCTGGAAGCCGACGAAGTGTTGGTGGCTATTCGATTGCCAGCGCCTCAACCCCACGCACTGGGTAGCTACATGCGCCATTTAAAAACCCCCGCTGATCACCGGCCCTTGGTGAATGTCTCCATCACCTCGGTGCAAAGCGGCGCGGCGATTGATGCGCTGTGCCTGGTGGTTGGCGCTTCTACGCCGTTTCCTGTGCGTGTGCAATCGACCAATGCCTTGCTGGCACAGCAACCCACAGCAACACTGATCCAATCTGTGGCCCAAACTGCAGCAGAGGAAATTGACGTCTTGTCTGATTCACGCGCAAGTGCTGACTACCGACGTGAGGTGGTGCGCGTGCTGGTTGAGCGAGCCCTGTCTGCTCATTTCAATCTCTCTTGCATGTGAAGGTTCCCCATGAGTCAACATGAACTCCATCTCACAGTCAACGGTGAGGCCGTTGACATGCCAGTGCCCGCGCGGCGCCTGCTGTCGGACTTTTTACGCGATGACCTGAATTTGACGGGTACCAAACGTGGCTGTGAAACGGGCACCTGTGGGGCCTGCACGGTGTTGGTCGATGGTCAAGCTGTGAAGTCTTGTTTGTCTTTGGCGGTTCAAGCACAAGGAGCCTCGGTCACAACCGTTGAGGGCTTGTCCCAGGGCGACACCCTGCACCCCGTGCAGCAGGCTTTCCTGTCCTGCGGAGGTTTGCAATGCGGCTATTGCACACCTGGGTTCATGATGACTTCGGTCGCATTGTTGAAAGAAACTCCCCGACCCACGTCTGCGCAAATTCGTACTGTTTTGAATGGCCATTTGTGCCGTTGCACGGGCTACAGCCAAATCGTGGAATCGGTGATGCAAGCAGCGGAGCACATGGATGGACATTGAAAAAAGCATGGAGCTTGCGGTCACTCCCGAGCAACTGTGGTCTTTGCTGCTTGACCCACACACCATGGCAGGTTGCGTACCGGGCATGCAATCGATCGAGGTGCTGTCGGACACCGAGTACTTGGTGTCATTGAAGGTGAAGATTGCCTTTGTGACAGCTTCCTTCAAGATCAGAACCCATGTGCTTGAACAACAAGCTCCGCGCTACCTCAAGAGCGCAGGTGTGGGGGAGGACGCAGCACTGGCCAGCAGCCTCAAGCATCAAAGCGAGGTATTCATCACGCCGTTAGACAGTGGTTTGACGCAGTTGCGAATCCTCACGCATGTCGATGTGTTGGGCCGTGTCGGGACCTTCGGCCTGAGTGCGATGAAAACAAAAACTGATCGCATGTGGGATGAATTTGCTGCCTCGCTCAAAGCCAAGCTAGAGCAAGAGCTTTTGGGTGCACAGAAAATCTAGGCTTGCCGACTGTGGGCGTTCAGTCAAGGCAGATAAAGGGGAAAACTTGAAAAAATCTAACATGATCAGAACGGTGGCGCTGGTGTTGGCCGCGATATGGGGTGTGGCATTTGCACCTTCGGCACTGGCTGATCGACTCGACGACATTCAGTCGCGCGGCAAGTTGCTGGTGGGCGTGAGCGACACCACCCCGCCGTTTTCTTTCAAAGCTGCCGATGGAACGCTCACGGGCTATGACCTGGACCTGGTGCGCGCAGTGGCGCAACGCCTTGGGGTGGGCTTGGAGATGACGGCACTCTCAAGTGCAGAGCGCATCCCGCTGTTGCAACAAGGCAAGCTCGATTTTGTGGCGACCTCCATGACGCGGACCGCAGATCGTTTGCGTGATGTGGACTTCAGCCACATTTACTTCGTCACGCCGCATGCCGTGGTTGTTAAAAAAGCGTCTGGCATCTCCTCGGTCAAACAGCTTGCGGGACGCAAAGCGAGTTCGGCCAGTACCTCGACCGCTGGCGGCAACCTCAAAGAAGCTGTGCCTGAGGTGAACCTGGTGTATGTGCGTGACTACGCTGTTGCTTTTGCGGCGCTCAAGGCTGGGAGTGTCGACGCTTTCACCACAGATGAAACAGTGCTGGCGGCGATGGTTCGCGATGACGGAAATCCAAACGACTACCTGTTCTTGCCCGACTTCACAAAGTCACGCAATGTTGGCTTTGCCATGAAAAAAGACGAGGCGCGGCTCAAATCCGCCATCAACCAAGCGCTGCTTGACATGGAAGCCTCAGGCGAAGCCGCCAAGATCTGGGACACCTGGTTTGGCCCTGGCACCGCGCAGCCGGTTCCTCGCACGTTCAAGATCACGGCGCAGTACTAGGCATCGAACATCAACGCAGAATTCAGGGGGCACGAATGGGTCAATTTCAAAGCATCCGTTTCTTTTTCGATGACCGAGCACCAAGCCATCGCACCAATGCGCGCCTAGCTTCGCTGAAAAAACTTGGCATTGTGTTTGGCGTGACTGTGTGTGCTGCGCTATGGGGCACGATGGCACAAGCACAAGTTGCCGCGGCCATTCACCCGCCGCTGCAAAGCCAAGAATTTCGCGTCACCTTGCTGGGAACGGGGTCTCCGCCACCGTCGATGCGACGCTTTGGCCCGGCTGTGTTGGTGCAGGCCGGCGGTCAAAACTTGCTGATTGACAGTGGGCGGGGTGTGACGCAGCGTCTGTTTCAAGTGGGGGTCAAACTCGGGGCTGTGGATGCCGTGTTCATCACACACTTGCACTCCGACCACATCGTTGGCATTCCAGATTTGTGGTTAACCGGTTGGTTAGAAGCGGCTTATGCGCAGCGCACCGGACCGTTTCGAATTTGGGGGCCAGCTGGCACGCGTTCCATGATGGGGCATCTGGAAAAAGCCTACGCTTGGGACATCACCCAACGCATCGCCGATCAAGGCCTCAAAGCTGAGAACGTTGCCGTGCAGGCCAACGAAGTCAGCGACGCTGCCGTGGTCTACCAAAGCAAAGGCGTGACAGTCACAGCCATCGAGGTGGACCATGGCGATTTACTCAAACCTGCTTTTGCTTACCGCGTGGACTTTGACGGACGCTCCGTGGTGATTTCTGGTGATACCAAGCGCAGTGACAATTTGATACGGGGCGCTGCGGGCACCGATTTGCTGATTCACCAAGTGGCGGCAGTGCAACCCGAATTGCTGAAAGATCCTGTGTATCAAGTGATCCTCGATCACCACACCAAGCCAGAAGAGGCGGGTGATGTGTTCACACGGGTGAGCCCCAAGTTGGCGGTTTTCTATCACTTCGTGTTGTTGGGGACGGCCAAGATACCGCCTGTGAGCGAGAGGGAAGTCTTGGAGATGACACGACGTACCTACGCGGGCCCGCTGGTTTTGGGTGAGGACTTGATGGCCTTTCGCATAGGGCGCGAGGGCGTGTCGCAGATTCAGCCGATGCCTAAAAATTAATAGTCAAAAGAAAAACCCCTTGTCTTGCGACAAGGGGTTCTTTTTTGGCTCCTCGACCTGGGCTCGAACCAGGGACCTACGGATTAACAGTCCGGCGCTCTACCGACTGAGCTATCGAGGAATAAGACCAAAATTATAAAGCGTTTTTCACTGTTTTTGAAGCAGCCTGCATGATTTTCATCAATCCACGGGCTGTCGCCTCTGGATCGGATGCGTCGGTGATGGCGCGCACCATGGCCACCGAACCCACACCGGTTTGAAGCACTGCAGGCAGGCGTGATGCGTCGATGCCGCCAATCGCCACCAGCGGGTGCTGTTGCATCAAGCGCGCATAGGCTTGCAAGCGTCCCATGCCTTGTGGGGCGGTGGCCATGCGCTTCAAGGTGGTGGGAAACACCGCACCTAAGGCGATGTAACTGGGTGACACTGCCTCTGCATGCAGCATCTCGGCATAGCCATGGGTGCTCAAGCCCAAACGCAAGCCTGCAGCGCGGATGGTTTGCAGGGGAGCATCGGCCATGTCTTCCTGGCCCAGATGCACACCATAAGCGCCTGCATCGATGGCGGCTTGCCAATGGTCGTTGATGAACAGCAATGCTTCTGTACCCTGCACGGCGGCCACGGCGGCGTGCACTTCTCGCGCAATGGCGGCGGCATCGTCCGACTTGAAGCGAAGCTGCACGGTGGGCACGCCCGCACGTGCCATGCGGCCCACCCACTGCGCATCGGGCAGCACGGCATACAAACCCAAGGCATGCGGACAGCTGGCAAACGCGTGGTCTCTGGGCGCAGGGGCGATGCCAAAGTCTGCGGGCTGCACAGGCCATGCGCTCACATCAAAACCACCCAGACGCAAGCTTTGTTGTTGCCAGGCTTGCATCACGCACTGCGCGTCGTGTTCTAAAAATCCCAGCATGCGACAACCTTGCACAACCCCCGCCATGTCTGGCGGCAACGCCTTGTCTGAAGCGAGCCAGGAATTGGCATAGGGGCGTGCCTCCCCGGCCAGCATGTGGGGGTGCTGTTGCGCGATGGCGCTGGCAATGTCTTGCGGGGTCATGCTTGGTGCCAAAAAGGTGTGCCCAACACGGGCGTGCTGGGTTGGGCGCTGTCTTGCGCTTGCATGGCACCCGCCACATAGGCGCTGTGACCGGCATCGACCGCATCGGCAAATGCGCCGGCCATGCGCACCGGGTCTTGGGCCAAGGCCACGGCGGTGTTGAGCAACACCGCGTCGTAGCCCCATTCCATCACTTGGCAGGCGTGTGACGGCAGGCCCAAGCCCGCGTCGACGATGAGTGGCACCTCCAGCCGCTCACGCAGGGTGCGCAAGGCCGTGGGGTTGACGGGGCCTTTGCCGGTGCCAATGGGTGCTGCCCAAGGCATCACGGCTTGGCAGCCCACATCGACCAGACGTTGGCACAGCACCAGGTCTTCGGTGCAGTAGGGCAGCACCTTGAAGCCGGCCTTGATCAAGCGGCTGGCGGCTTCGGGCAAGTTCAGCGTGTCGGGCTGCAAGGTGTAGTCGTCACCGATCAGCTCCAGCTTGATCCAATCGGTCTCGAACACCTCACGCGCCATCTCGGCGGTGGTGATGGCTTCTTGCAGACTGTGGCAACCGGCGGTGTTGGGCAGCACTGGCACATTGGCTTGGCGCAGCAGGTTCCAAAAACTCTGCGAGGCTTCGCCGCCGCTGCCGGTTTGTCGGCGCAACGAGGCGGTCAGCATGGCGGGCTTGGCGCGCTCAATGGCAGCCAACAACACGCTGGGTGAGGGGTAGCGCGAGGTGCCCAGCAGCAAGCGGCTGGCAAAGGTTTCGCCGTAGAGGGTGAGGGAGTTGGTGGAGGTCATGGGGGAGATCCAATCTGTGCTTAACCGCCTGTGATGGGCGCAATCAATTCAATCTGGTCGTTGTGGTGCAAGAGGTGCAGGGCGTATTGGGTGCGAGGCACAAACTGCAGGTTCACCGCAGCAGCAAACGGCGGTTGAATGCCCGCACGGTTCACCGCGTCGGCCAGGGTGGCGCCTTGCGCAAAGTCATGGGGTGCTTGGTTGATCAGCACCCGAAGGGTGGTGGTGTCAGACATGTTCAAACTTCAGTGCAAAGGTGGCGGCGAGCTCGGTGGTCTGGTGCTGGACCCATTCCAGCACCACATCCAGCATGGCGGGTGCAATCAAAAAGCCATGGCGGTACAGACCGTTGATTTGCAGGCAGCGCGGGCCCAGGCAACGCACGGCCGGCAGGTTGTTGGCGAGGGTGGGGCGGGCTTGGGTGTTGACTTCCAAAATACGCGCCTCGGCAAAGCCGCTGTGCACGGTGTAGGCCGCGCTCAGCAGCTCCAAGGTCGAGCGCACGCTGGCCGGCGACAGGTCTTCGGTTTCAATCTCGGTCGCCCCAATCACAAACACATGGTCTTCTTTGGGCGCAATGTAGATGGGGTAACGCGGGTGAATCAAACGCGTGGGCCGCTGCAGCGTGACCTCGGGCGCATGCAGGCGCACCACCTCACCGCGCACACCGCGCAGCTGGGTCCATTCGGTGCGTGCGCCCAGGCCACGGCAGTCGAACACCCAATCGGGTTGCCCAGGCGTTCCCGGTGCAAAGTCGCTGGGCGATTGGGGGCTGTGCCAGTGCAAGGTCACCTCTTGTGTCTGCAAGCTCTCGAGCAAGGCGCTCAACAACTGGCGGTTGTCGAGTTGGCCCTCCCCGGGCAAGTACAGCGCACGCTGAAAGCGACCCTCGAGCGCGGGCTCACACGCCGACAGCCCTGGTGCGTCTAGACCTTGCAAAGCGGGCAGGCTGGGCAGTTGCGTCTGGGTGCGTGCCAGCAGTTGCTCGAACCGTTGCGCTTCGCTTGCGTCTTGGCGGTGCCACACGATCAAGGTGCCGTTGTGTTGAAAGAACACGGGTTGATGCAGTTGTGCAATCAATTCAGGCCAACGTGTGAGCGCGTGCTGACCCATGCGCACCACCGGCAGTTCGGTGATGGCCGACTCAGCCAAGGGCGCCAGCATGGCGGCCGCCACACGGGCTGCCGCACCTTGGCCATCGGGGCCCTGTGCCTCATGCACGTCGACCCGGTGACCTTGACGCGCCAAGCTGTGGGCCAGCAAACGACCCATCAGGCCCGCGCCCAAGACCACGCTGTGTTGGGGTGAACTCATGGGTGCATGTCCTTCGAAAAAAAACCTAAATGCAGTTGCGGATAATTCATCGCATGAGCACTCACCCATCGACATCTTCTTCGGCCACTGTGCCGATCACCCGCTACGCACGCGTTCTCACCATTGCCGGCTCGGACAGTGGCGGCGGTGCTGGCATTCAGGCCGACCTCAAAACCTTTGCCGCTCTGGGCTGCTACGGCATGAGCGCCATCACCGCGCTGACTGCACAAAACACCGTCGGCGTGCAGGGCATCCATGGCATACCGGCTGAATTTTTGAAAGCGCAAATTCAGTCGGTGGTGGAAGACATCGGTGTCGATGCCGTCAAGATCGGCATGCTGCACGCACCGGCCATCGTGGACGTGGTGGCCTGGGCGATTGACCATTACCAACTCCAGCATGTGGTGCTCGACCCCGTGATGGTGGCCACCAGTGGGGACCGCCTGATCGCCAGCGAGACCGTGCAGGTGCTGGTGCGCGAACTGTTTCCACGCGCCAGCCTGATCACGCCCAATCTGGACGAAGCTGCTTTGCTGTTGGGCCACGACATTGCCAGCGCCCACGCGCTTGAAGCCGCTGCGCTTGACCTGCTCGCGCAAGGCGCTCGTGCGGTCTTGCTCAAAGGCGGGCATTTGCCGGGTGACGAGGTGGTGGACTTGCTGGCCCAACCCGGCATCGCATCGCAGCGCTTGGCGTCGCCGCGCATTGCCAGTCGCAATGTGCATGGCACGGGCTGCACCTTGTCGTCGGCCATTGCTGCGCACCTGGCCTTGGGGCATGACTTGGCGCAGGCGGTGGCCTTGGCGCGTCGCTTCATCTTGGGGGCGATTGAGCACGGCGCTGCCGTGACCACCGGCCACGGCCACGGCCCACTCAACCACGGCTTTGCGCCAGTGGCCATGCACCAGCGCCGCTGAAGCATGAGCGCGCAGCCAACAGGGCTGCTGCAAACGCGTGGGTGTGTCATGCCCAGCGTGCCACGCAAGCGCGGAGCTGGGTTGGCAAGGGGGGTGGCGTGGCATGTTCAACCCATCACCAACCCACCGTCGACCAGCAGCACTTGGCCCGTCATGAAGCGGCTCCAGTCCGAGGCCAAAAACAACACAGGGCCCGCCACATCGTCGGGCGTGGCCAAGCGGCCCAGGGGGGTTTGGGCCACCAGCACGTCTTTGACAGCTTCTTTGGTGTGCTGGCTCGAGGCCGTGGGGCTCACCAAGCCTGGCGCCACGCAGTTGACCCGAATGCCCAAAGGCCCGAGCTCTGTGGCCAAGTTGCGGCTGAAGCCCACCAATGCTGACTTGGCGGTGCTGTAGTCGTGGTAGGCAATGCTGGGGCGTTGCACCAGGTCGCTCACCAAGTTGACGATGCTGCCGCGTGCGCGTTGACGCATGTGGGGCAACACCGCTTGGCACACGTGGAAAGCGGCTTGCACCGCGCCGTCAAATTGGCCTTGGTAGGCGCTCCAAGGCACTTCCCAGAAACGCTGGCGGTGTTCGGGGTCAAAGGCGTAGGGCCCCAAGGCGTTGTTCACCACCGCATCGATGCGCCCGGTCTCGGCCACGGCCTTGGCCACCATGGCCTGCACCGCCTCGGGGGCGCGCACATCCGCTTGCAGCGCCCAAGCCTGCCCACCGGCTTGCTCGCAGGCGCTGACCACTTCTTGCGCCGCAGCCTCGTTGTGCAGGTAGTTCACCAGCACCAGGGCTCCCTCGCGCGCAAAGGCTTTGGCGATGGCTGCGCCAATGCCTCGGCTGGCTCCGGTGACCAAGACCACTTGGCCGTCAAAGCGTGCGGTGGGTGTGTTCATTTTTTGCCGGGCAACAGGTCTTGGCTGACCACGTCGCTGATCTTGATGTCGCGTTGAATGACGCCAAAGGCTTTGTAGGCTTGTGCGCCTTTTTGCAGCGTGGCCAAGTCAAACGCACCCAAGCCACGTTGTGCGGTGGTGGCCGACACGCTGGTTGCATTGCGCAGCTTGATGATCTCCAAGTTGAGGGCCTCGTTCTGTCCATCGATCGCGTACTTCACCGCCAGTTTGGCGGCTTCTTGGGGCGAGCGGATCATCCACTCGGCGCTGTCTTGGTAGGCTTGCAAGAAACGCTTGAGCGCGTCTTTTTTGTTGGCGTAGGTGTCCTCGCGCACCACAAAGAAGTCGCTGGAAATGTTCACGTAGTTTTTCACCTCCATCACGTTGACGTCCCCCAGGCCTCTTTGTTTGCCCACCAGCAAGCCGGTGTCGGTGGCGGCGGTGGCGTCCACTTGGCCTTGCATCAAGGGGGCAAAGTTCAGCATGCCGGTGACGATGACCGTCACGTCTGATTCACTCAAACCCGCTTGGTGCAACAGCACTTGCAGGTTTTGTCGGGTACCACTCGCCAGGCTGTAGACCCCAATGCGCTTGCCTTTGAGGTCTGCGGGTTTGGTGATGTTTTGTGACTTGAGAGAGACCAAGTTGAAGATGTTTTGGGGGTAGATGTCGTAGATGGCGCGCAGCTTTTCGCCTTTGTCCAGCGCGGTGAAAAATGAGCTGGGGTCGGTGAAGGCCACATCGGCCTGACCGCTCAAGAGGTTGCGCAAGGCGTCGCCGCCGCCGGCACCGGGCAGGTAGCCGAGTTCAATGCCACGGGCCTTGAAAAAGCCTTTGTCCTCTTCCACCAACAGATTGGTGATTTCGGTGATGGGTTTGCTCCAGCCCGCCACCACGATTTTGTCGACCTTAGGCGTTGATTGCGCGTGGCTGTTGAATGCCCAACTGCCTACCAAGAGGGCCAAACAAAGACTGGCCAACCCGCTCGCCAACAGGCGCGCTGACAGGCTCGCGTGCGCCAAGGTCAAGCCAATGCGGTGTGTGTGAAATGTCATGGAATCAAACTTTCAAAGAGGTCAAAGAGAAAAGGAAGCGGGGGAAAGCCGGCGTTCAA
>CANCUP010000041.1 GCA_947381325.1 Comamonadaceae bacterium
TCGCGCACGATCTGCGCGGTAGAACAGTTGGCGCCAAAGCGTTGGGCCAGGGCGGCCAGCAGGGCTTGCGGCACCTCGCGTTGCGACACCGTCGGGGCCAGATGGGCGTGGGATGTGGGGGCGTTCATGGGGCAGTCTCCGTGTTTGCCAAAGATTCTAAGGACAAGCCCTGTGGCCTGGGCGCAGCATGTGCGACAGGCACAATAAGCCTCAGACGAGACAAGGACCCCCAACCATGAGCAACCGATTGACGCAAATTGCCACCCGCACCGGCGACGCAGGCACCACCGGCTTGGGCAACAACCAGCGCGTGTCCAAAAACAGCTTGCGCGTGCACGCCATGGGCGAGGTGGACGAACTCAATTCCCACATTGGTGTGCTCTTGTGCGAAGACATGGGCGCCGATGTGCGTGCCTTGTTGGTGGAAATCCAGCACCAGCTGTTCAACCTGGGCGGTGAGCTGTCCATTCCTGGGTTTGAACTGCTCAAGGCTGAAGCGGTGGCGGCCTTGGACGAGGCGCTGGAAAAATACAACGCCCAACTGCCCCGTTTGCAAGAATTTATTTTGCCGGCGGGCAACCGCGCGGCCTCTCTTGCCCATGTCTGCCGCACGGTGGCGCGTCGGGCCGAACGTGCGGTGGTGGCCTTGGGCAACGAAGAGGCCATTCAAGAAGCGCCGCGCCAGTACCTCAACCGCTTGAGTGATTTGATGTTTGTGTTGGCGCGTGTGCTCAACCGCCTCAATGGCGGTGACGATGTGTACTGGAAGAGCGAGCGCATGCAGCGCGACGCTGCAGCGTAAGCGGGCTCACTTGGACGACGCGGCCATCAGCGCGTCGTCAAAAATTGCCACCGCGCGTGTCCACCCGGCCGATGCGCCACGGATCTTGTGCGGAAAGCAGCTGATGTAAAAGCCCGTGGGCGGCAAGGCTTCGAGGTTGTGCATTTTTTCGATGTGGCAGTAGCCAATGTCACGGCCTGCTTTGTGGCCTTCCCAAATCAGCGAGGCATCCTGCGTTTCGCCATATTTTTTGGCTGTGTGCACAAAGGGCGCGTCCCAGCTCCAGGCATCGGTGCCGGTCAATCGTATGCCGCGCTCCAGCAAATACATGGTGGCTTCATAGCCCATGCCGCAACCACTCGCCACAAAGTCGTGGTGGCCGTAGCGTGACCCGGCGCGGGTGTTGATCACCACAATCTCCAGCGGACTCAGGGTGTGGCCAATGCGCAGCAACTCGGCCTCCACGTCCGCGGCGGTCACCACATAGCCGTCGGGCAGGTGGCGAAAGTCCAGCTTCACGCCGGGCTGAAAACACCATTCCAGCGGCACGTCGTGGATGGCGATGGCGGGCTTTTTGCTGCCCAGCGCGTTGTCCATGGTGGAGTGAAAGTGGTAGGGCGCATCCAAGTGGGTGCCGTTGTGGGTGGACAGCTGCACAAACTCCACGGCCCAGCCTTCGCCATCGGGCAGGTCCTCTTTTTTCAGTCCAGGAAAAAACGGCGCGATCTGCGCATACGTGTTCTCGTGCGTGAAGTACTCGATCTTGGGCGCGAACGCGGGCGGGTCGCTGACCACATCGTTTTCTAAAAAAATGGACAAATCCACAAAGCGTCGTGCCATCGCTGTCTCCGGAGATAGTTCTGTGCGCAGAGCTTAACTTGGTGTTCTCTCGGGGGCTAGAGCGGGCTGTCGCCTGTTAATCTTGGCGCATGACCACGCCTGCGTACATTCCCCAAATTCGCCTCTACCAAGACTGGCTCAGCCAGCACCAAGGCCTGAGCTTTGACAGCTACGACGCCTTGTGGCGCTGGTCCACCACCGACTTGGATGCGTTTTGGCAAAGCATCTGGGACTACTTTGATTTGCGCTCGCCCACACCGCACCAAGCCGCCTTGGTGAAAAACGCCATGCCGGGCGCGCAGTGGTTCACCGGCGCGCAAATGAACTATGCACAACAGGTGTTTCGCCACGTGGAGGCCGCGCACGCCGCAGGCTTTGTGGCCCTGGTGAGCCGCAATGAACAAGGGCTGCACCAAGAGCTGTCATGGCCTGAACTCCAACGTCAAGCCGCCTCGCTGGCGCTCCATCTGAAAGCCCAAGGCCTGCAACCCGGCGACCGTGTGGCGGCCTACTTGCCCAACATCCCGCAAGCCATGGTGGCGTTTTTGGCCACCGTCAGCTTGGGTGGGGTGTGGAGCATTTGCTCGCCCGACATGGGCACCAACGCCGTGCTCGACCGCTTTGCGCAAATCGAGCCCAAAATTTTGATCGCCTGCGACGGCGTGCGCTACGGCGGTCGCGCGCACGACCGCATGCAGGTGGTCTCCGACATGCGCGCCCAACTGCCCAGCGTGCAACACCTGATCTTGCTGCGCAACCTCCACCCCGACGCCAGCCTGCCCCACAGCACCGACTACGACAGCACCATCACCCGCGACGACGCGGCCACGGCGCAGTTCCAGCCGCTGTCATTGCCCTTTGACCATCCGCTGTGGATTGTCTATTCGAGCGGCACCACGGGCTTGCCCAAACCCATCGTGCACGGCCACGGCGGCAGCACCATCGTCGCTTTGGCCTTGAAGGTGTTGCACAACGACGTGGGCTGCAGCTACCACCCCAACAGCTGGGGCGAGCGCTACCACTGGTACAGCTCGACGGGCTGGGTGATGTGGAACGCGCAAATGAGCGGCCTGCTCAACGGCACCACCTGCGTCATCTTTGACGGCAACCCCGGCGGCACCGACAAAGACCGACCCGATTGGGGCACGCTGTGGCGCTTTGCGGCAGACACTGGCGCCACCTTTTTTGGTGCCGGTGCTGCCTTCTTTGCCAACTGCCTCAAGTCGGGCTTGGATTTGTCGCAGTGGCCGGCCTTGGCCCGCGTGCGCGCTTTGGGCACCACCGGCTCGCCCTTGAGCGAAGACGCGCAGCGTTGGGGCACCGAACAGTTCCGCACCTTGCGTGGCATGGCGGCCCGCTCAGGCATGGCGGGCGCGCAAGCCCCAGACCAAGACGTGTGGTGGTGCAACATTTCAGGCGGCACCGACTTTGCCGGGGCCTTCATCGGTGGCAACCGTGAGTTGCCACTCATTCCCGGCCAAATGCAATGCCGCTTGCTCGGGTGTGCGGTCGAGTCGTGGAACGAACAAGGCCAGCCGGTGGTCGATGCGGTGGGCGAATTGGTGTGCACCCAACCCATGCCATCCATGCCGCTGTATTTTTGGAACGATGCGGGCAACGTCCGCTACCTTTCCAGCTACTTTGACATGTACCCGGCAGGCCATGGCCGCCAGCCCGGTGGCGGTGACGCCTCGCCCGAGATGGGCGCGGTGTGGCGTCATGGCGACTGGCTCAAGGTCACGCCGCAAGGCGCATGTGTGATTTATGGCCGCAGTGACGCCACCATCAACCGCCATGGCCTGCGCATGGGCACCAGCGAGTTGTACAGCGCGGTGGAGGCCTTGCCCGAAGTGATGGACAGCATGGTGGTGGACCTGGAGTACCTGGGCTGCGAAAGCTACATGCCTTTGTTTGTGGTGCTGCGCGATGGCTTGGTGTTGGACGAGGCCATGAAGGCCAAACTCAACGACGCCATCAGAACCGCACTCAGCCCCCGCTTTGTGCCCAATGAGATTTTTCAGGTCGCGCAAATCCCACGCACCCTCACCGGCAAGAAGCAAGAGCTGCCCATCAAAAAACTCATGCTGGGTCAGCCGCTGGAGAAAGTGGTCAACCAAGACGCCATGGCCAACCCGGGCTGCTTGCCTTGGTATGTGGACCTGGCCCGCCGCCATTTGGAGTCGACATGAGCTTGCCCGCACCCGCCCTTGAGCATGTGTGTGACTTGGCCGTCACCATCGACGCGCCGGTGGAAGTGGGCGTCACGGCCATGGGCCTGCGCCGCATGATTCCCATCACGGGCGGCACGGTCACGGGTCCGCTGATGCAAGGGCGCATCGTGGCCGGCGGGGCCGACTTTCAGTTGATCGTGGGTGACGGCACCCAAGCGCATTTGGATGCGCGCTATGTGTTGGCGCTCGATGACGGCACGCGGGTGTTTGTGCAAAACAAGGCGCTGCGGGTGGCCAGTGCCGAAGACTCAGCGAAGATTCGTCGCGGTGAGCCGGTGGACCCAGCGCGGGTGTACTTTCGCTGTCAACCGAGCTTTGAGGCGAGCACGCCGCAGTGGTCTTGGTTGGCGGAGCACCAGTTCATTGGCGTGGGCTTGCGCTTGCCGGATGCGGTGCATTTGAGTTTTTACAAGGTGTGTTGAGGTTCGGGCGCTGACTGCTCGCCTTGGCTACGGGTGGGTTGCGGTGGCTTTAGCTGCTGGGACCTTTATGGTCACAAGCGGTTGGGCAACCACAGCGCGATGATGGGAAACGCGATCAAGATGATCAAGCGCAAGATGTCGGTGATGACAAATGGAATCACGCCTTTGAAGATGGTCATGAAGCTCACGTCTTTGACCACGCTTTTGATCACGAACACGTTCATGCCCACGGGTGGGTGAATGAGCCCGAGCTCCACGGTCATGACGATGATGATGCCAAACCAAATCGGATCAAAGCCAAGCTGCAAGATCACGGGGTAGATGATGGGCACGGTCAAGATGATCATGGCCATGGCGTCCATCAAGCAGCCCAGCACCAGGTACATCACCATGATCAGGGCCAACACACCGTAGCGGCCTATCCCTAAGCCGGTTAAAAACTCGGTCAGTTTTTGCGGGGTTTGGGTGATGGTCAGAAAGTAACCAAAGAGCAGCGCGCCAATCAAGACCGTGAACACCGCCGCCGAGGTGCGGGTGGCGGACAACAAGGCTTCACGTATGCCCGCGCGGTCGAGCTTGCCGCGCAACACACCCAGCAGAAAAGCACCACTGGCCCCTACGCCGCCCGCTTCGGTGGGGGTGAAAAAGCCGCCGTACAAACCGCCAATGACAAACAAGAACAGGGTCAGTGGGGCCCACACCTCTTTGAGGCCGTTCATGCGTTCACCGAAGGACTTGCGCTCGCCGGCGGGCAGCCAGTCGGGGCGAAATTGCACGATCAAGACAATGGTGATCACGTACATGGTCATGGCCAACAAACCCGGCACGATGCCGGCCATGAAGAGCTTGCCAATGTCTTGCTGCGTCAAGATGGCATACACCGCGAGCACGGTGGAGGGTGGCAGCATGGCACCCAAGGTGCCGCCCGCAGCAATCACGCCGGTGGCAAACGATTGGGGGTAGCCGAAGCGGCGCATCTCGGGGTAGGCCACGGCAGAAAACGTGGCGGCGGTCGCCACCGACGAACCGCAGATGGCCGCAAAGCCACCACACGCCAAGACGGTCGCCACGCCCAAGCCGCCGCGCAAATGGCCGATGAAGGCGTTGGCGGAGCGAAACAGTTCACGACTCACACCCGACACCGACACAAACGCGCCCATCAACATGAACATCGGAATCACGCCAAAGGTGTAGTCGGTCACGGTGCGCATCGAGGTTTGGCCCACCAGCTTCAAGGCCGGGCCCATGCCCGCGATGTAGCTGTAGCCCACCACGCCCACCAGCCCCATGGCCATGCCCACGGGCACGCGCAAGAGCATCAAGACAAACAAGACCACAAAGCCGATCACGGCCACAGCATCGGTACTCAGTTCCATGGTCACTCGTTGGTTTTGATTTCGGGGTGATCTTCCAGCGCTTCGGGCTGCATGATCAGCCGCCAGGTGCGAATGCCAATCAGCAGCACCGCGCACACATCGCCCATCCAGGCCACAGCAAAGAAAGGCCAAGTGGGCAAGTTCAGGTCGTAGGTGAGCACGTTGTCGCGCATCGTCACGGCCACCTTGTCAAACAGCATGATGGTTTGCACCGTCACCACAAACAGCAACACCAGGGTGGCAAACACGTCGATGAAGCGGCGCATGCGCGGGCTCGCACCGGTCCACAGCAAGTCCACCGTGATGTGGCTGCCACGGTAACTGGTGGCGGCAATGCCCCAAAAGATCAAGATGCCCAGCAGCATGCGACCGAAGTCGTAGCTGTCGGGAATCGAGGTGTCAAAAAACTTGCGCAGAACGACGGCAATGAAGATGTTGGCCGCCACGATGCCCACAAACAAGGCGGCCATCCATTCGATGGCATCGATGATGCGATCGAAGGGGCTCTTGGCTTTCTCGGTCAGACCCGTCATGCCGCGATCACAGGCCCGACTTGTACTTGGCCAGCGATTGCTTGAAGGCCGACATCACCGCTGCGGGGTCTTGGCCGGTTTTCTTCACGTCGTTGGCCCACTGCACTTCCACCGGGGCCACGGCTTGTTTCCAGGCCGTGAGTTGCTCTGGGGTCAACTTGTAGACCTCGCGGCTGGGGTCGGCGGCGAGTTTGACGCGGCCCGAGAGTTCAAAGTCGGCCCAAGCACTGCCCACTTTTTCAGCCCACTCGCTGGTGCAGTGGCTGTCCACCGCTTTCTTTTGGTTGGCCGACAGGGCGTTGTATTTGTCGTTGTTCATCACCCACACAAAAGGCGTGGCGTAGAGGGGCACATCCATGTGGTACTTCACCACTTTGTCGATGCCAAACAACATCACCGAACCCCAGGGGAAGGTGATGGCTTCGGCCACGCCGCGCTCAAGCATGTCGCGCGACTCGGGGGCCGAAGCTTGCACGTTGGTGCCGCCCAAGAGCGTGATCATCTGGCCGACCGTCGAGGTGGCGGGGCGCACCTTCATGCCTTTGATGTCGGTGGGCGAGACGATTTTCTTGCGCGAGTGGAACGCGCCGGGGTCATGCGCGAAGGCAAAGCAAAAGTGCACGTCCTTCATTTCTTTGGCGGCATACGCGCGGTACCACGCGTCAATCGCCGCAGAGCCGGCCTTGGCGTTGCTGATCATGAAGGGCAGTGAAGCAGCGGCAAAGATGGGAAAGCGCCCCGGCTGGTAGCCGGGGTTGACGTAGGAAAAATCGGCAATGCCGTCGCGCGCCATGTCGTAGTGGTCAAACGCTTTGCCCAGTTGTTCTGACGGAAACATGGTGGCGGTGAGTGTGCCGCCCGAGGCGGCTTTCAAGCTCTCGCCCCAGGCCACCAAGGCGGGGTTGAGGGCATGTTGCGCGGGCACCCAGCTGGCGAACTTCAAGGCCACGGGTTTGTCTTGGGCCTGGGCGGCGCCCAAACTGAGGGCCAGTGCGGCGGTGGTGAGCAGGGTGCGGGTGAGTGGCATGGGCATGGGGGTGTCTCGCAAAGAAGGGAATCACACAAGTGCGTGGAGGTGAAACAAAAGCCGCACGGGGCGACAAAGAACAGGTGCGTATTTGTAATCGCTGAGGGGGGGACTGACTACGGGTGTTTCCCCCTGTCAACCTTTGTCTGCGTGCGGGGTTCGCGCGCGTGGCATCCAGCGGATGGGCTGTGCGCGCAGCTCGCGCACTGGTGCGCCGTGCGCGCGCAAGGCCACGTCCAGGGCTTGGCCGGCTTCGTCGCGCAAGGCGGCTTCACGCGCTTGGTCAATCGCCTGTGCGCGGGCTTGTGGCGTGTCAAACACGGCACCGTGCGCCAGGTGACGCACGATGTGCAACAGGTTGTCGCGCCCGCGGGTGTGGGTGCTGCCATAGCCTTTGATCAGGCGACCGCACTTCGCCAAGGCCAGCCCCAAGTCTGGGTGTGCGCGTGCGCCTGCCTCGACAGCAGCCAGCCAGTCGGTGATCAGCGCTTGTTCTTGTGCGTAGCGGTGTCCAAAGCGTCGCAAGCCGCGCAAGCTGCTCAAGAGCCGCAGCATCAACAAGCCGCCCACGGTGTGCGTGCCCACCTTGATGGGCAGCCCCAAGGGCGCTTTGCCTGCTGCGACGCGGCGTTGTTCCCAAGCCATCAAGCGCTCGGCCAGGGGGCTGGGCAAGAGCCCGGCAAACTCGGGCACGCCGGGTTTGAAGTGGTCGTACAGCTTGACCACATCGTCGGCTTTGGCCTTGACCTCCTCGCGCACCCGCTGCAGACGCGAGGCGCGGCTTTTCAAATCGGCCACGCGCACGATGTCGTCAAACGCCATCCACAAGGCCAACCAACGCGCCACCTCTTCGGTGGCGTGGCTTTGTCCTTGCCCGCTCGACTGCTCGGCGGCCCAGACGGCTTGCAAACGTTGCACATACAGCGCGGCGTAGTCGGCCCCTTGGTAGTCGATCAAGCGGGCGTGGCCCAAGCGCAGCATGGGATGCACGGCGGCTGGAAACAAAGCCGCCACGCCCGCTGGCAGCGCGGGTGCATCGGGTGCGTGTTGCTTGGCGGTGTCCGTGGGTGCGAGCACGGCATCGACATAACGCGACTGGGTGCGTTGCTCTTGCACCGCGTCGAGCCCCAAGGCAAAGCCGCGCAAGCTCGCTTGCTGGCTGGCGTTGCCTGTGGCGTGGCCGTCCAAGATGGCGGCCTCGTAATCGGCGCGTTGCATGGGCAGCACACCGCTGGCGGCGATGCAGCCCAGCATGGTGGCGCTCACCACGGTGCCGGCTTGGCGGGTCAGTGCCGCCATGTCGAGCACATGGCTGGTTTGGCTGTGCTGTTGCAACAGGTGCACCAGCGCGGCATCGTCCAAACGGCCATCGCCGAGTTGCATTTTTTCTTGCGTGGTCAAGGCGCGGTTGCTGGCGCTGACCACACAGGTGCGGTCGGCCGAGCACAAGCCCAGCGCGGTTTGCCTGGCGGTTTCCAGCAACTCCGACGACACCAGCAAGTCCAAGCGGCCGGGCAAGGGGTTGAGGCCAAACACCGGGCGTTGTCCGCCCAAGGCGCTGCTGTGGGTGGGAAACACCTCCAGGTAATACGTGGTGGCGCCGGTGCGCTGGGCCACGCCGGGCACCGAGGTGGCTTGGGCCGGGTAGCCCGCGTGACGCGCCGCGTCCACCAGCCAGTCCGCCAGCACACCGCCGCCTTCGCCGCCGAGGGCGCACAACAAAATCGAAATGGGTTGGGTCATGTCAGTCTTTCAAGCCGGTTGCAGCGCGCGCACCAGCCCTGCGCGCAGTGAAGCCAGCAAACGCTCCCACACACCTGGGTTTTGCACCACCTCGGCGCGGTAGAACGACGGACACAGCGTGGCCGCATGCGCGTTCTCGCCACACAAGCCACAGCCCACGCAGCCGTCGACCACGGTGGCCACCGGGTCGACCTTCAAGGGGTCGGGGTTGTCTTTGAGGGTCAGCGTGGGGCAACCCGACAAACGGATGCAGGCATGGTCGCCGTTGCACACGTCTTCGTCCACGCCGTACTTCACGCGTTGCACGCGCTCGCCTTTTTTCAGCAAACTGGCAATCCAGGGCTTGATGCGGCGTTGCCGCTCGAGCTGGCATTCGCCCTCGGCCACGATCACCTTGAGGCCGTTGAAGTCGGAGGTGAAAGCCTCGACCAAGGTCTCGCGCACCTTGGCCACTTCGTAGGTGTGCACGGTGCGCAGCCATTGCACACCCAGGCCTTGCAGCGTGCGCTCAATGGTTTGGTTGGTGTGGGCCAGGCTTTGCCACTTGTCGGCGGCGGCGAGTTTGGCCGCGTCGTCGGGGGTGGAGATGATGTCTTGCGTGCCCGTCGCCGAGGTGTAGCCATTTTTAAAAATCAGCAACACCGCGTCGCCCCCGTTGAACAGCGCGCTTTGCACCCCGGTGAGCAAACCGTTGTGCCAGAAGCCACCGTCGCCCATGATCGAGAGCACGCGCCGCTGCATCGACGGTGACACACCGGCCCGGCTCGCCAAACTCATGCCATAACCCAAGATCGTGTGGCCGGTGGAAAACGGCTCGAAGGTGCCCAGCGCGTGGCAGCCAATGTCGGCCGACACGTGCACCGCGCCAATGTCTTGTTGCGCCAACTTGATGGCCGAAAACACCGGACGCTCCGGGCAGCCAATGCAAAACCCGGGCGGGCGTGGTGGCAGGGTTTGGCCTTGGGCTTGCAGGGCTTGGGCCACACCGGTGCGGCGTGCTTGGTTGCCTTGCAGCCATTGCTGCACGCCCGACGTGGCGGTGGCTGTGGCGTCGGTTGCATCAGACGCAGACGCTGGGTCCACGGACACCGTCAAATAACGGTTCACAAACTGCAGCAGGCCTTGCGCCATCACCTCGGCGGTGTATTCGCCGCCTTGGGGCAACACGTCTTTGCCGTGCAAGGGGGTTTGCAGGTCACGGCGGCGCAGCAAGGTGGCCACTTCTTGTTCGATGTATTCGGGCTGGCCTTCTTCCATCAGCAACACGCCACGCTTGCCTTGGCAGAAGTTGGCAATTTGGTTGGGCAGCAAAGGGCAGGTCACGTTGAGCACCAACAGCGGAATGCGGCTGTTGCCAAAGGCGTCGGCCAAGTCGAACTGCTGCAAGGCGCGGATCAAGGTGTTGTAGAGACCGCCTTGCACGATGATGCCTAAATCGTGGTGCTCGCCGTCAAAGTGCTCGTTCAGGCCGTTCGCCTCGATGTAGGCGCGTGCGGCCGGAATGCGTTCTTGGTGCTTGAGCTTTTCTTGGCCAAAGGTCACCGGCGGATGGGCCAGGCGGCTGTAGTCAAACTTGGCGGGCTCGGCCAACAGGTGCAACGCTGACTGTGCGGGCGCTTGATTGTCTTTGGCCACAAAGCTGCCGCGCACATGGCAGGCGCGGATGCGCAACTCCATCAAGGTGGGCATGTTCGACGCTTCGGAGAGTCGAAAGCCGTGCTCCACCATGTCGACCATGCGGCTCAGGTCGGGGCGTGGGTCGAGCAAGACCATGCCGGACTTGAGCGCGTAGGCGTGGGTGCGTTCTTGAATCACCGACGCGCCTTCGCCGTAGTCTTCGCCCACCACAATCAGCACGCCGCCTTTGACGCCCGGCGACGACAAATTGCTCAGCGCGTCCGCCGCCACGTTGGTGCCGACGATGGATTTCCAGGTCACGGCGCCGCGCAAGGGGTAGTGGATGGAGGCGCCCAACATGGCCGCCGCCGAGGCTTCGTTGGCACAGGCCTCCACATGCACGCCGAGCTCTTGCATGTAGTCCTTGGCTTGCACCATCACATCGAGCAAGTGCGACACCGGTGCACCCTGGTAGCCGCCCACATAGGCCACGCCCGATTGCAGCAGCGCTTTGGTGATGGCCAAGATGCCCTCCCCATGAAAGGTCTCGCCCGCGCCCATGCGCAACATCTCCACCTCTTTGCTGAATGAAACTTCCATGGCGTGTCTCCTGTGGTGTGTGCAGTGTCAGGGGTTGCGGGCTTTGGCTTTGCCGCTGTGAGTCTAGTGGGGGACATGGCCAGAGTGGCGGATGGCGTCGCTCTGGGCTCACGCCAACCAAGGGTTGACGAGCTTCACGCCCGTATCTGCATAGTCCGCCACGTTGCGTGTCACCACCGCAAAGCCGTGTTCAAGGGCCGACGCGGCGATCATGGCGTCTCGGTCTGAGCGCCGATCAGGCACATGCAGGGCCGCACAGACGGGTGCCGTGGTGTCGGTGAACGCGAGGACGCGGCCAGCAAATGCCAAGCGCACACCGGCGAGCCAAGCCCGCAACGCGCTGCCTTGAGGCGGGGTACGGCGCTCCAGAGCGCGGATGCCTATTTCCAATTCGAGGATCGTGATGGCCGACAGATAGAGCTTGCTGCTGGGCTGGTTGGCTGCCCAGTTGCGCACTTGGATCGATGGCTGAGGCTTGCCCTGCCGCAGTTCGGAAATGACGTTGGTATCTAAGACGAACATGGCGCGCCCTCAGTCCAACGACGCGCCCGTGATGTGCAGATCGATGCGCGGTGGTTCGAAGTCGATGCCTTCACCGCTTGGAATGCCGTCCATCACCGCCAATAAAGACGCCTCGCTTTGACCTGCCATGCGGTGGTAGTCCTCAATACTCAGCAGCGCAAACGCAGGTCGTCCACGGTCGGTGATGAACACCGGGCCATCCCCGGCGGCGCGTTTGGCCGCAGACACGTCGCGCGTGAAGTCACGGCTGGAAAACGTCTGAATGCCCATGGTGCACCTCCTGAACCGAACAATGTTTGTATGTTACGACAAGCGTGGGATCTTGTCTATTTCATCCAAGCGCGGTTCAGTGTCGGGGTAGCTTGCCATCTGGCGGTCTGGCTCGCCAGCGCTCAGTTGTGCCGTTGCGCCTCTTGCTGCACCCACGTGCGAAACCGCGTCAGCACTTCGGGCTCTGGGCCCACATCGGGGGTGATCAGGTAGTAACCGCGCGTGCCCCGCAAGGCTTTGGGGCAGGCCACCACCAATTCGCCACGCGCCAATTCACCCGCAATCAACAGACGTGGCATCAAAGCCACGCCCAGGTGGTGGGTGGCGGCCACGGCCAGCATCGAGAACAACTCATAGCGCGGGCCACCCAGGGCGTTGGGTGCGCTCACGCCCATGGCGTCAAACCACTGACGCCAGCCTTCGGGCCGCGTGCTTTGTTGCAGCAGGGGCAGTTGGGCCAGGGCTTTGGGGGTCAAGCTGGTGCGCCCGTCCATGAGTTGAGGGCTGCACACGGGCACCACCTCTTCGTCCAGCAGTTTGTCGGCCCGCGTGCCGGGCCAGTTGCGCACTTGTTCGGGCGTGCCGGTGTACAGCGCGGCATCGAAGGCGGTGTCGGCAAACAAAAACGGCCGCGTGCGGGTGTCGATGTGCACCGTGATGTCGGGGTGACGTTGGGCCAGGGTGGCCAGACGCGGAATCAGCCAATGGGTGGCAAAGGTGGGCACGGCAGCCAGGGTGAGGTGGCCGCCCGTGCCTTGGCGTGTCATGGTGTCGAGCGTGTCGCGCTCCAGGCCGTCGAGCCGCTGCCCGACTTGGCGGGCGTAATCCACCCCCGCCGGGGTGAGCGCCACACCGTGTCGGGTGCGGCGAAACAGCTTCAACCCTAAAAAGTCTTCTAACAGCGTGACTTGGCGCGACACCGCACTTTGCGTCAGCACCAGCTCTTGCGCAGCCCGTGTGTAGCTCTCATGACGGGCGGCAGCGTCGAAACACAACAGGGATTGGGTGGACGGTATTTTGCGACGCATCGGATCTTCAGATATCAGGATTGAGCATAACTGGATGTTAAATCACCGTTTCTGTCAGAGCGCCGGGGCATTTAAGATCACCCCAACATTGATTCACACACAGGAGCACCCTCATGGCCCACGCCGCTTTCAATTGGCAAGACCCGTTTTTGCTGGACCAACAACTCACCGACGAAGAACGCATGATCCGCGAAGCGGCCGCGGCGTACTGCCAAGACAAGTTGCAGCCACGTGTGCTGAACGCCTTTCGCAACGAAAAAACCGACATCGAAATTTTTCGCGAAATGGGTGAGCTCGGTTTGTTGGGCCCCACCATCCCCACCCAATACGGTGGCCCTGGCTTGAACTACGTGGCCTATGGCCTGATTGCCCGTGAGGTCGAGCGTGTGGACTCGGGCTACCGCTCGATGATGAGCGTGCAGTCGTCGCTGGTGATGGTGCCGATCAACGACTTCGGCACCGAAGAGCAAAAGCAAAAATACCTGCCTAAGCTCGCCACCGGCGAGTGGATCGGTTGCTTTGGCCTGACCGAACCCGACCACGGCTCGGACCCTGCCAGCATGGCCACCCGCGCCAAGAAAGTGGCGGGCGGCTACCAGCTCAAGGGTAACAAGATGTGGATCTCCAACAGCCCCATCGCCGATGTGTTTGTGGTGTGGGCCAAAGAGGTCAGCGAAGGCGGCCAAGTCGGCCCCATCCGCGGCTTCATTTTGGAAAAGGGCATGAAGGGCTTGAGCGCTCCCGCCATTCACGGCAAGGTGGGCTTGCGTGCCTCGATCACCGGTGAAATCGTGATGGACGGCGTGTTTGTGCCCGAAGAAAACGCCTTCCCCGAAGTGCAAGGCTTGAAAGGCCCGTTCACCTGCTTGAACAGCGCGCGCTATGGCATTGCCTGGGGCGCCTTGGGTGCCGCCGAAGACTGCTGGCACCGCGCCCGCCAGTACACCTTGGACCGCCAGCAGTTTGGTCGCCCCTTGGCCGCCAACCAGTTGATCCAAAAGAAACTGGCCGACATGCAAACCGAAATCTCGCTCGGTCTGCAAGGCTGCTTGCGCCTGGGGCGCATGAAAGACGAAGGCACGGCCAGCGTGGAAATCACCTCCATCTTGAAGCGCAACTCCTGCGGCAAAGCCCTGGACATCGCCCGCATGGCGCGCGACATGATGGGTGGCAACGGCATCAGCGACGAGTTTGGTGTGGCGCGTCACTTGGTCAACCTGGAGGTGGTCAACACGTATGAGGGCACGCACGACATCCACGCCCTGATCTTGGGCCGTGCACAAACCGGCATTGCCGCGTTCGCCAACTGACGCCTGCGTGATCGATCACACCGGGACATGGGTGTTGTCCCGGTGGTGCATTTGCCAGCAGGGCGTTAACGTGGGTTGTTGAATCAACCCTTCAGGAGCCCGCGTTGACCTTGCCCCCAGCCACCCCCCTCAATCGCCGTCAAACCTTGCAAGGCCTGGCGGGCTCATTGGCCAGTTTGGCTGCGCCTGCACTCATCAGCCGAACCGCCTGGGCGCAAGACAAATTCCCCAGCAAACCCATCAGCTTGATCGTGCCTTGGCCCGCCGGTGGCCCCAGCGACGCGGTGTTGCGGGCCTTTGCCGAGAGTGCCAGCCGCGCCTTGGGCGTGGCGGTGGTGCCCGACAACAAGCCGGGTGCTGGCGGCATTTTGGGGGCCACGGCCATGGTCACGGCCAAGCCCGATGGCTACACCTTGACCCAGTTGCCATTGGGCATTTACCGCTTGCCCCACATGCAAAAAACCAACTTTGACCCGATCAAAGACATCACCCACATCGCGTGTTTGACGGGCTACACCTTCTGCTTGGCGGCGTCGATGGACGCGCCGTTCAAGACCCTGCAAGAGATGGTGGCCTACGCCAAAGCCAACCCGGGCAAATTGGAATACGGCCACACCGGCACGGGCACCACGCCGCACCTGGCGATCGAAGAGTTCAGCCAAAAAGCGGGCATGGTGCTCAACCCCATCCCCTACAAAGGGGCGGCAGAAATTGTCCAGGCCGTGTTGGGCGGGCACATCCGATTGATGAGCAGCACCACCGAAATTTTTCCGTTGGTCAAAGAAGGCAAGTTGCGCCTGCTGGCCACCTTGGGCAGCAAACGCACCAAGGCCTTTCCCGAGGTGCCCACGGTCAAAGAGAGCGGCTGGGACACGATTTCAGAATCCCCGTTTGGCATCGGAGGCCCCAAGGGCATGGACCCGGCGGTGGTGCGCGTGCTCAACGAGGCCTTGCGAAAAACCCTGGACGACCCCAAGGTGATCGAGACGCTGGACCGTTTTCACCAACCCGTGATTTACATGAACAGCGAGGACTACACCAAGTACGCCCAGCGCACCTTCGAGGCCGAGCGTGCCACCGTCGAGCGCTTGGGGCTGGCCAAAAAAACTTAAGCCTTGGGTGGGCGGTTCACCAACACAATGCCCAGCGCCACGCCGGTGAGCGCAACCAGCAAGGTGGGGGTGACCGGTTCGCCCAGCCACACCGCCCCAGAGATCAACGCGCAGATCGGTGTGAGAAACACAAAGGCGTTCAGCCGTGTCGCGGGGTAGTGGCGCAGCAGCCACATCCACACCAGGTAGCTGACAAAAGCGCCGACCACCGTTTGCACCGCGATCGACCACTGCACAAACGGACTGAATGCCTCGGGCCAGGACTCGCCCATCCACCAGGCCAAAACCGGCAGCACACAGCTGCTCACCCCCATTTGGTAGAACAGCATTTTTTCTGCGCTCAAGCTGGCGATGCGGGTGCTGCGGATCACCACGGTGGTCAAGCCCCAGAGCACGCCAGCCCCAATGCCAAAGGCATCGCCCAGCCATACCCAGTGGCCATCCGCGCCCGCGGTTTGCAGCCCGTCTTTCAGCGCCAAGCCCACCGACACAAAGGCCACACCCAAGCCCACCCATTGCAGCGCACGCAAGCGCTCGGACTTGACGCGCAAGGGCAGCAGCAGCGCGACCCAAAACGGCGCGGAATATAAAAACAAAGTCAGCCGGGAGGCGCTGGTGTGTTGCAAGCCCAAATAAATGCAAGCGAACTCGCCGCAAAACAAGGACCCGGCCAGCAAACCGGGCCACAAGCTGCCGTCGTGCGCCATCAGCGGAATGCGGCGCCACCGACACCACCCCACCAGCAACACGGTGGCACACACAAAGCGAATCGCCAGTTGCAAGACCGGTGCGATCTCGGTCAAGGTCACCTTGACCAGCACCTGCTGCATGCCCCAAAACACACAGCACGCCACCAGCAAGCCGATGGCCAAGGGGTCGAGGTGTGAGCGGCGTGAGTGCATGGGATTGAACTTAACATGGATCTCTTTCTCTTCCCGAGCCCTGCCCATGCAACGACGTGCTTTCAACCAATCTCTGCAACGCAGCGCCTTGGCCTTGGCGCTCGCGCCGTGGATGGGCGCGGTGGCCGAGCCCACCGCGCGTGCCCATGCCTGGCGCGTGTCGCCCTTTGCGTTGGGGGTGGCCAGTGGGCGTCCGCGTTCAGACGCCATGGTGTTGTGGACGCGCTTGTTGTTGTCAGACGAGGACCGTGTTGTTTTGGGCGACACCAGTTTGCGTGTGCAGGTGGAAGTGTTTGCCGATGAGGGCTGCAAGCGCCGCGTGCAGCGCGCCGAGGTGTTGACTGACGCCAGCCGAGGCCACAGCGTGCACCTGCATGCGCAACAACTGCAGCCTGCCACCGATTACTGGTACCGGTTTCGACACGGCGATGCCTTGAGCGCTGTCGGCCACACCCGCACGGCACCTGCGCCCAACGCCGATGTGCGCCAGTTGCGCATCGCCCTTGCCTCGTGCCAGCACTACGAGCAAGGTCAGTACGTGGCGCACCAAGAGATCGCCCAGCAGTCGCTCGACTTGGTGCTGTTTGTGGGCGACTACATCTACGAAAGCAGCAACCCGCAATATGCCTTGCGCAAACACAGCGGGCCCGAACCCAAAACCTTGGCGCAGTACCGCGAGCGCTACGCGCAATACAAACGCGACCCGATGTTGCAAGCTGCGCATGCGGCGCACCCTTGGGTGTTGATGTGGGACGACCACGAAGTGGTCAACGACTACGCCAACGACCAAGACCGCAATTACAGCGACCCGCAACAATTTTTGCTGCGCCGTGCCGCCGCCTACCAAGCCTACTTTGAGCATCAGCCGGTGTTGCTGGGGCCAGACGCGAACAGCCCATCCGCTGCATCGATGCGGCTGTACGACCACCTCAGCTGGGGCCAGTTGGCCGATCTGTGGACGTTGGACTGCCGCCAATACCGCAGCCCCCAGGCCTGTCGCGACCCGGTGCGCGGCGGCGGGCGCATGGTCACCCAATGCGACGCCTTGGACGACCCGCAACGCACCATGCTGGGCGCCGCGCAAGAGCGTTGGTTGAGCCAAACCTTGAGCGCCTCCAAGCGCACCTGGAAGTTGCTTGGCCAAGCCACCCTGATTGCGCCCACCAGCATCCCTGCGCCGGTGGGCCGTGCCACGTACACCGATGCGTGGGATGGCTATCCATTGGCCCGCCAGCGCCTGCTGCAAACCGTGGTCGATGCGCGCTTGCACAACGTCGTCACCCTGGGCGGCGACGTGCACATGAACGTGGCCAGCAATCTGCGCCTGGTGCCCAACGACCCAGCGTCGCCCATCGTGGCCAGCGAGTTTGTCACCACCTCCATCACCTCGCGCGGCATGGGTGACAACGTGCTGGCGGTCATCAAGGCCAGCAACCCAGACCTGGTGTATGCCCGCGCCGACGAGCGCGGCTACAGCCTGATCACCGTCACTCCCGAACAGGTGCGCTGTGATTTCAGAACCACCGCGAACCCTGCGGGCAGCGAGGCGGGCCTGAGAACACAGGCCAGTTTTGTGGTGACCAAAGACAAGGCCGGCGTGCAAAGTTTGTGATGCCCTCGGGGGTCCTGGGACCGCGTCTGTTTCTATAACGGAGTGGTGATGCGGCGGCCAACCCACGCTTGTGTGGACGCCTTCCATTGCTTCCAGGAGGTGCCCCATGGCCCAATTTCCCAAACTCACCACCCGTGCTTATGACGCCGTGCGCCAAGACATCCGCAACGGCGATGTGCTCATGGCCAGTGGTTCATACATGTTTTCCAAACTCATTCAAAAAGCCACCAACTCGTGTTGGAGCCATGTGGCGTTTGTGATGCGACTCGACGAGATTGACCGCGTGATGGTGCTCGAGAGCATCGAAGGCAAAGGCGTGCGCACCGTGCCCCTGAGCGAGTACGTGAAAAACTTCGAGGGCTCCGGCCAGGGCTACAACGGGCGGCTGGCGATTGGGCGGCACCAGAGTTTTGCGGCCCAAGCCACACCCGCCAAATTGCGCGCCATGGCGCAATTTGCCGTGGATCGCTTTGCACGGCCGTATGACGAGGAAGAAATCGCCCGCATCACCGCGCGCATCGTCGGCTCGTTCATTGGTTTCAAGAAAGGCGAGATCCAACGCAACGAGGAATACATCTGCTCTGAGTACGTGTTCGAGTGCTACAAGCAATTGGGCTTGAACATTGCCTATGACAAGCGAGGCTTTGTCGCTCCGGCTGACTTTGCCAACGATGCCAACATGCAATTGCTGTGGGAGCTCGATGTCGCGCGCTTGCCTTGAGGCACTGCGCTGATCTGCAAAAATACAGCGCATGCGGCGCGCCCCAGCGTCATCCCCACTTCACCGAGAAAGCTCCTCCATGTCCTTGATCGAAATTCGCAAGCGCTGCCTGATCGTCGAAACCACCTACCACGAGGGAGGCCCGGTGGTGGACAAGCCGCTCAAGCTGGCCGCCGCATGTGCCGTCATCCGCAACCCTTATGCGGGCCGCTACGAACCCGACCTGATGCCTTTCATGGCCGAGTTGCGCAGCTTGGGCACCTTGCTGGCGCAAGAGCTGGTGGACACCTTGGGCAAAGACAACATCGAGGTCTACAGCAAAGCCGCCATCGTGGGCGTCAACGGCGAGATGGAGCACGGTGCGGTCTGGCACGAGGCCGGCGGCTGGGCCATGCGCTCGGTCTTGGGCGAGCCCAAGTCGATGGTGCCCGCCGTCAAGGCCGTGGCGAGTGCGGGCTACCGCATGATGGTGCCCGTGCACTACATCCACGCGTCCTACGTGCGCAGCCACTTCAACAGCATCGAGGTGGGCATTCAAGACGCACCGCGTCCCAATGAAATTTTGTTTGCCTTGGTCATGGGCACCGGCGGTCGGGTGCATTCGCGCTTGGGTGGTTTGCTCAAAGAAAACGTGTCGGTGCACGACGGCCAACGCTGAGCGACATCACGTGTCACGACCACGGCCACCCTCGGGTGGCCGTTTGTTTGGGCACCGCGGGTCAGCGCCCGCGCACCCGCGCCACGGCTTCAGGCAGGTTCTGCCACGCGGGTTGTTGCGGTGCGTAGCGCGCCCGCATCCAGCCCACCAGCTCCGCAATTTGGCTGTCACTCAGGCTTTGTTTAAAGCTTGGCATGAAACCAATGTCGCGTGAGGCTGGGCGTTGCACGCCCTCCAAGATCACGCGAATCAAGTTGTCGGGTCGCTCGCTGTGCAAGTTGGTGTTGAGCGCCAAGGGCTGGTTCAGGCCCAGCAGTTGCGGGCCGTCGCCGTCGTGGTGGCAGCTGCCGCAGCTGCCTTCGAATTGGCGCTGCGCTGCGCTTGGCGGTGGCGCTTTGGCGGCAGCCGTTTGGATCAGGGTCTGCGCTTGGCGCGCCAACTCAGGGCTGTCAGGCACGGGGTTGAGGCTGCTCAGGTACACCGCCATGGCACGCACATCGGCATCGGGCACCACGGCCAGTTCGCGCACCACCTCGCCCATGGGGCCGGCGGCCATGCCGTGTTGTGGGCTGTGGCCACGGCGCAAATAGTTGAACAAGGCCGCTTCGGTCCAAGGCACGGGGCTGCGGTTGAGCGCGGTCAGCGCGGGGGCTTCCCAGCCGTCGACCAGGGCGCCTTGCAGGTAAGCGGTTGGCGACTTCTCGGCGCCCAAGGCATTGCGCGGTGTGTGACAGCCACCGCAGTGGCCCAGGCCGTTGACCAACTCGGCGCCGCGGTTCCATTCGGCGGAGCGCTGCGGATCGGGCGTGACTTCGGTGGGGTGATGGAACAGCGCGTTCCAAAAGCCCATCAAAGGGCGCAGGCTGAACGGAAACGCCAGTTGGGTGGTGGGCGGGCGCGAGGCCACGGCCGGCTGCGCCATCAAATGCGCATACAAGGCGATCATGTCTTCGTCGCTGATCTGGGCAAAGGCGGTGTAGGGAAACGCCGGGTACAAGGCGTGGCCTTGGCGCGAGATGCCCTCGCGCATGGCGCGCTCGAAGGCGCGGAACGACCAGCCGCCAATGCCTGTCTCGCGGTCGGGTGTGAGGTTGGTGGTGTAGACGGTGCCAAAGGGCGTGTCCATGGCGCGGCCACCCGCGTTGCGCACGCCGCCCTCGGCGGTGTGGCAGCCGGCGCAGTTGCCCAAGGCGGCCACTTGCTCGCCACGCGCCATCATGCTGGCGTTGAAGGGGCGGGTGTCGAGTTGTGCCACCCGGGGCAAGCTGCTGCGCCAGCCCAACAAGGCCGCGCTCACGGCAAAGATGCCCAGTCCCAAAGAGGCCAGTTGAGCCGTACGCAGCCGCCAACCCCGCGCCAGACCGGGCTGGCGGCTGCGTGGCTTGCGCCAAGGCCAGCGTGAGGTGGGCGGTGTGACGGTGTCGGCAGGGGGTGTGGGTGGTGGTGTGTGCCCCAGCGGGTTCAAGGCCGCACGCACCACTTCCGGGGTGAACGGCGGGTTGCGAAAGCGAACCCCCGTGGCGTCAAAAATCGCATTCGCAATGGCCGCCGTGCCTGGCACCGACGACGACTCACCGGCGCCCAAAGACGGCTCACCCGGGCGCGGCATGTGCATGACCTCGATCACCGGCACGTCGCGGAAACTCAAGATCGGGTAACTGCCCCACTCTTGGCTGGTCACGCTGCCGGTGAGCGGGTCGACCTGCACTTGCTCTTTGAGCGCTCGGCTGGTGGTTTGCAGCACATTGCCGTGCACTTGGTGTTCGACGCCTTGCGGGTTGACCATCAAGCCTGCGTCGTGGCCCACCACCACGCGTTTGACGTGCACTTCACCGGTGTGGCGGTGCACCTCCACATCGGCCACCCAAGCGGCCCAGGCCGCGCCAAAGCCCGGCCATTTGCTGTGGATGTAGCGGGCATAGGCAAAGCCTTGGCCTTGCAACCAGTCGCCCTG
>CANCUP010000042.1 GCA_947381325.1 Comamonadaceae bacterium
TCGATCAAGCCGACAAAGCCATGTTGAAAGCCAAAAGCTTGGGGCGTAACCAAAGCGTGGAATACGTGCTGGGTCTTCAATGAACAGCGGAGAAGTTGTCAGGGTATTTGGCCTTGGCCTTGGCTTGTGAGGCATCGACCAAGCCTTGCGACACCAACCGGCTCAAGCTTTGGTCAAGGGTTTGCATGCCCAAGGCGCTGCCTGTTTGCATGGCCGAATACATCTGCGCGACCTTGCCCTCGCGAATCAGGTTTCGAATGGCTGTGGTGCCCACCATGATTTCAAAGGCGGCAATACGCCCTGCCCCATCTTTGCGTTTGCACAACACTTGAGAAATCACCGCTTCCAGTGACTCCGACAGCATGCTGCGCACCATCTCCTTTTCCTCAGCAGGAAATACATCGATGATGCGGTCAATGGTTTTGGCTGCACCCGATGTGTGCAAGGTTCCAAACACCAAATGTCCAGTTTCTGCGGCAGTGATGGCCAGGCGGATGGTTTCGAGGTCGCGCATCTCACCCACCAAAATCACGTTCGGGTCTTCGCGCATGGCTGCACGCAAGGCGTTGGCAAAGCTCAAGGTGTGTCCGCCGACTTCGCGTTGCTGAACCAGGCACTGATCGGGGGTGTGCACAAACTCTATCGGGTCTTCGATGGTCAAGATATGCTTGGGCGTGCTTTGGTTGAGCAAATGGATCATGGCTGCCAAGGTGGTCGACTTGCCCGAGCCCGTGGGCCCCGTGACCAACACCAAGCCACGAGGGCTGCGCACAAAATCAGACAGGATGGCCGGCGCGTTGATCGCATCCAAGTCGGGCATGCGATCGGGAATGCCCCTGAACGCCACAGACACACCACGCGATTGCTGAAACGCGTTCACTCGGAAGCGGGAGAGTCCTGCGATTTCAAATGAAAAATCACACTCCATCGATTGTTGAAAGCGCGTTTGCTGAGCATCACTCATGATCGCCATCACAGCATGGTGAATCACATCATGGCGCAAAACCTCATCAGACACCCGGACCAAATCACCATCGATGCGCATCATGGCGGGCACACCCGAAGACAGGTGCAAATCAGAGGCATGCTGCATCACGCATTGATGCAGCAAATCTTGAAGGTTCATGGATCGCCCTTGTGTCAAGGCCTCAGCTCACGCAACCGATCCTGAGAAAACTGCATCAAACTCGGGCTCAGCCCCAAGGTCATGGCACGTTGGTAAGCCTGCGCTGCGCTGCCAAGGTCTTGAATGGCTTGCAAGGAAATGGCCAAACCCAGCAGCCAATTGGCAGCGTCTGGCGTCTTGCGCAAGGCCAACACATAGTGCTGAACCGCCTCATCGTGTCGGCCAATGCGCTGCAGCAAGGTGGCCAAATAAGCTTGGTAGGCTGCGTTGTCTGCCGCGACAGGTAAGCCGGTCTGCATGGCTTGGATGGCACCATCCACGTCGTTGTTTGCAAGGTGCACATGTGACAGGGCCATGTATAAATCGGCCTCTTGAGGCGCCAACACCAAGCCCTCTTGCAACACGCTTCTGGCAGCTTCAACCTGCCGCAACTCTGACATCGACTGCGCCAACAGCTGGCGGGAAGCATGGTGCAAAGGAGAGGTGGACAAGCTCTGTTGCAGCAAAGCCTGTGCCTGTGCCATGCGACCTTGTCTGATCTGCTCAACGGCATCTTGGTACAGGTTTTCGGCGCGCTGCTCAGCCGTCAAGACACGTGAGACGGTCCCCGGCTGGAGGATTTTTGTGCTCACCGCCACGATGGCAGCAACGGGCAAAGGTACCGCCGATGGAGGGGGCGCAGGCAACGGCCCGGGCACCAAGGCTTGCTCTGGCTGGCGCTCGGTCAACGCCAGGGGCAGTGGTGGCAAGGGCGCCAACACCAACGTGTCTGATGGCAAACTGGCCGATGGCACCAGCACCTCCTCAGGCACAGAAGGCGCGACCCGAGCCAACACCACAGGCACGGCTGGTGATGTGGGCTGTCCCTTCAAGACGGCAACCCCAGCCAAGCCCAAGGCCACCAGCAAGCCACCTGCCCACACCACGCTGCGTGCGGGCAAGCCTGACTTCACCACACCTTGCAAATCATGGTGAGATGGGGACATGGAAGAAGCAGCGCCATGGCGCTTGTCAATGTCTTTGAGCATTTGGTTGATCAGACTCATCGGATATATCCTTTTTCAATCAGCAACAAACTTGCGCTGCACACCAAAACCCACACTAAAAAAAACAGGCGGAACTTAGAAGCCGACTGACGCAAAGAGGCCGTGTCTGTGACAGCGGCGTAGACATCCCAAAACGTCACGCTGTGACTGCCCCGGCCATAGGCGCTGAGCAAGGACTTGTGTGCCACGATGTTGACCAAACGCGGGACGCAGCGGGTACGCAGTTTGAGCAACCACATGGCAGGCGGTGTGAACATCCGGTGGCCGCGATGACCTGCTACGGCCAGCCGATGCTGGATGTAGTAGTCGATTTCATTGCGACCCATGGGCGCTAAGCAGTATTCAAACGCAATGCGCTGTTTGAGTTGGCGAATACCAGGGTGGTTGAGCTTTTCTTCCAGCTCGGGCTGACCAAAGATGATGACTTGCAACAGCTTGCGCTTTTCTGTTTCAAGATTGCTCAGCAAACGCAATGCCTCCAGCGTTTCAATTGGCATGGCTTGCGCCTCATCCAGGCATACCACCACACGTTTGCCCGCACTGTGCAGTTCCAACAAGCGTTCGTTGATGGCCCTCAGCAATTGGTGTTTGGCGATGGTCTGGCTGTCAAACACCACCTCCAGTTCGGCGGCCAACTCCATGAACAAGGCATCCGGGTCCAGGTAAGGGTTAGGGATGTAGGCCACTTTGAAGTCCGACGACAAACTGGCCATCAGTTTGCGACACAACATGGACTTGCCTGTCCCTACCTCACCGGTGATTTTGATGAAGCCCTCCCCCGTTCTGGCGGCAATCAACAAGGTGTTGAGCGCTTCTTGGGAAACACCGGATGAGAAAAAGAATTCCGTGTCAGGCGTGATGCTGAATGGAAACTCTTTCAAGCCAAAGTGTTCGAGATACATCAGTTCGTTTCTCTCTGACTCAGCGCGGCACGCTCATGGCACCGATGCGCTGGCCGGTGGCGGCGATGTCTTCTGCCCAAGCGCCGTCGTCTTTCACCACCGTGGATTTCAGCAGAATCACCAACTCACGTTTGACCGATGACTGGGCGCCCCAGTTGAAAAATGCGCCCAAGCCAGGCACGTCTCGCGCACCAGGAACACCGCTGCGCACGTCAGAGGTTTTTTCGGTCATCAGGCCACCAATCACAATCACTTGACCATCTCGGGCTTTGACCACGCTGTCGGTCTCGTTCAAGGTGTTGACCGCAAACGGCACAGTGGCGGCTGAGGTGGGCAATGCCAATTTAGATTTTTCGATCACGCTGTTGACCATGGAGTGCACATGCAGCGTGATGTTGTCTTGCGCATCAATTTGGGGGGTGACGTCCAACGAGATGCCCGAAAAGAAAGGTTGGTAGCTCAGCGTCGGGTCTACCGTGATGGCAGCCCCTGCGCTGGGCACGGTGGTGCTGCCACCCGTGATGTTGGTGACAAAGGGCTCTTCACTGCCTACTTTGATCACCGCTTTTTGGTTGTTCAGCGTGGCAATACGCGGGCTTGAGAGCACATGGACACGCCCTTGCGACTCTAGGAAGTTGATCAGGGCTGAAAAGTTTCGCGTTTGCACAGCAACTCCCGACGCGTTGGAGAGTGCGTTGGCTGCGGCCTGGTTGGTGCCCAGCAAATTTTCTAAGTTACCGCTCACGGCGCCACCAAACTGACCTGACTTGTTCACACCAATGCTGCTGGCGGTGGCCCCCACGGAAAACCGATGCATGCCATCCGGGAACGATCCCCAATTGATGCCCTGCTGAGAATCTTTGTTCAACTCGACGTCGATGATCTTAGACTCGATGATGACTTGACGCGAAATGCTCAGCTGCATCGACTTCAACAAGTTCTCAACGGTGCGCAGCTCAGAGGGCATGCCTCGGGCCAAGATGGTGCCACTCATTTGGTTGATGGTGAGTGCGCGGCCTTGGGCACAGCCATCGACACCGCGCATGCGCTCGCCAGAGGGTGCATCGCCGGGGTGGGTCACATCCGCACGCGAAGCATTGCCTTGCACAACGGGTGGACGCACCGTTGCCAAGGTGGCTGTGGCTTTGGGGATGTTGCAGCCGAGCACGGTGCGCAATGCATCTTCGGCCTCGCCCCAAATGTCCGACTTCACCGTGGTACTCAGTCCGCTGGCTTGGACCGAGGCATAGCTGGAAGAGACCGAGGTCGAGCCTGAGGACGACGACGAGCTCGACGAATGCCCCACCGAGGCGCCACCGATGACTTGCAAATCACTCACACCACGGCGCTGACCCAAAATGTAGTTGACATGGTAGAGCTGGGTTTGCAACTGTGCCGGCTGCACCAAAATGCGCAGCTGATCCACGGTGTAGTCATACCCATAGGCATCACGCAAAGCATCGAGCGCTTGGAACAAGGTGATGTTCTTCAAACTCAAGGTCACATGCGTGGCCAGCACCTCGCCCACCTCGCTGCGGGGCACGCCACCGACACCAGCCATGAACGTGGGTTGGGGCACGACGGGTTTGAACAAGATGCTGTAAGGCGTGCCCGCCACCAAGCTCGAAAGCACCTGGGCAATGGGCGCATCGTTGACCACCCAATCAAAGCGCTGTTCGGAAGCGCGAGATCCGCCCTTATTCAACAGGCTGCTGATCGAGGGCAGCAACAACTCGTTGAGGACGGCCGGCGGCGTGACCGCCGTGGGTGCGCTGCGTCGCGAAGCAGCGGCTTGCGCGAGCTCGCGGTTGACACGCTCTTGGGTCGACAAGTCAGCCGGGGGATACATCGATGAGCAGGCCGTGGTCAAGGCCAAGGGTGCCAAGATGGCCAGTGTGTTCCATTTCATGGAAGTTTCCTTGAGGGTTTGTTGTCGACGGGGTCCGAGGTGCTGCCATTGACATGCGTGGGGCGAATGGTTTTGACAGCCGAAGGATGGAGCTTGATTTCTTGTATCTGCGATGCATGGCGCATCACCACACCTTGGTGATGGATGCTGACCAATCGCCACTGGTTCACCGATTCACCAGGGTGGACAAGCACGCCGTCGATCAGGGCAAATTGGCGCTGCGCCCCAATGACCAAGACGTTGATGCTGCCTGCCAAGGGCTGGGGTGCAGCCACGACCTCAGTGTCTGGAGACCCCAACGACACAGACGCTGTCAGGGCGCTGGCAGCTGCAACGCCAATCGGTCGCATGGGGTCGTGCAGGTCAGTTTGCGCACAAACAGGCCCCACCCCAGCCAACAGGGTCGCCAAGGCCATATGGGTTGTCCATCGGTGTTGCATAGGTCAAGAAATCTTTAAAACAGCTTGTTCGCTGAGGATGAAAATCGTCATGCGCAATGAAGTGCGTGGATAGCTGTCGGTGCGCACTGTCACATCCGACCAAAAAACATGGTGTGTGCTGGCCTCCAGGCGGTTCAAATAAGCCAGCAAGTCCAAGTAATTGCCGTGAATCTCAAGTTCGAGACCATGCTTGTAAATCGTGATGTCAGGCGAGGTGGCTGGGGCGGTTCTGTCTCGCTTTGAAGGTGTTGCGGCCATCAAGGTTTTGACAGGCAGCGTTTTGATGAAATCTAAGCTGACATGTGGGTCGTCTTTGAGCACACTGCGCACCAAGTCGCCCAACTGAGGTGCGTTGCCATGGATGCTGCCCAAGACCGCACTCAGCATCGCCGTTTTCTGCTTCAGCAGGGCGTTGTCTGCTTGTGCTTGACGCAAAACGCCGTCACTGTGCCCCACGGCAGAAATTTCTGTGCGCAAAGCGATGGCCTGGGTTTGCGCCAGGGCATGGGCCGCTTGCAAACTCACGCCACGGCCATGCTGGGGCAGCAAAACCGTGCTTTCAAAGAAAGAATAAATGCCCACCCCTACAACCAACACAAGCAGCAACTGTTCGCGGGCATTCAAAGCATCAAACTTGATGCGCAGAGGATCGATTGAAAAAATAGACGCCATGGTCAGCCTTCAATAAAGTCTAAATTTGATCTGGCTGCTCTTGGCAGCGCCCTGCACGGCCAAGGGCTCTTCTTTGGAGATCTCCAGCGACGTGAACGCCACATTCGCACCCTGGAAACTTTGGTTCAGCGCTTGGGCGTAATGCATCACGGCCGCGCTGCTCAGGGCTGTCCCTGCAATGTTCATGCGCTGGCCAGCCAAGGTCACATCCACGCCGTGAAGCCACACACCAGGTTGCGCGGTTGTGGCCAAGCGTTGCAAAAAGGTGGCATGCCCCAGCAAGCTGCCCACCTCGCCCTTGCTGACAAGTTGCATCAAGGCTCGGTGCTCGTCAAGGCTCAGACGCATGCGCTCCGTGTCTTGGGCCAAGGCTTGGGCGTCTTCCAAACCCGCATCGTGCCGCTTTTGCTTGAGCTCTAGGCGAAGGCTGCTCACGGTGTGCTCGACCGCCTGTGTGTCGCTGCGCAACTGCTGCAATTTGACTTCACTGAACACAGCCCAAACCACCAACACGCTGAGCATGAGGCCCAAGCCGCGTGTGGCAAGCCAAACCAGGCTTTTTATGGCGCGTCGCCGAGTCAAGAGGTTGATGTGTTGCGGCATGGCTTATTCCTTGAAGCGCAAAGCTGCGCCCAACGCATTGAAATACAGTGCTTGCACGGCGGGCTGATGCAAGTCAGAACCGGTAGGCCAATCGAAGAGGCTGCCCAAGTCGAGCGCGCGAATGTCGGTGAGCAAGCGTGTCTGTAGTTTTTCAACCAAGCCAATCTCACGTTCGGTGGGGCCGATGTAAATACCGTCAAACGGCATCGACGACACATTGCGACGCACAAAGTCAATCGAACGCTGCACTTCAAGCGCCACACGGTCAAACTTTTGAGCTGCTACGGCATCCGATGTCGCCACGTCATCGGCGAACAAAGCCTCCCGGATGTAGCGCTCCAAATACAACTCTCCCTTGTACGTGACCGTCAGCTGCACACCTTGCGGTTCTGCATAAATCAAACAGACAGCAGCATCTTGGGATGGGATAGCGGCTGAGAGATTGCGCTGGCCCGTTTCACGGATATCGATCGACGACAACGCGAGGTGAGACAGATCAAACAGATCCATGCGCTGATTGATCAGCTCTCTTCTAGCAGCGATCACGTAGAGTTGCGCGGTCCGGTTTTTGACACCATGCATCTGAGGGATTTCCATCCAAGACAAATTCGCATCTGCGGACGGATAGTCCAGCAGTGGCGTCAAAGTCCAGCGCAAGCTGCTTTCCATTTCCTCCGGCTTGACAGCGGCTTTGTCCACCAAAAATATTTGGTATTCCTTGCGCCCCAGCACATGCACCAAGGGATAGTCCATGCCATGCATGCGCTTGCCAAGTAGAAGCAAGTTGTCTGAATTCAACACAGCGCCGGGCATCGAGGCGTGGCGCAGCACTTGTGCGCGTTCACCCACAGTGCGTGGTGATTTGACACTCACGCTGTGCATGCCCGCTTGACAGTCAATGGTGGTGAAACCATCGGGACCACTGGGCCAAAGCCTCTTGAATGACATGTCTAGATATCCACCTGTGAAAGACAAACGATGGGCAAAGTCTAGAGGTCAACGACATCACAAGCGAGAACAATCGCACGCCATGTCACTCAATTGGTGGATCGCTTGACAATTGTCAACGGATCAGAAATGGGCGCTTTCATTCATTCCAACACCTCCTAATAATCGGCCGCGTCCCTTTCATAAAACAGGAGTTGATGGATGAAAAATTTAAACAAAACTTTGGGCCGTCACCCACAATCAGGTTTCACCTTGATTGAACTGATCATCGTGATTGTGATCATTGGTATCTTGGCCGCCATTGCCATTCCTAAATTCTTAGGACTGACCACCGAAGCCGAAGAAGCTGCGACCAAAGCCTTGGCGGCCAACTTGGCGTCTGCCGCAGCGGCTGACTATGCCTACAAGAAATCCAATGGAGGAACGCAACTTGGCTGTGCTGAGTTGTCCACCTTGGTGTCGCCTGCAGTGACAACCCCTTACACCTTGGCAGGGACTGCGCCGAGCTGCACATTGACAAACAGCAACATCAAATTGACGGTGGATTTTTCGATCCTGAACGGACTCTAAAGATTGCGTCAGTCGTGACACCCTCCACGCGCACCATGCCCGCCTATCGTGAGCGCGTGTACCGGGGCTTCACGTTGATGGAGATGGTCGTGGTGTTGCTGTTGCTTGGCATCTTGAGCATCTACGCCACACCACGCATTCTCAACCTCGCAGAGTCGACCATGGATTCACAAGCCAAAGCCTTTGCCTCTGACCTGCGACGGGTGCAGTTGCTGGCCAGTGTGCGTGGGGCCACGCTGTGCGTGTGTTTGATCAACAACCAAAGCTACAAAGTGTTGAACAGCAGCTGCAATCCCGACGATGCGAATGCGGTCACAGACCCCAGCACGGGCAAAGTGTTTCAATCACAGTTGGTCAACGGCGTGATTTTTTTGCAAGGCCCCACCCTCCTGAAGTTTGACAGCTCAGGGCAGCCAGATGCAGGTGCGGCCTATGCGATCGGCAAAGACAGCAACACGCCTGCGATGCAAGTGCAGGTCACGTCCTTGACGGGTTATGTGACAACAGGCCCCGCGCCATGACCACGATGGGCCGGCGTTCTCCGGTGCGTGGTTTCACGTTGATTGAACTGATTGTGGTGATTGTGCTGTTGGGCATCGCATCGGCCGCCATCATCCGCTTGAACAGTGGCTTGAATGCCAATGCCAGCCATATCCAAGATTTACAAAGCAACACACAACTGTTGCAAGCCTGTGCAGAGCGTGTGGTGGCATCGCGACGTCTCTCGGGATTCAATGAAACAGCGGGCTTTTACGACGCCATGTGTGAGCAACTGCCCACCATGACCTCGGCCGGTAACAACTTCACCGTGACCACCACCACCACATCGACAGAAAGCTGCCCTGCCGGTGCAGTGTGCCAGTTGGTGGAGATGGCGCTCAACACGGCCAAAGGAAGCTTGGGGCCGATCAGTTTGCAATGGGTGAAGTATTGACATGACACCCTTGCAGCCATCCCACCCACAACGCGGTTTCACATTGATTGAACTGACCTTGGTCATCGTGCTGCTGGGGATTTTGTCTTCGGTCGGTGTGAACATGATTTCGGACAGCTACAGAAGCACACGCATGCTCAACAACGGCAATGCCAACACCAGCTCAGCCCGCTATGCGATGGAGCGCATGGCACGAGAGATTCGCTCGATCGCCGTCGACTCGAACACCAAACAACCCATGATCACCCAAGCGTCGCCCAGCACACTGAGCTTTACAAGGCAAGACGTGTTGACCCAACAAACCGTCACCCTCAGCGCGCTTCAAAATTCAAGCGATCCGCAATTCACCCTGTATCTGGGAAGTCCGGCCTCTGGCACCCATTTCATCTTGGGCCAGCATGCCAGCGCCTTTTCGCTGACCTACTTCGATGCGGCCATGCAGGTGTTGGCCTCCAACAGCCAGAGTTATCCGCTGGTTCGGTTTGTGGAAATCGACCTCACGGTTCATGAATCCGAGACCGAAGCGATAAGGTTGAGAACCCTTGTGGCACTGCGAAACATCTGATGAAGCCATCCGTCAATACGACCCCCATGCGACACCAGCGCGGCTTTGTGTCGATTGCTGCCGTATTTTTTGTGATCCTTGGGGTCTTTTCCATACTCACACAAACATTGGGCATGCTGGGCCACAAAGCCTCGGATTCGGTGCAGTATTTGGAGGGCATCAAAGCCCTGCTGATCGCCGAGAGTGGCGTCGAGCGCTCGGTGGCCATCGTCTCGGGCATCGTGGCAGCAGATGACACACAACTCAACGCAGCCTGTGATGCGGCCAAAAAAACCAACGCTGGCGTGAGCAACCAAGCGATCCAGTTTCCGAGCGACGTGCCGCATGGCAGTTTCCAATACGACAGCAGCATCACCTCTGCACCGGGTACCTGCGCAGTTCGGGTGACGGGGCTGTACAACCAAGCGCAGCGGACCCTGCAAACCCTCATCAATGTGGCGTCTGAAATAGGCACGGCTGGCTTTGGTCACAACATTGCGATGCGCTTAGAAAACAACACCGCAGTGCCCGGAGTCGCGGTGTTCAATTTGGCTTGGCGTCGACACGGCAGCACTGGCAACAGCACCTCTGGCGGACAGGCCACAGCCACACGCTGCCCTCTGCCCTCTTGCAATTTGGAGTGGACACTGGAATCGAGCAGTGGCAATCCCAGCGTGGGCGCCTTGGGCACAGCCGTCAACATTGGGGCTAAAACCGGTGTGGATGTGATTCAAACCTTGAGCGAAGACCGCAACTATTCTGAGGTGGGCATGGTGATGCCTGGCATCGCAGGGCTTCCCACACTTGTGGGCAATTTTTACGACAGCAAAAGAACCGCCAACACCGCCAACAACACCGTCACCACGGGCGACACCTCCAGTGGCGAAGCCAAAGGCTGGTGCGCACAGGCCGACACCTTGGTGTTTGGTGTGTCGGGGCGCGGCAACGACAACGTGACCGGGGCCTATGCCTCGGTGGTTTTCAACACCAATGGCAACCCAGCGCAGCCCATTGCCATGAACTGGATTGCACATTACCCCAACACCGATGGTTCAACCCCAGGGGTGTTTGGGGACGTGTTCTCTGAAATTTGGTACACCTACAACCCCTATGTGATGTTGTCTGGTGCCACGTCCAAGTCGGGCGAAACAGGCACCATCAACATGGCAGCGAGCCTGCCCAATGCCCTGATCAAAGGCACGATCTTGAAGGTCTACAGCGGCACAGGGAAATTTGCGGGCAGCACGCAAGTGCTCGACACCGTCGCTGCTGGCAGCACCCAGTTCAAAGTCACGGCAACCCCCAGCACAGCCTTGGCCAACGCCACCGTGTGTGGCGGTATCTGTGCCTTGTTTGACAACCCCTCGTCCCCGAGTTCGAGCACCACATTTGCACTGACCCGCGCGACCGATGCGGCGCAGCAATGGGCCGGTGGTTTTGTTTGCCTGAGGGGTGTTGACCCCAGCAAGATACGGCGCATCGCACGCTCTCAGGCCAAGATCAGTCAGTGGAATGAAGTGACATCTGGCTTTTGATTGATACACACACAAGGTAACTCGATGGACACATCCCACAACAACCGACTTGGCGAAGAGCTGGTCACCAAAGGGTTCTTAGCCCCCAAAAAACTGGCCGAGGCCTTGAGTGAGCAAGCCCGCTCTGGACGAAAGCTCGGACAAATCTTGCTCGACAACAACTATGTGTCAGAAGAGCAAATTGCACGTGTTCTGGCGTCGCAACAAAACTTGCCCTTCATTGATTTGAAGCACTACCAGGTGAACTTGGACACAGTCGTCAGGCTGGATGAGCTGCAGTCGCGCAAATACAGGGCTGTGGTGCTGGAAGATCGAACAGCGACCTACTTGGTGGGGGTGTCTGACCCCTACAACTTGTCGGCACAAGATGCACTGTCGGCGCATTTGCGACGTCCCATCGAAATTGCCGTGGTAGCGAACGATCAGCTCAATGCGCTGATCGAACAAGCCTACAGCAAAGATGAGCCACTCACGGCCTTTGCCAGAGCGGTCGAGTTTGACGTGGACAGTGACAGCAACATCATCAACCTCAACCAAATCAGCGCCACGGTGGACGATGCAGAAGCACCCGTGGTCAAGCTTTTGCAGACCATCTTCCATGATGCCACCCAATTGCGCGCTTCAGACATCCACATCGAACCCCAAGACAAACAGTTGGTGGTGCGCTACCGCATCGACGGCGTCTTACACACCCAAGTGGAGGCTGACCCCAAGGTCGCACCGCCCTTGGTGGTCAAGCTCAAACTGATGGCAGGCTTGGACATTGCAGAGAAGCGCTTGCCCCAAGATGGGCGTATTTCTGTACGCATAGACAGCAAGCAACTTGACATTCGCATGTCCACCATGCCCACGCAATTCGGCGAATCGGTGGTTCTGCGTATCTTGGTGCAAAGCCAAGGCATGAAAGACCTGAAAGCTTTGGGCATGCCAGAAGCGCTGTTTGATAAATTCATACAAGCCATTGCCTCGCCCAGTGGCATCGTGTTGGCCACAGGCCCGACCGGCAGTGGCAAAACCACCACGCTGTATGGGGCACTGAGTCGCCTCAACAGCACCGAGGTCAAGATCCTCACTTGCGAAGATCCGGTGGAATACCGCATCAGCGGCATCAACCAGGTGCAGGTCAACGAAAAGATTGGTCTGACGTTTCCACGCGTCTTGCGCTCTTTTTTGCGCCAAGACCCGGACATCTTGTTGGTGGGTGAAATTCGCGACAACGAGACCGCTGAAATTGCGACCCGTGCGGCCATGACCGGTCACCTGGTCTTGTCCACCTTGCACACCAACGATGCCGTCAGCACGCCATCACGTTTGATGGACATGGGTGTGCCCGGCTTCATGATTGCCTCCACCTTGCGAGCCGTTCTGTCACAACGTTTGCTGCGCTTGGTCTGCCAGGCGTGCAGTCAGCCCCACGCGCTCAGCGTTGCGGAGCAGACATGGGTGACGCGTTATGTGGATGAAGTCCCGAGCACCGCGACGCTGAAAATGGGTAAAGGCTGCGTGGCTTGCAATGGGTCAGGTTACCGAGGGCGTGTTGGCATTTTTGAATTGCTCGAAATGACGCCTGAATTGGCGGTGGCGTTGCACAAAGAAGACCCGGTGGCATTTGAAGCGGTCGCACACCAACAAATTGGCAAAGACAGCATCATGCACCACGGCTTTGCGCTGGTGTTTCAAGGACTGACCACGGTGGCGGAAGTGACCAAAAACGCACCAATGTCTGAATAACGCAAGCCACAAGCACAACGAGGAAGCCGCATGGAAATTTATGAATACAAGGGACGCAACAAGCGCGGCGATGTCATGCAGGGAACGGTGGAAGCGCCCAATGCCGAAGGGGTGATCAACTGGATGACTTCAGCGGGGATTGCACCGATCCACGTCCAACTCAAAGAAGATCCTCTCAAAGGACAACCGGCATGGATACGCGCACTGCAAGGTGCCAAAAAACTCACACCGACGGACTTGCTCTTGCTGACGCGTCAACTGGCCACTCTCATGAAGGCGGGTGTCCCCATGATTCAAGCGGTCAATGGCTTGAAGACCAGCAGCCGAAACCCTTCCATGACCAAGTTGCTTCGGTCCTTGCATGCATCCTTGGACAAAGGCTCAGAGCTGAGTGCCGCCATGGCCAGACACCCTGAATTTTTTGATGACTACTACATCAACATGGTGCGCGTGGGAGAAAGCTCTGGCAAGCTCGACGAGGTGTTCAACCGCCTGTTTGTGCAACTCGATTTTGACCGCCGCATGCGTCAAAAAATCAAGAGCGTTCTGCGCTACCCGTCCTTTGTCTTGACTGCCATCGTGGCGGCCATGTTCATCATGACCCTCTATGTCATCCCTTCGTTCACCAAGGTGTACAGCGGCATGAACATTCAACTGCCGGGCATGACGGTCTTTTTGATCACGGTATCGGGCTTTGCGCTGAAATACTGGATGCTGATCTTGACCAGTTTGGTGGTCTTGGCACTGGGCATACGCTATTACCTGTCAACCAACGAGGGGCGTTACAACTGGGACAAATACAAACTGCAAATTCCATTCATCGGCCCTGTGCTGACCAAAGCCACGACCGCACGGTTTTGCCGCAGTTTTGAAACGGCCATGAAAAGTGGTGTGCCCATCGTGACCGCATTCACGCTGGTGTCGCGTGTGGTGGACAACAGTTTTTACCGCGAGCGTATTTTGTTGATGCGCGAAGGGGTATCGCACGGCGACAGTTTGCTGCGCAGCTTCTTGTCTGCCGGGCTGTTCAACCCCATGGAGCTCCAAATGATTTCTGTGGGGGAAGAAACCGGTGATGTGGAAGGCATGGTGCAACAGCTCGCCAATTTGTACCAAGAGGAAGTCGAATACGAAGCCAGTCAATTGACCGAAACTCTGGAGCCGATTTTGTTGCTGTTCATGGCATCGCTGGTGTTGGTGCTGTTGCTGGGCATCTTCATGCCCATGTGGAACATGACCCAATTGATTCACTGACTGTGCGGGTTGGTCAAGGCTTTGAGCGCGTCCGCGTCGAGGATGCGGACTTGTCGGAGATGGACTTCGACGATGCCGTCTTCGACAAGTTTTGAAAATGTGCGGCTGACGGTTTCAATTTTCATGCCGAGGTAGCTGCCAATTTCTTCACGCGTCATGCGCAGCACCAGCTCAGAAGAAGAAAACCCGCGTGCGTGCAATCGTTGTGCCAAGTTAAGCAAAAACGTGGCCAAACGCTCCTCTGCGCGCATGCTGCCCAAGAGCAGCATCACCCCGTTCTCGCGCAAAATTTCTCGGCTCAACATTTTGTGGACGTGGCGCTGCAAGCCCGTAATTTCTCTGGACAAGGTGGCAATGTGGTCAAAGTTCATCACGCACACCTCGGCATCTTCCAAGGCGATCGCATCACAGGTGTGGTGGTCGTTGACGATGCCGTCTAAGCCCATGACTTCACCTGCCATTTGGAACCCAGTGACTTGCTCTCTGCCATCGGGCGATGCAAAACTGGTTTTGAAAAACCCCGTGCGGATGGCAAACAAGGCTTTGAATGTCTCGCCGTTGTTGAACAGGCTGTCGCCTCGGATGACTTTGCGTCTGGAAGAGACCACTTCCTCGATGCGAAGCATGTCTGCCTCACTCAGATCAACCGGCATGCACAGCTCGCGCATGTTGCAGTTGGAGCAAGCGATTTTGATGTGGGCAAGTTTGAGGCCGCTCGATTGCGCGCGTGCGTCCATGATTTGCCTTCAATTCATTGTTGTCGACCTATCCTAGTTGCTTCGTGTGCCCAGCAAGACGCTGAGGCCACGATATTGACGATATGCACCTTTATTTTCAATAAAACAACGGTTTCTATTGCTCAAAGGGTCAGACCTGCGCGTGCATCACGCGCAGCATCGAGCCCCAGACAAGTTTCGACGGTTCAGGCTTTGATCTTCAAGAGCTTCATCGCGTTGAGGCCTTCGATCATGCGACGCTGGGTCGCAGGCAAGCCTTTGACGCTGGCGATCAAGCCCAGTGGATCGTCCATGCCCATGTCGTAGGGGTAGTCGGTGCCCAACAGCACATGCTCAGCACCGTAGCGGTCGATCAGGTTTTTCAGCATGCGGGGGTCGAAGGTGATGGTGTCGAAGTAGAACTTCTCCAAATAGCTCGAAGGCTTCTTCTTGATCACGGTGCGCACATCGGGACGTGCCTGCCACGCATGGTCCATGCGGGCCCAGTAGTGGGCAATGTAGCCACCGCCGTGGGCAGCGATGACTTTGATTTTGGGGTTGCGTGCCACCACGCCATCCAGAATCAGGTGACTCACGGCCACGGTGGTTTCGAGCGGGTTGCCGATCACGTTGTTGAAGTAGTGGTTGGTCAAGCGCTCGCCCTGGGTGTAGCCCAGGGGGTGCATGAAGATCACGGTGCCCAACTCGTTGGCTTTGGCGAAGAACTTTTCCAGACCCAAGCGGGGGTCTGTCAGGTTCATGCCGTTGACGTTGGTGCAAATCTCCACGCCGCGCATGCCGAGTTTTTTAACGCAGTACTCCAGCTCTTTGACGGCCAGTTCGGCGTTTTGCAAAGGCACAGAACCCAAGCCCACAAAGCGGTCAGGGTGCTTGGCCACCAACTCGGCAATGCCGTGGTTCACGTCACGGGCCAATTCGGCACCGAGCTTGGGCTCGGTGAAATAAAAGTAGTGGTAAGGCGCTGGGCACACAGCTTGAATGTCCACGCCCATGCGGTCCATGTCTTGGATGCGCTCTTCAATGCCCATCAACTTGGGGGCACGGGTTTTCATTTGCTTGATGTTGGTTTGATTGGTCAACTCATTGGCAAAGATCACCGTGGGGTCGTACTGCGCGGCGTTGAGGTGGGCGGTTTTTTTGTTCACCTCGGGGTTGAGGTAGTGGCAATGGATGTCCACCACTTTGGATTTGCAGCGACGGTCTTTGACGATGTGGGAGGTGGCCGATTTGGACTTCACGCCCGTGGTGGCAGCGGGCTTGGTGCTGCTGCTCTTGGCGGCTTTGGCCGTGGCTGCTTTGGCCGACTTGGCGCTGCTGGCGAGCGAGAAACCGTGGTCGTGATCGGGGTCACTGCATGAAGCGGCACAGGTGTAAAACATGGTTCGTCCTTTGAAGTTGAAAATATCAGGCGTATTGCCCTGGCGCGATAGAGCGCAACACATGGGCACGCAAGACCTGGTCGTCGTCCATCTGAATCGGCAGGTCCCCATCGATGGTCATGCCGGCACGGACTTGCGTAGGGCAGTTCTTGTTGCATGCGCTCACGCGAGGCTCCAGCGCATTCAAGGGGATGGGTCAGCGGCCAATGGCGGCGTTGACACGCGGCATGACCTCGTTGGCAAACAGCTCCATCGAGCGTTTGCCCAGGGCGGGGTCCATCCAGTCGTGGCAAGCGTACAAGAGGTTGCCAAAGTCGCCCACGTGCTCGCGGAAAGCCAAGATTTGGTCCACCACCGAATTCACCGTGCCCGCCAACACCAAACGTTGGGTGACGTAGTCGGGGGTGACCAAGGCGTCGTCCATGTTGGGGTCGGTCTTGAACAAATTGCTGCGTCCGCCGTTGAGCATCTTGCGCACCAACTGCTTGAAGTAGAAGTGATAAGGACCGCCCTCTTCCAAGCCATAGAGCTTGGCCGTGGCGTCGTCGTCGGCCACAAAAATGCTCTTGGCCACGCGCCACTCGCTGGGACTGGCCACAGCCCCCACGGCCTCACGGCCTTCGACATACTTGGGCCAATGGGTCTTGACCCACTCGGGCATGAGGAAGTTGGCAGAAATAGGTTGCCAGCCGCGCTTGGCCATTTCGGTCACGCCCTTGGAAAACGGCGCCACCGCCGTGCCCACGATCAGCGGATGCGGGCGCTGGTAAGGCTTCATGATGAAGCCTTGACCGATTTCAGGCAGCATGGTTTTGCCCACGGAAATTTTCCAGAACTCGCCGTCGATGTCGTACGGAGGATCGGATTCCCAAATTTTCAACACCGTGTTGATGCTCTCGACAAACATGGCGTTGCGGTCTTTGCCAAAGTTGCCAAACACCTCGGCGTCAGACATCAAGCCGCCAGGGCTGATGCCCATGATGAAGCGGCCCTTAAGCATGTGGTCCATCATGGCGGCCTGCGCGGCAATGGCGGCAGGATGGGCGTTGGGCATGTTGATGGTGCCCGTGCCCAGCATGATGTTTTTGGTTTCAGAAATCAGGCTGGCCAAAAAGATCATGCTCGAGGTGACCGTCTCAGCGGCATCTGTGACGTGCTCGCCCACATAGGCTTCGCTGTAGCCGCAACGGTCAGCCAACAAAATGGCTTCGCGGTCTTCGGCCAAGGTCTCGCCAATGTTTCGTCCCGGGGGATGCAACGGCATCATGAACATGCTGTGTTTCAATCTTTTCTCCTTGAATATCTCAACTCACCCACTCAGGCAGGGCTGTGCTCAGCGCCTTGCACATAACTGCCCTGGCAAAACATCAACGTGGGCTTGCGCTCGTAACAATACTTTTCAACCTGTCCTAAAAACAAAATGTGGTCTCCCACCAACAAGCGCTGGGTGGTTTTGCACTCGAGCGTGGCCACGCAAGCGCTGAGCACGGGCAAGCCGCCGAGTCCTTCGGTGAAATGCACACCTTCAAATTTATTGGGTGACGAACTGGAGAATCGCTTGGACAAGTCCACCTGATCGAGAGACAAGATGTTGATCACAAAGCGCTCAGTTTGGTCGAACACTTCCAAGCTTGGCGATGAAGTGCCCAAGCTCCACAAAACGATGGGCGGCTCCAGCGACACCGAACTGAACGAGTTGGCTGTCACACCCACCAGGCGGGAGCCTGCATGACCCGAGGTCACCACCGTGACCCCTGTTGCGAAACTTCCGAAAGCGTTGCGCAAATCGCGCGGGTCAAAAACGGGTGACTTGGTGTTCATATGATCACTTTAAGGTGATCAGGTGATCTATAGCACTAGGGCTTTCCCCTAGCGAGAGGCTTTATTTCGCAGTTTCTTGCTCGCTGTCAAACCCAAGATCTGCGGCACCACGGCATGGGCGCCCGCCATGAAATGCGCGATGGTGAGGCGAATCATGTCCTCAATGTCGTCTTCCACCGGCACATTGAAAATCCAGCGCCGCTGTCCAAAGTAAAAAATGCGCGCATTGATGCTCCATACCAACTCAATTTCAGCCGTCTTCAAGGGCAAGGCACTGGCGTCGGGCATGCCCAGTTCGTGACGCAGTTCGAGCGCGACAGGCTCAAGGATGCGCGTGCGCAAAATGTCGAGGTATTTTTTGTTGATGCTCTCGCCGCGCAGACCTGAGAACATGAAAATGCGCACCCAATCCCGCGTCAATGCCGCCTTGGAATACTCGATGTAAAGGCTGACCAAACGTTCTTCCAACGGGATGCTGCGGTCTTGGATGACCGACTCCCAAAACGGGTTCCAACGCCCCAGGTACACCTCGTCATACACGCGGTCGATCAAGGCATCTTTGTTGGGGAAATACTTGTAAATCAAGGATTGGGTCACCCCCAAGCGCCGCGCCAACTCACGTGTGTCGCCGCTGAAACCGACCTCGGCAAAAAACTCGACCGCGCCACGCGCGATCTGCTGCTCACGCTCTTGGCTGCTGAGGCGTTTTTTTTCAGGTGGGGGGGTCTTGGAGGGCATGCGCACAAGACCTCAATCGGGAGAAGTCACAGCTTCGATCTTCTGGGTCAGCACCGACGTCATGATGGCTTCGAGTGCCGCCACGTTGGCCAGCATCTCACGGTGCGTCACAGGATAAGGTTTCTCATGGCGAATGGCCGCCGAGAAGGCCTCCAAGTTGGCCCGCACCGTCGGATGGGGCGCCGCAAAGCTGGTGACAGGCTCTTGGCCTTGCATGACGCGTTTGATGTCCCAGCCCGTGGGGTTTTCTGGGTGGGTGCGGTCACGAATTTCAAACCAGCCCTTGGAGCCGTACACCGTGAAACGGCCTTCAAAGGGCGTCGCCAAGATGGCGCTGATCAAAGCATTGGCTCCGCCCGGGAAAGCCAACATCAGCCCCAGCGTGTCGCCGTTCTCAAAGTCAGAACCCCGTGTGGCCAAGCGTGCCCACACCGCTTCGCTGGGGCCCAAAATGGCAATCGCCAAATCCACCAAGTGAATGCCTGTAGCGGTCAGTGGCCCCACCGGTGCGTGCTGGTTCGAGAGGCGCCAGTTGTCTTTGGGCAAGGCAAAGAATTTGTCTTGGCTGAAGTTGGCTTCAATTTGCAAGATGGTGCCAAAAGTGCCCGCCTCGATCTCACGGCGCAGCTCGATCACCGAGGGCTCAAAGCGGCGCTCATGGCCAATGCCCAACACCCGCTGATGCTGGGTGCAACTGTCGATGGCGCGTTGTGCGTCTTTGACGGTGAGGCACAGGGGCTTTTCACAAAACACGTGTTTGCCGGCTTCGGCCGCCGCCACGATTTGATCGGCATGCTGCTGGTGTGGCGTGCACAAAATGACCGCTTCCATCTCGGCGATCTGCAAAAACTCGTCGAAGCTGGCCAACACCTGAACACCCTGCAACACAGGGTCTGTGGCCATCTGCTGACGCAACTCGGCACTCACCTCGACCACAGCCACCAAAGACATGCGGTTTGAACTGTGAATTTGTTTGGCAATCGTCTTGCCCCACCACCCGTAGCCCACAAGGCCAATGCGAACGGGTGGGTGTGTCGATGAATGGTTTGCGCTTGTCACGGGGGCGTCTCCTGGTTCGGTTTCTTGTTTTAGACTGTGCGCGAATTTACACCAATTAGGAGATCAAATGACCACCAAAACAAAAATCAGCGCGCCTGACCGGGTTAAAACCAGCGTCAAAGCCGCTGCAAAAGCAAGTGCAGCCAAGACCACCGTCGCGCGCATTGGCTTCTTGGGTTTGGGCATCATGGGCTCGGCCATGTCGGGCAATTTGTTGAAGGCAGGGTTTTCAGTGTGCGGCTTTGACCCCAGCGATGCGGCCCGTGCACGGCTGAAAAAAGCCGGCGGCACACCTTGCGCCAGCATGGGTGATGTGGCCGCTCAGGTGGACGTGATCATTGCGTCCCTGCCCCACGCCCAAGCCTTGATCGATGCCTCACACGCTGTGGCCCAAAGCGGTAAAAAAGGCTTGATCGTGGTCGACACCAGCACACTCGACATTGACGACAAGGTGGCGGCGCAAAAAATCTTGGCTGCAAAAGGCATCACCCTGCTCGACTGCCCCTTGTCCGGCACAGGCGCGCAAGCGGTGCGCAAAGACCTGTCGGTGTACTCCAGCGGCCCGGCCAAAGCGGTGCAACAACTCGCGCCCGTGTTTGAGGGCTTTGCCAAAGCCAACTATTACCTGGGTGAGTTTGGCAACGGCATGAAGATGAAACTGATGGCCAATTTGTTGGTGGCCATCCACAACGTGTCGACCGCTGAGGTGCTGTTGTTTGGCGAGCGCTTTGGCATTGCGCCTGAGGTGGCGGTGAAGGTGCTGGCCGACGGCGCGGGTGGCTCACGCATGCTGGATGTGCGCGGCCCCATGATGGTCAACCAAAGCTGGGACCAGGCCACCATGAAAGTCTCTGTCTGGCAAAAAGACATGAAGCTCATTGGTGCCGCCCTGGCGCAAACCCACACCGCAGCGCCCCTATTTGCAGCCACCATCCCGGTCTACAACGCGGCCATGGGTTTGGGCCATGCCGAGAACGACACCGCAGCTGTGTTCGATGTGCTCTCGCACATGTGCGTGCCCAAGAAGGCGGCCAAAGCCAAAGCAAAACCCCAAGTGAAAGCCAAGGCCAAATAAGGACCAGGCCAGCGGCTTGGCGCGCCAAACGCCAAGCCCGATGCGTCAGGCTGCGGGCGTAACCGCACCCACTGCCGCAAACAAATTGCGAATCACATCGGCCTCGATGTTGCGGGTGATGAACACCAAGCGTGAATCGGTGTCGGC
>CANCUP010000043.1 GCA_947381325.1 Comamonadaceae bacterium
GGCGTCAAAGTGTTCAGCTTGCCAAGTGTGGACCACCCCGAATATGGTCGGCATATTGAACTGGGTGTCAAAGGCGATCCCGCCAAAGTGGCGCAAGCCTATCCACGCATGCTCGAAGGCTTGAAAGCCTTCAGCCCCAAACTGGGCCCCGAATTGGTGCGAGGCTAAAGACGTACCAAATTGGTGCATAACTTATAATTGCACCAAAAGAGTGTTTTTCTGCTGAAGCCTTTTTAGCGGTCAAACGGCCTGTCGTGCCAAATCGCCCCTCAAGTCAGGGCAAAATACATGGCTAGACGTTAATTGAGTTGACGGGTTGTGTCGTCCTATCCTTGGCACAGAACCTGCATCCTCAAACCTCGAAACTTTTCTAAACCAACCTACCCTTGCAGGAGAACCTGATGGCCAAGACCGTCGCAGACGTGATGAAGATGGTGAAAGACAACGAAGTCAAGTTCGTTGACTTCCGTTTCACCGATACCCGTGGCAAAGAACAGCACGTGAGCGTGCCAATTTCAGCTTTCAACGAAGACAAATTTACCGAAGGCCACGCATTTGACGGCTCTTCCATCGCGGGTTGGAAAGGCATTGAAGCCTCTGACATGTTGCTCATGCCCGACGCCATGTCGGCTTTCATCGACCCTTTCTTCCAAGAATCCACACTGGTGTTGTCTTGCGACGTGTTGGAGCCAGGTGACGGCAAGTCGTATGACCGTGACCCACGTTCAATCGCCAAGCGCGCTGAAGCTTATTTGAAGGCCTCTGGTTTGGGCGACACCGCCTATTTCGGACCAGAACCCGAATTCTTCTTGTTCGACGACGTGCGTTGGGGCAATGAGATGTCGGGCTCGTTCTTCAAGGTCGACGACTACGAAGCACCTTGGAACACTGGCAAAGTCATCGAAGGCGGCAACAAAGGCCACCGTCCCACCGTCAAGGGCGGCTACTTCCCCGTGCCCCCCGTCGACAGCACCCAAGACATGCGCGCAGAAATGTCCATGATCTTGGAAGAAATGGGCATCCCCGTTGAGGTGTTCCACCACGAAGTGGCGGGCGCTGGTCAAAACGAACTCGGTACCAAGTTTTCTACCTTGGTCGAGCGCGCTGACTGGACTCAGAAGCTGAAGTATGTGGTGTGGAACGTGGCCAATGCCTACGGCAAAACAGCCACCTTCATGCCCAAGCCCATCGTGGGCGACAACGGTTCTGGCATGCACGTGCACCAGTCGATCTGGAAGAACGGCAAAAACCTGTTCGCAGGCAATGGCTACGCAGGTTTGAGCGAGACCGCCTTGTTCTACATTGGCGGCATCATTGAGCACGCCCGTGCTTTGAACGCCATCACCAACCCTTCGACCAACAGCTACAAGCGTTTGGTGCCCGGATTTGAAGCCCCTGTGAAGTTGGCTTACTCCAGCCGCAACCGTTCTGCATCGATCCGTATTCCTCACGTGGCGTCTGACAAAGGCCGTCGCATCGAGGCACGTTTCCCAGATCCCATGGCCAACCCTTACCTGTGCTTCTCGGCCTTGTTGATGGCTGGTTTGGACGGTATCGAAAAGCAGATTCACCCCGGTGAAGCCGCCACCAAAGACTTGTACCACCTGCCACCCGAAGAGGACGCATTGGTGCCTACGGTGTGCCACAGCTTGGATCAAGCCTTGGAATACTTGGACAAAGACCGTGCCTTCTTGACCAAAGGTGGCGTGTTCACCGACAGCATGATCGACGCTTACATTGAGCTCAAAATGGCCGAAGTCACCCGCTTCCGCCAGGCCGTGCACCCTGTTGAGTACGACATGTACTACTCGCTGTAATTCTTTGCGGCTTGTCAACAAAGAGGACGGCGTGAGCCGTCCTTTTTTGTTGGCGCAGTTTCTTTGCTTGTCTCTATGAAACTTTCCTTGATGTGTGTTGCTCTAGGTGCCTGGGTGGGTGTCCATGGCTGGCATGCTGTGGCCGCGGACGCGCCGCAGGTCTATCGCTGTGGCAACGAATACACCAACCAGCCAGACCCCAAGCGCCATTGCACGACCTTGCGCAATTCAGCCGTCACGGTGATCGAAGGCACTCACGTGCAACGCAACCCAGCCGTGGCGTCACCTGCGGCCTCTGCCGCCAGTGCGTCCAAAGTGGACGACGCCGAGCAGCGTCAGCGTGACGCCCAAGCTCGTACGGTCCTACAAGCCGAATGGCAGCGGGCTCAGGCGCGCCACCAAACCCTGATGCAGGCTTGGAACCAAGGCGAGCCCGAGCGGCAGGCCGATGAATTCCGTCAGCCCAACAAATACCAAGAGCGGGTGGCGCAATTGCGCTCGGCCCTCCAACGCAGCGAAGCCGATCTGGCCGGTTTGCAGCGTGAGCTATCGCGCCTGCCTGCAGTTTCACCAGGAGTTACCCCTTGACCGACATAGCTTCACCGTCCAACAGCCCAGACAACCCCGCCGGCCCGTTTCATGCTTTTGACTTACTGGCCACCTTGGTGGCGGTGGTTCATGTGGACGGTACTGTGGTGTTTGCCAATGCAGCCCTCGAAGATGTGATGGGTGTGTCACGACGCAACATTCAAGGCACCACCTTGTCCCAATACTTCACAGAGGGCCAAGCCTTGGAGAATGCGCTGCAAGGGGCGCAAACCAATGCCTTTGCTGCGCTGCGCTACGACGCGCATTTGCGCCGCCCCCAGCAAGACCCATTACCGGTTCATGTCATCGTGGCACCCACCGACCGGCCGTCCGACGTGTTGGTGGAGTTGTTGCCCCTGGAGCAGCAGGCCCGGCAAGACCGCGAAGAGCGATTGATCGATCAGGCCCAGGCCAACAAAGAGCTGATTCGGAACTTGGCCCATGAAATCAAAAACCCCTTGGGTGGCATCCGTGGTGCGGCCCAGCTGCTGCAAATGGAGGTGGAAAGTCGTGACTTGGTGGAGTACACCCAGGTCATCATCCACGAGGCCGACCGTTTGCAGGTCTTGGTTGACCGTTTGCTGGCCCCGCACCGTCGACCACACATGGTGGGCGATGTCAACATCCATGAGGTCTGCGAACGGGTGCGCAGCCTGGTGCTGGCCGAGTTTCCACGTGGTTTGCAGATGGCGCGTGATTACGACGCCTCTATTCCTGAGTTTCGGGGCGACCGCGAGCAGCTGATCCAGGCTGTGCTCAACATCGTGCACAACGCGGCCCAGGCTTTGGCTGAACGCACCCAAGCGGGTGATGCCAAGATCGTTTTGCGCACCCGCGTGACACGAGGGGTCACATTTGGTAAGCAACGCTATCGCCTGGCATTGGAATTGCATGTCATTGACAACGGGCCCGGCATTCCGGAAGAGATCAAGGATCGGTTGTTTTTTCCTTTGGTTTCTGGACGGGATGGCGGCTCAGGCCTGGGGCTGAATCTGGCGCAAACATTCATCCAGCAGCACCACGGCTTGATTGAATGTGACAGTGTGCCGGGACGCACGGATTTCAAAATCCTGATCCCGCTGCCCTGATGCCTTCAGCCTTCCCTTCTGTAGATGCAACGAAAGTGCCGAAATGAAAGTAACGAAATGAAACCGATTTGGATTGTTGATGACGACCAGTCAATTCGCTTCGTGCTCGAGAAAGCGTTGCAGCGCGAAAACCTACCCACCCGCAGCTTCACCAACCCGCGCGAAGTGCTCCAAGCCTTGGACTCTGCGGGCGAAGACGAGGGGCCGCAAATCTTGGTCAGCGACATTCGCATGCCGGGGGGCTCGGGGCTGGACCTGCTCACCAAAGTCAAAGAGCGTTTGCCGACCTTGCCCGTGATCATCATGACAGCGTTCTCTGATTTGGACAGCGCAGTCTCTGCCTTTCAAGGCGGCGCTTTCGAGTACTTGCCCAAGCCCTTTGATTTGCCCAAAGCGGTCGAGCTGATTCGCCGCGCTGTGGACGAGAGCCAGCGCGAGCAAGCCCAAAGCGAGTTGCAAGATGCCACGCCAGAAATGCTGGGTCAAGCCCCAGCCATGCAAGATGTGTTTCGTGCCATTGGACGCTTGAGCCAAAGCAATGTCACGGTCATGATCACCGGCGAGAGTGGCAGTGGCAAAGAATTGGTCGCGCGCGCATTGCACAAACACTCGCCGCGCGGCGACGCGGGCAACAAGGGGCCGTTTGTCGCCATCAACACCGCAGCCATCCCTAAAGATTTGCTGGAGAGTGAATTGTTCGGCCACGAGCGCGGCGCCTTCACCGGTGCGCAAACCACACGCCGTGGGCGCTTTGAACAAGCCGAGGGCGGCACACTCTTTCTGGATGAAATTGGCGACATGCCGTTTGACTTGCAAACCCGTCTGCTGCGGGTCTTGAGCGATGGCAACTACTACCGCGTGGGCGGGCACAGCGCCATCAAGGCCAATGTGCGTGTGATCGCCGCCACCCACCAAGACCTGGAAAAACGCGTCAAAGATGGCGTGTTCCGTGAAGACTTGTTCCACCGCCTGAATGTGATTCGCTTGCGCTTGCCCGCCCTGCGGGAGCGACGCGAAGACATCCCGGTGTTGACGCGCCACTTTTTGCAGCAGAGCGCACAGCAATTGGGCGTTGAGCCCAAACGCATCGCCGAATCTGCACAAGCCGTGCTCAACCAGTTCGCCTTCCCGGGCAATGTGCGTCAACTCGAAAACATTTGCCATTGGTTGACGGTGATGGCCCCCGCCCAAGTCATTGAGCCCAAAGACCTGCCGCCTGAAGTTCAACTCGACAGCGATGTGCTGCGTGTCACCCCAAGCCACGCCCTCGAAGCGGCAGACACAAGCCCAGATCGCACGGCGCCTTATGTGCCTGCCATGCCCAGCACATCGGCCAGCCCTCAAGATGCGGGCCAGAGCAATCCGGTGGTGTTGAACTTGCCCGGTGCCAATTGGGAGCAGGGCTTAGAGGCCGAAACCATGAGCCTCTTGGTGGCTGGACGCACCGATGTGTGGGATGTGTTGACGCGTCGCTTTGAGGCACGCTTGATTCAAACCGCACTCGCCAACACCCGTGGACGGCGCATCGAAGCAGCCCACAAACTGGGCATTGGGCGCAACACCATCACCCGCAAAATCCAAGAACTCGGCTTGGAAGACTGAGCGGGGGGGGGCTCAGCCCCGCCACCAGGCCCGCGCTCGGGCTCAGCCCAGTGTCACCACCACGGGGGTGTGGTCACTGGGGCGCTCGTTTTTTCGCGGTGCTTTGTCGATCACGCACGACTGCACCGTTGCTTTCAATGCATCGCTCACCAAAATGTGGTCGATGCGCAGACCCCGGTTGCGTCGAAACGCAAACTCTCGGTAGTCCCACCAGCTGAAGCTTTTCTCGGCTTGCTCAAACAGGCGGTAGGTGTCGTGCATGCCCAGATCGATCAAGTGTTGAAAATGTTCGCGCTCTTGCACGGTGCAATGGATGGTGTCTTTCAAGCCCACAGGGTCCCACACATCGCGGTCATCGACGGTGATGTTGAAGTCGCCCATCAACACCAACTCGGGGTATTGGCTGAGTTCGCGACCAAGCCATGCGTGCAGGGCGTCCAACCAGCGCATTTTGTAGACGAACTTGTCGCTGTCTGGGGCTTGTCCATTGGGAAAGTAGGCGCCAATCACCCGCACGCCATCGACCGTGCCGGCAATCACACGCGCCATGTCGTCTTCAAAACCCGGGATGTTTTTCACCACATCCTGGGCTTGAACACGCGAAATCAAGGCCACACCGTTGTAAGTTTTTTGGCCGAAATAAGCCACTTGGTAGCCTGCGGCTTCAATGGCATCGCGGGGGAATTTGTCATCCGTGGTTTTGGTCTCTTGCAACACCAAGGCATCGACGGGGTTGGCGGCCAACCAATCCAGAACTTGGGGCAGACGAACGGTCAGCGAGTTCACATTCCAGGTGGCGAGTTGCATGGTGGCGTCAGTCAGAGTTGGCGGTGGAGGGTGACAAAGTGGTAGCGCAGTCCATTGGCTGCCAGGCCTGACACGCGCGAGCTTTCATGCCAGCTGCTGTCAAACGTGGGGGCGTAGGCGTCGCCTTCAAAGTCAGCATCAATTTCAGTCACCACGGCCGTACCGGCCAGCGGCAGGGCTTGCGCATAAACCTCGGCGCCACCGATCACCCAAGCTGGCGCACCGGCTGGGCACAAGGCAAGCGCTTGCTCAACGCTGTGAGCCACCTGTGCCCCATCGGCTTGCCACGCAGACTGGCGCGTCACCACAATGTTGGTTCGTCCCGGCAGCGGGCGAAACTTTGGCGGCAAAGAGTCCCAAGTCTTTCGCCCCATGATCACGGGCTGACCCAAGGTGGTCTGTTTGAAATGCGCCAAGTCTTCGGGCAAATGCCAAGGCAGGGTGTTGTCGCGGCCAATCACGCCGTTTCGGGCGCGCGCAAAAATCAGGTTCAAGCCCATGGGGGGCCAGCGTCAAACCGCCACTGGCGCTTTGATGGCGCCGTGGCATTGGTAGTCTTGCACCTCGAAGTCTTCGAACTCGTAATCAAAGATCGTGGGGGGACGACGCAAGATCTTGAGGGTCGGGTAGGCAAAGGGCTCGCGGCTGAGTTGCAGCACCACCTGTTCGTGGTGGTTGCTGTAGATGTGGCAGTCACCACCGGTCCAGATGAAGTCGCCCACATCCAAATCACACTGCTGCGCCACCATGTGGGTGAGCAGCGCGTAGCTGGCGATGTTGAAGGGCACGCCCAAAAAAATGTCGGCACTGCGTTGGTAGAGCTGGCAGCTCAAACGGCCACGCTCACCGGGTGCTTGAGGGGGGGCGACATAAAACTGGAAAAACGCATGGCAGGGCATCAGGGCCATGTTGTGGAGCTCGGCCACGTTCCAGGCACTCACGATGATGCGGCGCGAATCGGGGTTGTTTTTGAGGGTTTGGATCACCTCCGAGATCTGGTCGATGTGTCCCCCGTCTGGCGTCGGCCAGCTGCGCCACTGCACGCCATAGACCGGGCCGAGGTCACCGTCCGCGCGGGCCCATTCGTCCCAAATCGAGACGCCGCGCTCTTTGAGCCAGTTGTTGTTGCTCGAACCGGTCAAAAACCACAGCAGCTCTTGGATGATGGAGCGCAAGTGCACCTTCTTGGTGGTCACCAAGGGAAAGCCTTCGTTCAAATCAAAGCGCATCTGGTAGCCAAACACACTGCGCGTTCCGGTGCCGGTGCGGTCGGTTTTGGCAACGCCTTGGGTGTAGACGTGCTGCATGAAATCTTCGTATTGGCGGCGAATGGGGCGCATGGCGTCACTGACTCAAGCTGGGTTAGGGGCTTAGAGTTTAAAGGCTGAGGCTTTGGCGCCGATACACGCGGGGTGAAAGGGGCAAAACCGTGGGGGCGCTTTCGAATACTAAAGTGTGTCAGCGTGTCTGCCGATTGACGCCTTCGAAGCAAACTGCCACATTTGATGATTCTTCGCACAAGAACAACGTAGCCATTTCCCATGACCAGCCTTGACGCCTCCCAAGACATGCAGCGTGTTTTTGAGGACTGTGACCCGATCTATTTGCGACAGCTTCGTCAGGCCGCCGGCATGGAGGTCATGACCTTGGCGCGCACGGCTTGTTTGTCGGTGGCTCAAGTGCGCCATTTAGAGGGCGAGGGCGATGGGATGTTTTACTCATCAAGCATCAAGCGCCAAGCCTACAAACGGGTGTTGATGATTCTGGGCGCAGACCCGCCCACGGCCAAGCAAGAAGAAGCCTTGGAAGCCGCCTTGCACGGACTCCCCCCTGAGCACGTGCACAACCCCATCGACAACATCGTCGCCTTGGTCGAGCATGCGCAACCCATGCATCCCACCACCACGCTGCTGGGCCGATGTGTGTCCATGTTGCGAAGCGTGAAGACATCGATCTGGTGGGCCCTGCCTTTGGCCACGTTGCTGGTGCTGGCTTATCTGCTAGAGCCCTTTGTCACGGCTTGGGTGGATGCGGTCTCTCCCCAAACGGCGCCAGCGCCGCTGGTGGCAAGCCCTGAGGCGCCTCTCCCGGCCCAAGCGCCTGTGACCCAAGCCAGCGCAGGGGTCGCAGACACAGCGACACCCGCCGCGCTGCCTGTGGCCGCGGCAACATCTGCCACGGCCTGTGCCTACAGCTCGGACACCTTGGTCGCCCTGTCAGCGACAGAGGCCTACAAGCCGGGCAATTATGTGTTTTTGGTGAGTGACACTGCGGCAACCGTCTGTGTGGTCGATGGCGCCAAACAAGCCACGCTGCTCCAGCTCAAACCCGGTGAAGGGCGCAGCGTCTATGGCCCAGCGCCTTGGCAGGTGTCAGGCGCACGACTCTTGCCTGTGCAAATTTATTTCCAAGGTCGCCGCTTGGCCATTCCAGAAGCGGGCATTCAGCATTTCAGCTTGGTTGAAAAACCGCTGGCTCGCTGACCCTCGTGGTGTCGCGCAGGCCCTGATTCGGCGTCCTCAGTGGGTTCGCACCACACGTCCCGGGTTCAAGATGCCTTGTGGGTCGAGCGCTTGTTTGATCTGCCGCATCAGGCCCAAGGCGGTGGCGTCTTTGTAATCGGGCAGGGTGTCCACTTTCAAACCACCCACGCCGTGTTCGGCCGAAATAGAGCCGCCGAAACGTTTCACCGTGTCGTAGACCAGCGTGTTCACACGGTCTTCTTGGGTTCGTAAAAACTCGGCGTTGTCACGGCCTTCGGGGGCTTGCACGTTGTAATGCAAATTGCCGTCGCCCAAGTGGCCAAAGTTCACCAAACGCACCCCAGTAATTTCTTTTTCCAGCAAGGCATCGGTCTGGGCCACAAACTCTGGAATGGCGGACACGGGCAGCGAAATGTCGTGTTTGATGTTCAGGCCCTCTTCGGCCTGCGCCAGCGTGATGCTCTCGCGGATGTGCCACAGATTGCGGGCCTGCGACAGGCTCTCGGCCACCACCGCATCGCGCACGCAGCCGCGCTCAAAGGCCAGCTCCAGCACATGCTCAAAGCGCTCGCGGGCGTGGGCTTCGGATTCGGTGTCTGAGTTTTCCAGCAACACGCAATAGGGCGTGTCTTGCCACAGCGGCACCCGCAGTTGCGGGTAATGCTTGTCCACCAGGCTGAGCGCAAACTGGCCCATCATCTCGAACCCGGTCAAACCCGCACCCAAGTGCTGGTGTGCCAAGCCCAGCAGTTCCACCGCATGCGCCACCGACGGCACAGCCGCCCAAGCGGTGAGTTTGGCCGCAGGCAAGGGGTAGAGTTTCAGGGTGGCGGCGGTGATGATGCCCAGCGTGCCCTCGCTGCCAATCATCAGGTTGCGCAAGTCGTAGCCGGTGTTGTCTTTGCGCAGGCCGCTCAGGCCGTGCCAAATCTCGCCTTGTGCGCTCACCACCTCCAGCCCCAAGCACAACTCGCGCGTGTTGCCATAGCGCACCACTTGCGTGCCGCCCGCGTTGGTGCCCAAATTGCCGCCAATCGTGCAACTGCCCTCAGAGCCCAAGCTCAAGGGGAACAAAAAGCCCGCTTGCTCCGCCGCGTGTTGCAGGTTTTGCAACACACACCCCGCCTCTACCGTGATGGCCAAATTGGCCGCATCGATGTGGCGCACCGCGTTCATGCGTTGCAAGCTCAGCAGCACCTGGGTGCCTGAGTCGTCCGGGATCGAGCCCACCACCAAACCCGTGTTGCCGCCTTGCGGGACGATGCTCACACCCGCTAGGGCGCAGGCCTTCACCACGGCAGCGACTTCGGCGGTGTTGCCCGGGCGCACCACGGCCAAGGCTTTGCCACGGGTGCGTTTGCGCCAGTCCTGTTCAAAGGCCGACAAGTCGCCCTCGGTCAGCACATGGGCGTCGCCCACGGCATCGCGCAGGGTGGTCAACAGCTCGGGCAAAGACAGGTCGGTCATGGTCGGGTCGCAAACTTAAGGTTGGATGGGTGGGACGGCGGCGTCGGCTTGCGCCGAGGCCTTGGCGTCTTGCAAGCGCAGGCGCACATGCAAGGCACACGCCGCAAACAACACCAAGCACAGCAGCACCTCCAGCATCGCCAAGTAATTGCTGGGGGCGCGGTCACCGCTGGCGCGCACCACACCTTCGGTGAAATACAGCCACACCATCAGGCTGAGCCAGCGGTAGGTGTACATGCGGTGTTTCAGCAATCCCGTGAGCGGAATGCACAAAGGCAGCACCTTGAGTGCCAACAAGGTGCCACCGGGGCGCACAGGCGCCAGCCACAGCTCCCAAGCCAAGCCCAGCACGATCAAGCCCAGCAAGCTGCCCACCGCCATCAGACGTGTCAGCTGCACATGGCGCGGGGTGGGCGTGAGGGCCTCAGAAGAGGGCGCTGGGTCAGGGGTAGAAGAGGTGTGCATGGGCAGTGGCATGATTCGGACCATGATTGTCCCGCAACTGCAGCACCTTTTTGACCGACTTCGCCGATTCCCCTGGCGCAACACCGCCCGCACGCTGCGCCAGCGTTTTCGCGAAGACCGCTTGGGCCAGACCGCAGGCAGCTTGACCTTCACCACCACCATCGCCTTGGTGCCTTTGGTGACGGTGGCCTTGGCGGTGTTCACCGCGTTTCCGATCTTCAGCGACTTTCAATCGGTGTTGCAACGCCGTTTGGTCGAGAGCTTGGTGCCCGACAACATCTCGCGCCAGGTCTTGGGCTACCTGACCCAATTCGCCAGCAAAGCCAGCCGCTTGGGCGTGGTGGGTGTGACGGCCTTGGTCTTGTCGGCCATTGCCTTGGTGTTCACCATCGACCGCACACTCAACGCCATTTGGCGTGTGCGCAAGCGCCGACCGTTTGCTCAGCGCATCTTGTTGTACTGGACGGCTTTGACCCTGGGGCCTTTGCTCATGGGCGCGAGTGTGGTGATGCTGACCCAGCTGATCGCGGTCTCGCGGGGTTTGGCGCCCGACGTGACCAGCAGCATGCGCTGGTTCTTCAGCGGCTTGGAGTTCATGCTGTTGGCCTGGGGCGTGAGCGCGCTCTACCGCTACGTGCCCTACACCCAAGTGCGCTGGAGCCACGCCCTGGTGGGCGGTGTCTGGGTGGCCGCGGCCACCGAGGTGGCGCGCAATGTGTTGGCCTATTACTTCGGCATGATGCCCACTTACTCGGTGGTCTACGGTGCCCTGGCCACCTTGCCGATTTTGTTGATCTGGATTTACATGGCCTGGGTCATCGTGCTCTTGGGCGCTGTGTTGGTGGCCAATTTGCCCAGCTTGCTGGGCGGCATTTCCCGCGATGGCCGCAGCGTGGGCTGGCGTTTTCAGCTGGCGCTGGAGGTGTTGCAGCGTTTGAACCTGGCGCGCCACAACCCCACCCGAGGGGTGAGCTTGCCGCGCTTGTGCGAGGACTTGCACCTCGACCCTTTGCAGCTGGAAGAAGTCTTGAGCACCTTGGTCGATCTGGATTGGATTGGCCGCCTCAGCGAGTCGGCCGACTCAGCCCACCAGGCCGTCAGCGAGTCGCGCTTCGTGCTGCTGGCCGATCCGCACCAAACGCCCCTGAGCCCGTTGATGGAGCGTTTGCTGCTGGTGCGCAGCGACGCGGGTGAGGGCCTGTGGATGCGCTGGCAAGACCTGCGCCTCAGAGACGTGCTGTGAAAAAGCGCTGCAAGGCCTGCAGCGTTTCTTCGGGTGACTCGGTCATTTGGTGATGGCCCATGGGCACCCTCACCACCTCATGCGTCTTGCCCGTGTCGCGTGCTTGGTGGACCAAACTTTGGGCGGCACGTGGCGTGGTCATTTGGTCTTGGTCGCCCAACACAAACAGCACCGGGCAAGTCAGCGCGGCCATGGCCTGCAAGCCGTTGGCGTAGCTGTCGCACGCCACAAACCCGCGGTGAAACACATTGACCCGGGGGTTGCTCGCCAGCACGCGCCGGTTCAGCGCCGTGTTGGCGCCAAACACCCAGGTGCCTGGCCCCAGCGCTGAAGGCGGGGCGGCCAGGGTGGCGCGCGAGAACACGTTGATCATCTCAATCGCTTTCATGGGCGCGTTGAGCGAGCTTTCCAGCAAAGCCGGCGACACCTTCATGGGAAACGCCGTGCCCACCAGGGCGATGTGGCTGATGCGGTCTTTCAAACGTCCTGCGGTCTCCAGCGCAATCAAAGAGCCCCAGCTGTGCCCCACCAGCGCAGCGCGCTGCACGCCTGCGGCATCGAGCAAGGCCTCCACAAACTGCGAGGCCTCTTCCACGCTGCTGGGGGCTTCGCCGCCGCTGCGGGCGTGACCGGGTAAATCCACCGCCAGCACATTGAAGCCGTGGTGGGCCAGATAGCGGGTTTGCAAAATCCACACGCTGTGGTCGCCCAGCACGCCGTGGATGAACACCACCGTGGGTTGGCTGGGGTCAAAGGCTTTGCCGCCGGTGTAGGCATAGGCCTCGTAGGGCTGACCGGTGGGGTCTTGGAGGGTGAACTTCATGCCGCACCTGCTTTCTCGGCGGCCTTCAAGGCGCGCTTCAAATCGTCGATCAAGTCGCTGGGGTCTTCCAGTCCGATCGACAAGCGGATCGTCCCGGGGCCAATGCCCGCATCGCGCAACGCTTCGTCGCTCATGCGAAAGTGGGTGGTGCTGGCCGGGTGAATCACCAAGCTGCGGCAGTCGCCCACATTGGCCAAGTGACTGAACAGCCTCAGCGCTTCAATGAAAGCGCGTCCCTGTGCGCGGCTGCCTTTCAGGTCAAAGCTGAACACCGAGCCGGCCCCGCGTGGTCCAAAGCGCAACAGCTTGTGCGCCAGCGCGTGGCTGGGGTGGTCTTCCATCAACGGGTGGCCCACACGGCTGACCAGCGGGTGGCTGGCCAAAAAGGCCACCACTTTTTCGGTGTTGCTCATGTGGCGCTCCATGCGCAGGGGCAGGGTCTCAATGCCTTGCAAAATCAGCCATGCACTGTGCGGGCTCAAGCAAGCCCCAAAGTCGCGCAAACCTTCGCGCCGTGCCCGCAGCAAAAAGGCACCCACAGTGCTCTCCTCGCTGAACACCATGTGGTGAAAGCCCTCATACGGTTCGGTGAGCTCTGGGAACTTGCCGCTGCGCTCCCAGTCAAAACTGCCGCCGTCGACCACGATGCCGCCAATCACCGTGCCGTGGCCGCTCAAGAACTTGGTGGCCGAGTGGTAGACCAAATCAGCCCCATGCTCCAACGGTTTGATCAGGTAGGGCGAGGTCAGGGTGGCGTCCACCAGCAGCGGCACACCGGCTTCGTGGGCGATCTGCGCGATGGTCGGGATGTCCAGCACATCCAGCCCGGGGTTGCCCACCGTCTCGCCAAACATCAACTTGGTGTTGGGTCGCACGGCAGCGCGCCAGCCGTCGATGTCGTCGGGTTTGACAAAGGTGGTCTCAATGCCAAAGCGGCTCAGCGTGTAGTGCAGCAGGTTGTGGGAGCCACCGTACAGCGCCGTGCTGGCCACGATGTGCGAGCCCGCGCCCATGAGTGTGGCAATCGACAGGTGCAGTGCGGCTTGGCCACTGGCGGTGGCAATGGCGCCAATGCCGCCTTCGAGTGCCGCCACGCGTTGTTCGAGCACGGCGTTGGTGGGGTTGCTGATGCGGCTGTAGACATGCCCGGCACGCTCTAGGTTGAACAAGGAGGCAGCGTGCTCGCTGGACTCGAACACGAACGAGGTGGTCAGGTGGATGGGCACAGCGCGTGCCCCGGTGCTGGGGTCAGGCGCGGCGCCCGCATGCAAAGCCAGGGTGTCAAAACTTGGGTCGTTGTAGCCAGGCATGGTTTCCTCGCGGCAGGTGTGGTGCGTTTGTCAGTCGGTTGAATGCCATTGTGGGCTATATTTCAAGCCCTATCGGCAGAGGAGATCCCCATGAAAGTCAGCGACATCTTGCGCGTCAAAGGCGGCGGTACTTTGTTCACCATCCACCCGTTCGACCCCCTGGCCGATGCGGTGCAAACCATGGCCGGCAAAGACATTGGCTCTTTGGTGGTGATGGAGCATGGTGACTTGGTGGGCATGTTGACCTTCCGCGAGGTGATCCAAGCGATGGCCAAAAACGGGGGCGTGATCGGCGAATCCACCGTGCGCAGCGCGATGGATGACCATCCCATGACCTGCTCCCCCGACACCGAACTCGACGAAGTGCGCCGCATGATGCTCGAGAGCCACGCGCGCTACTTGCCCGTCATTGGCAACCGCCAGCTCCAAGGTGTGATCAGCTTCTACGACGTGGCCAAAGCGGTGGTCGACAGTCAGAATTTCGAGAACAAGATGCTCAAGGCCTACATCCGCGATTGGCCCGATGGCTCGCAGCCAGAGTCTGAGACCGTCAAACTCTGAATCACCGTCAAGCAGGGGATGGGATAATCATCCCCCATGAGCGGCAACACCTTCGGAACACTTTTCACCGTCACCAACTTTGGTGAATCCCACGGCCCAGCCATTGGCTGCGTGATTGACGGCTGCCCACCCGGCATGGCCCTCACAGAAGCCGACATCCAGCACGACTTAGACCGTCGCCGTCCCGGCACCAGCCGCCATGTGACGCAGCGCAACGAACCCGACCAAGTGCAAATCTTGTCGGGCGTGTTTGATGGCAAAACCACCGGCACCCCGATCGCGTTGTTGATTCAAAACACCGACCAGCGCAGCAAGGACTACAGCAACATCTTGCAAACCTTCCGCCCCGGTCATGCGGACTACACCTACTTTCAAAAATTTGGCATCCGCGACCCACGCGGGGGTGGCCGCTCATCGGCCCGCTTGACCGCGCCCACCGTGGCCGCGGGTGCGGTGGCCAAAAAATGGCTGAAAGAAAAATTTGGCACGCAGTTCATGGGGTGCATGACGCAAATTGGCGAGCTGCCGATTCCGTTTGAGAGCTGGCACCATGTAGGCCACAACCCGTTTTACGCTGCCTGTGCCGACGTGCAAGCCTTTGAAGACTACATGGACAGCCTGCGCAAAGCCGGCGACTCCTGCGGTGCCCGCATCCGCGTGGTGGCCACGGGCATGCCCGTGGGCTTGGGCCAACCCTTGTACGACAAACTCGACGCCGACATCGCCTACGCCATGATGGGCTTGAACGCCGTCAAAGGCGTCGAGATTGGTGCGGGCTTTGCCAGCGTGGCGCAGCGCGGCACCACGCACGGCGACTCGCTCAGCCCCCAAGGTTTCTTGAGCAACAACGCCGGCGGCGTGTTGGGTGGCATCAGCACCGGCCAAGACTTGGAGGTGAGCATTGCCATCAAGCCCACCAGCTCGATCCTGAGCCCGCGTGCCTCGATCGACCAAAACAGCCAACCCACCGAAGTGGTCACCAAAGGCCGCCATGACCCCTGCGTGGGCATCCGCGCCACGCCCATTGCCGAAGCCTTGCTGGCCCTGGTGGTGATGGACCACGCCTTGCGCCACCGGGCCCAGTGCGGTGATGTGCAAGTGCCCATGCCCGCCATCCCCGGCCACGTGGCTTGAGCGTGTCGAGCCCGGGCATGAGGGCGCAGCGCCAACAGGCGCTGGCCCGGCGCAAGCTGTTTCCATTCGCCGCCCTGTCGGCCAGCTACTTTGCCCACATTGGGTTTTTCAACCCGTACTTGCCGCTGTGGCTCAAACACCTGGGGCTGTCCATCACCATGATTGGTGTGCTGACCGCGGTGCAAGCCGCCACCCGCGTGCTGGCGCCTTATGGCTGGGGCTGGTTGAGCGACCACACGGGTGAGCGCGTCAAGCTGCTGCGTTTTTGTGCCGCAGCCTCCTTGTTCTTTTCTATCGGTCTGATCTTCCAAGGCGATGTGTGGTGGTTGGCTTGGGTGCTGGTGCTGATGTTCATCCACACCAGCGCCATGATGCCCATGAGCGAGGCGGCCCTGGCCCAGGTGGTCAGCCGCAGTGGCGCGTTCGACGCCAAGCGCTATGGCCGGGTGCGCTTGTGGGGCTCCTTGGGATTTTTGGTCACGGTGTTTGTGGCTGGCGCTTGGTTTGAGCACCAGGGCATGCAGAGCTTTCCGTGGTGGGCGGTGTGCTCCTTGTTGGCGCTCAACCTCAGTGTCTGGTGGTTGCCAGAGCAGCGCGAAGCCGTGCACCACGAGGGCGGGCATGCGCCCATGTGGTCGGTGTTGTGCCAGCGTTCGGTGCAGTGGTTTTTTGCCACCGTGTTTTTTCATGTGCTCTCGCACATTGGTATCTATGTGTTTTTCTCGCTCTACCTCGACACCCTGGGCTACAGCAAAACCATGATCGGGGTGCTGTGGGCGGTGTCGGTGTTGGCCGAAATTGTGTGGTTCTTCACCCAGGGCCGCTGGTTGCCCAAGTTCAGCCTCGCCAACTGGTTGCTCCTGTGCGCTGCCACCCTGGTGCTGCGCATGGTCTTGACCAGCTGGTGGGCCGATTCCCTGCTGGCCTTGCTGTTGGCGCAACTCATGCACGCCTTGACCTTTGCCACCCAACACACGGTGTCCACGGCGGTGTTGTCGCACCACTTCCCGGGTCGCTTGCGCGGACGCGGCCAAGCCTTGTATGCCTCGGTGGGCTATGGCTTGCCGGGCGTCTTGGGCGCCTTGGGCGGCGGCGCGCTCAGTGACGCTTGGGGCTTGTCGGCCGTCTATGCGGTGTCGGTGGGTACCGCGTGTGTGGCCTGCCTGTGCGCTTGGCAGTTCAAGCGCTCAAATTAAATTCATCATCGCGGCGGCGGTTTCGCGCAGCAAAGGCAACACCCGGTTGGCGGCTTCTTCGCTGCTTTCTTGGGTCATGGGCATGCTCACACTCAGGGCCGCAATCAATGCGCCTTTGTGGTCGCGCAGCGGCACCGCCACGCCGCGGTAGCTCAGGTCGAGTTGCTGCTCGGAGATGGCCCAGCCTTGCGCGCGGATGCGCACCATCTCCAGCTGCATGCGGTCTTTGTTGGTGATGGTGTACGAGGTGAAGGTTTTCAGCGCTTGGCTGCTGAGCCATTGATCGACGGCGGCTTCGCCTTGCATGGCCAACAACAGCATGCCAGCCGCTGTGACTTGGCCGGGCACCCTGGCACCCAACACAAAACCGGTGTTCATGGCGCGGTTGGTGCCATTGCGGGCCACGTACACGATGTCGGTGCCGTCGAGCACGCTGACGTAAGAGATTTCTTGTGTGCCAGCGGTCAAGCGCTGCAAAAACGGTTGCACGATGCGTGGCAAACGCGCCGACTCGAGGTAGGACTGGCCCAAGCGCATCACCCGAGGCGTGAGCCAAAACAGCTTGCCGTCGGTGGCCACATAGCCCAGGTGGGTGAGGGTGAGCAGATAGCGCCGTGCCGCCGTGCGCGTCAAGCCACAGCGCTGACCGGCTTGGCTGGCACTCAGGCGTGGGTGGGCATCGTCGAAGGTTTCAATGATGGACAGGCCTTTCTCCAGGCCGGCAATCCAGTCTTTCTTGTCCAACGATGTCGGCGGTGTCGAACTGGGAATTTCAAAACTCATGGCCGAGATGGTGGCTGAGCCAAGTGCGCAAGCGATCTAGGATTTACCCTTGATTCGTGCGAATATCGAACAAAACTGATCGTTAATCGCCCTTAATTGAAATATTGGCTTTGATTTGATTCCTAAATTCCTTAAAGTTCGTCTCGTAATTCGCTATTTGGGCGATTAACGAACAAAACCTGGTTTTCAAAGTCCAAACCCAAGGAGACACCCTCGATGCAAAAACGTTTCACCCTCAAGCTGGCTGCGGCCTGCGCTTTCGCTGCTTTGGCAGGCTTGGCCCAAGCCCAGCAGACCATCAAGATTGCCAACATCGTGGAGCTCTCAGGCCCCGGCACCACGGCGGGTACCCTGTTCAAAAATGGCGTTGAGTTGGCGGTCAAAGAGATCAACGATGCCGGCGGCATCATGGGTAAAAAGATCGAGAGCTCCACGGTCGACACCCAGACCAACCCTGGCGTGGCCAAAGGCTTGACGCAAAAAGCGGTGGACGACGGTGTGTTGGCCATCTTTGGCCCGGTGTACTCGGGCTCCATCATGGTCTCCATGGCCGAGAGCAAGCGCGGTGGCATCCCTAACTTCACGGGCGGTGAGGCCGCCGCCATCACCCAGCAAGGCAACCCCTATGTGTTCCGCACCGCCTTCGGTCAAAGTTCGTCTTTCCCCAAGCTCGCCAAGTACATCAACACCAAGGCCAAAACCTTGGCGGTGATTTATGTGAACAACGACTTTGGCAAAGGCGGCCGCGACACGCTGGCCAAGTTGCTCGACAACGGCCCCACCAAAATCGTGGCCGACATCTCGACCGATGCCGGTCAGGTGGACTTCTCCGCTGCGGTGCTCAAAGCCAAGCAAAGCAATGCTGACGCGATCTTTGCCTACACCAACGAAGAAGAGTCGGCCCGTTTGCTGCGTGAGTTGAAGAAGCAAGGCTGGACCAAACCCGTGATTGGTGAAACCACCCTGACTGGCCAAAAAGTGATCGAGCTCGCTGGCGACGCCGCCAACGGCGCTGTGGCGCACGTGGGCTTGACCGTGGACGCGCCGATTCCTGAAATGCTCAAGTTCAAGGCCAAGTTCTACCAAGCCTATGGCAGCATTTCTGACCACAACGGCATCAAGGGTTACACCAGCGTGTACGTGCTCAAGGCTGCGATTGAAAAGGCCGGCAAGCTCGACCCCAAGGCGGTGGCCCAAGCCCTGCACGGTTTGAACATCAGCGCCAAAAAGTACCCCGGCGTGATCATGGACGTGAGCTTTGACGCCAATGGCGACTTGGACCGCGACAGCTTCTTGGTGGAAGTGAAAAACGGACGTCAAGTGGTGGTGGCCACCTTGCCTGCGCTGAACAAGAAGTAAGCCCTTCACGCGGCCTACCCAGTCGCGTGCGCATGCCATTGGCGCATGGGCGTACCCCAAGAACAGGCCTGCCGGTGCAGGCCGTTCTTTCATTTTGAAGCGATCTGACCATGACCGACTTTTTGCAACTCTTCTTCAGTGGCTTGGCCACCGGCAGCATTTATGCGCTGGCGGCCTTGGGCTTCACCTTGCTGTGGCAGGCCTCGGGCACCATCAACTTTGCGCAAGGCGAGTTCGTCATGCTGCCCGCGTTCATGATGCTGGGCTTTTTGGCCGCAGGCTTTCCGCTGGTGCTGAGCTTTGTCGGCAGCTGTGTGCTGTCGGTCATCGTGCTGGGCTGGATGTTCAAGCGTGGCGTGGTGGATCCGCTTTTCAAGTACGGCATGATGCCCATCGTGGTCGCCACCATTGGCTTGTCCATCGCCATGCGCAATGCGGTGCGGGCGGGCTACAGCGCCGAGCCACAACCTTTCCCTAATTTGTTTCCCGATGAGGTGTACAACATCGCGGGCGTGACCATCTCCGCCACCGACATTGGCACCTTTGTGTTCGCCATGGCCTTGGTGTTGGCCACGCAAGCCTTCTTGGCCAAAACCGTCACCGGTCGCGCCATGCAAGCGGTGGCGCAAAACACCGAGAGTGCCTCGGTCTTGGGCATCAACGTGCCGCGCATGATTTTTTACACCTTCGCCATCAACGCCTTGTTGGCAGCCGCTGCGGCCATTTTGGTGACCCCCACCTACCTGGCCAAGTTCGACATGGGCGCGTCCTTGGGCAACAAGGCCTTCTTCGCCGCCATCATTGGTGGTTTCAACAACTCACGCGGTGCTTTGCTGGGCGGCGTGATTGTGGGCGTGTGTGAAAACTTGGCTGCGGCCTACATCTCACCGGCCTACAAAGACGCGGTGGCCTTGGTGATTTTCATGGTCGTGATTTTGTTCAAGCCACAAGGCTTGCTCGGTCAAAAAGTGGAGCGCAAGGTATGAAAAAGCTCGGACTCCTGGCTGGGCTGGTGGGCCTGGCGGCATGCATCGTTGTGCCCACGCTGCTCAAGAACCACGGCATTTACCTGTTCACCTACTGGCTGATCTATGTGATTGCCACCATGGGCCTGAACCTCACCATCGGCTATGCCGGACAAAAATCATTGGGACACGCGGCCTTCTTTGGCATCGGGGCCTACACCGTGGCCATCCTCATGCAGGCCGGCTACAGCTTTTGGTTGGGCATGCCGCTGGCTGCTTTGGGCTGCTTTGTGGTGGGCTTGGCGCTGGGCTTTCCAGCGCTGCGTGTGCAAACCATTTACCTGGCGTTTGCCACGCTGGGCTTCAACACCGCCGTGTGGCTGGTGATGCGCAACGAAGAGTGGCTCACTGGGGGCACTTTTGGCATCAACAACATCCCGCGTCCCGAGGCCTTTGGCGTGAGCTTTGACGGCAACCTGGCCTACTACTACCTGGTGTTGGCGTTCACCGTGGTGCTGGGGCTGCTGCTGTGGGGCTTGCTGCGCTCGCCCTGGGGCAAGGCCTTCACGGCCTTGCGCGACAACCCGATCCGTGCCGAGAGTTTGGGGGTGGACATTCGCGGTTACACCTTGCTGAGCTTTGCCATTGGTGCCGCCTATGCGGGCATCGCCGGGGGATTGTTCGGTTCGATGGTGCAGTTCATCGACCCGGCACCGTTCACGGTGGAAGCTTCCATCATGATGTACCTCATGGTGGTGGTGGGTGGCCCCGGCTATTTCTTGGGCCCCTTGTTGGGTGCCGCCGTGGGCGTGATCTTGCCGGAGTGGTTGCGCTTTGCCCAGGCTTGGTATTTGTTTGTCTTTGGCGCGGCGGTGGTGATGCTGATGATTTGGCTGCCCGATGGATTGCTCAGCATTCCAGACCGGCTGCGTGCCAAGCGCCAATCGCGTGAGGCCTCGGCGGCCCGCGCCGCACAAGGAGCAAAAGCATGATGGCGCCAGTACTGCAAGTCACCGACCTGAAAAAAGCCTACGGTGCCATCCAAGCCGTGGGCGGCGTGTCGTTCCAGGTCATGCCGGGAGAAATCTTTGGCGTGATTGGCCCCAACGGCTCGGGCAAGACGACCTTGTTTAACAGCATGCTGGGCCAGATCACACCCGACCAAGGCAAGATCGAACTCAATGGTCAAGACGTGACCCGCTTGGGTCCGCTGGAGCTCAACCGCCTGGGCGTGGGGCGCACCTTTCAGACCCTGCAAGTGTTTGGCAAGATGACGGTGCG
>CANCUP010000044.1 GCA_947381325.1 Comamonadaceae bacterium
GGAGAGCGACACCACCACCGCGAATTCGCGGAACAACAAACCAATGGGGCCGGGCATGAAAAAGATGGGGATGAACACCGCCACCAGAGAAATTGAAATCGAGATGATGGTAAAGCCCACCTCTTTGCTGCCCTTGAGGGCAGCCTTCAGGGGATGCATGCCTTCTTCCACGTAGCGCATGATGTTCTCAAGCACCACGATCGAGTCATCCACCACCAAGCCCACCGCCAAGGTGATGCCCAGCAGCGACACGTTGTCCAAGCTGTAGCCCATCCAATACAAAATGAAGAAAGCACCAATCAAGGACACCGGCAAACTCAAGGCCGGAATGATGGTGGCGGCCGCATGCTTCAAAAACAAGAAGATCACCAACACCACCAACGCCACGGTCAAGGCCAAGGTGTAGTTCACATCATGGATCGATTCGCGGATGGACGACGACCGGTCGTTGAGCAGGTTGATCTGCATCGACCCGGGCATTTGTTTTTCAAATTTGGGGATCATGCGGCGAATGCCGTCCACCACCTTGACCGTGTTGGCGCTGGGTTGACGCAGCACCGCAATGATCACCGAGCGCTCGCCCATGAAGGAGCCACTGGTCTTGACTTGCTCGTAACTTTCGCTGACCACGGCCACATCCGACAAGCGAATGGGCAAGCCGTTGCGCTGCGCGATCATCAGGTTGGCAAATTCCTTGGCGCGAATCATTTGCGGGTTGGCATAGATGGTCAAAGCTTGGCGTGGTCCGTCCAGCACACCCACCGGTGCATTCGAATTGGCCTTGTTGACGGCTTGCGCCACATCGTCCATGGTCAGGTTGTTCATGGCCAACTTGGCAGGATTGGCACGCACGCGCACCGCATAACGCTTTTGGCCATAGACCAAGACCTGCGCCACGCCGTCAATGGTCGAGAGGTTGGGAGAAATCAGGTTTTCGGCGTAGTCGCTGACCTCGAACAAGTCCATCGACGGCGAACTCAGGGACATCAGCAAGACAGGTGCATCGGCTGGGTTGACCTTGCGGTAAGACGGCGGGATCGTCATCTCAATCGGCAAGCGGCGTTGCGCCCGCAACAACGCGGCTTGCACGTCGACAGCGGCTTTGTCAATGTCACGCTCGTTGTTGAATTCCAGCGTGATGACGGTAGAGCTCAAAAAGTTGGTCGAGCTGATGACGTTGATGCCATCGATGGTGGAGAACTCTTTCTCGAGCGGCAAAGCCACCGAAGACGCCATGTTCTCAGGGCTGGCCCCCAACAAGGTGGCCGAGACTTGGATCACCGGGCTGTTGAAACTGGGCAACGCGGCCACAGGGATTTTGGTATAGGCAATGGCACCCGCGACCACGGTCGCGAGCGACAACAGAATCGTCATCACCGGACGACGAATGCAGAGTTCTGAAATCGTCATTTTTGAGCTTCGGCTTTCACGTCGGGTTTAGCCTCTGTTTTCGCATCAGGCTTGGCATCGGGTTTGCCGCCAGCTTTGGCTTCGGCCGCATCGCGCACCTTGCCCTTGGGACGCAGGTTCTGTTTGCCCTCGACCACCACCTTGTCACCCAGATTCAAACCAGTGATCACAGCCAAACCCTGGCCTTGCATCACCACCTTGATCGGCTTGAGCTCCACCGTGTTGTCGGCATCGACCACAAACACTTGCTCGCCACGCGTGTTGGCCACCACCGCTTGCGAGGGGATCACCAAAGCGTCCTTCAAGTCGCCAGCGTTGAGTTGCACGCGCACAAATTGGCCAGGAATCAAAGCATGGTCGCTGTTGCTGGCTTGGGCCTTCACCTTGACCGCACCAATGGCGGCGTCCACTTGGTTGTCCACCACAAACACTTTGCCTTGCCGTTTGGCGCCGTTGGTCACTTGAAACGTCACCACAGGTGCTTGGCCTGATTGTTGGGCGGCAAACAGACTGGGCAGGGCCGTCTCAGGCACGGTGAATTGGACATTGATGGGGTCCAGCTGGGTGATGGTCACCATGGCACCTTGCGTGGTGGTGGCGGTGGCGGTGGTGCTGGTCGACACCGTGTTGCCGGGCTGCACCAGCGCTCCCACGAACACGTTGATGATGCCGGCACGCCCCGTGATGGGCGAGCGGATGGTGTCGTAACTCAGTGCGGCTTGTGCCGCATTGGCGGCGGCCAAGGTGGCTTGCGCATTGGCCTTGGCAGTGTCTACTGCGCCTTGCGAAATGAAGTTTTGGCGCAGCAACTCGACCGAGCGCTCGTATTGACGTTGCGCGTCATCCGCCGCCGCTTTGGCTTTTTCGAAATTGGCACGGTCGGCACGGTCGTCCAAGCTGAACAACACATCGCCCGCTTTGACCATTTGCCCATCTTTGATGTGCACCTTGCTCACAACGTTGGTCACTTGAGGGCGAATGTCCACCACGTTCACCGCCACCGTGCTGCCCGTGGCATCCACCATCACCGGAAAATCTTTTTGTTGCACCAAGTAGGTGGAAACCGTTTGCACCGGGGCTTTGACTTCAGGTTTGTCGACAGGCCAAAAATACTTGGCGGCCCCGCCCGCAAGGAGCAAGACAAGAACCAACCCAAGCAAACGTTTGAAAGTGGAGGTTGAGGCGTGTTGAGGCATGACGAACTTGTAAAAAAATCAGCGATGGATGCTTAATGCGGCAATGTACCAGTTAGCAGCCGCCATTCTTGTGAAAAAGCCGGTTCTCATGCGCTGACCACGCCAGAGTTGACGCGGCCGTCACACAAGCTGTCACTTAGACGACAAAACAGCATCCACGCCCCGATTCGCCAACCCATCGGCGCGTTCATTGTCGACATGCCCTGCATGGCCTTTGACCCAATGCCAAGTGATGTGGTGCACGCCATCGTGCGTCAAGGCATCGAGCTGTTGCCACAGGTCTGCATTTTTGACCGGTTGTTTGGCAGCTGTGCGCCAGCCCCGGAGCTTCCAGCCATGGATCCACTCGGTGATGCCTTTGCGCACGTACTCACTGTCTAGATACAAAGCCACTTGGCAAGGCCGCTTGAGGGCGCGCAAGGCCTCGATCACCGCAGTGAGTTCCATGCGGTTGTTGGTGGTTTCTAACTCGCCACCAAAAATTTCCTTTTCTTGGCCCTGGGGTGAACGCAACAAAGCACCCCACCCGCCTGGACCAGGATTGCCTTTGCAAGCGCCATCGGTGTAAATCTCAACCAAGTTCATTCCATTTCCTTTGAGGCGGTGGTCACTGCGCGGGCGCTGCGCGCGGCGGGCCGCTTCCATGCGGGCTCTAACAAACGCATGCCACGCACCCGCTTGATGGCCACCATGCAATACACAGCACCCAAGATGGGACACCACCGGGGCCCTGCGCGGTCCATCCAAGCCAAACGCTGCAACCAGGCTTGCGACTGCCACACCGGGCGGTAACAGCCCAAACTGTTGGACGCCACCTCAAAGCTGAGCAACTGCAACCAATCGCGCAAGCGCCAATGACCGATCAACTCGCCCACCTCGGGGGCCTCTTCGCGCCAGCGACGACGCAATCCCCACAAGCGGGTTGGGTTAAATCCCAGCACGACCACCCGCCCTTCGGGCACCAACACCCTTTCCACCTCGCGCAGGGTGGCATGCGGGTCGCGGCTCAACTCCAAAGTATGAGGCAACACCACCAAGTCCAAACTCGCATCTGAAAAGGGCAAGGCCAACGACTCGGTCAACAAGACACCTGGGCGTTGCCTTTGCATGCCTTCCAAGCTGTCGCACGCCAACCAACGGTGGGGCATGCGGTTGGCGCGCAAGGCATCTAGCTCTGGCAATCCCAATTGCAGCGCATGAAAGCCAAACACATCGGCCAAGGCTTGGTCACACTGCGCTTGTTCCCATGCCTGCACGTAGCGACCCGGTGGGGTGTTGAGCCAATCGTGCAAACTATCGGTTTTGAGAGGTTTTGGTGACATGAAATTGATTTCGCTACCCGCATTCACCGACAACTACCTGTGGTTGTGGCAACAAGACGCGAACGCCGTGGTGATCGACCCGGGCGACGCACAACCCGTCTTGGATGCACTGACACACCACGGCTTGACGCTGGCCGCGATTCTAGTCACCCACCACCATGCCGACCACATCGGTGGCGTGGCGCGTTTGCACCAAGCCACCGGCGCGCCCGTCTTTGGCCCAGCGCGTGAAGACATCCCGCAGCCTTTCACACCGGTGATGGAGGCTGACCAGCTCACCTTGATGGGGCACAAGGTGCAGGTGCTCGATGTTCCAGGCCACACCGCAGGCCATGTGGCCTACTTTGTGCCCTACGCGCCACAGAGTCCGGTTTTGTTTTGCGGCGACACCTTGTTCTCAGGGGGATGCGGGCGGGTGTTTGAAGGCACGCCTGCGCAAATGCTCGCCTCATTGGATGCGCTCGCAGCCCTGCCCAGCAACACCCGCGTCTGCTGTGCCCACGAGTACACTCTGTCCAACCTGCGATTCGCAGCTGCGGTCGAGCCCCACAACACCGCGTTGCAGACCTACACCGCGCATTGCCAATCCCTGCGCGCCCAAGGTCTACCCACCCTGCCCGCCCAGTTGGGCACAGAGTTGCAGATCAACCCGTTTTTACGGACCCGACACCCGGATGTTCAACACGCCGTTGCACACCATGCAGGCCTGAGCCAGACCACGCGCACAGACGATGTGGCCGTCTTTGCAGCGCTGCGCCAATGGAAGAACGATTTCAAATGACACTTGCACGCCCTGTTGTGATTCTTGTGATGGCCCTGCTCAGTGGCTGCGCCAACTTGAACCCTCCCACCACAGAGAACGCCCCTCCCACCTCCGCGCCCACCGCAGCAACCAACAAGTCAACGCCCGGACTCAGCCCCGTCAACTCGGGGCAAGTTCAACACCAAGGCGTGGCCCACTTGGCCTTGCCCAATGACTTGTGGGAGCGCATGCGCAAGGGCTATCGCATGCCTAACTTGGAGAGCGATTTGGTGACAGACCGCACCCAGTGGTACGCCGCCAAACCCGACTACATCCAACGCATGACCGAGCGTTCCAGCAAATACCTGTTTCACATTGTTGAAGAATTAGAGCGTCGTCAAATGCCGACCGAGCTGGCCCTGCTGCCTTTCATTGAGAGCGCTTTCAACCCACAAGCGGTTTCCAGTGCGCGCGCCAGCGGCATGTGGCAATTCATGCCCGCCACAGGAAAAAGTTTCGACCTCAAACAAAACGCTTTCCGTGATGACCGTCGCGACGTGCAAGCCTCTACCCGTGCGGCCCTGGACTATTTGCAACGCTTGTACGGCATGTTTGGCGATTGGCATCTGGCCTTGGCCGCTTACAACTGGGGCGAAGGCAATGTGGGCAAAGCGATTGCGCGCAACCAGCGCGCTGGCCTGCCCACGGGCTACACCGACTTGAACATGCCGATGGAAACACGCCTGTACGTGCCCAAGTTTCAGGCCATGAAAAACATTGTGGGCACCCCCTCCACCTACAGCGTGAACTTGCCCAACATTCCCAACCACCCGTATTTTCAAAGCGTGCCGCTGCCACGCGACATGGACGTCAATGTGGCCGCCAAGTTGGCAGAAATTTCGGTCGATGACTTCAAAGCCCTCAACCCGTCGGCGCACCGTCCGGTGTTGCTGGCGGCAGGCATTCCCAGCATCTTGCTGCCTTGGGACAACGCCGAAGTATTCCAGCGCAATTACGAATCCTCTTCCTTGGATCGCATGGCCACGTGGACGGCGTGGGTGGCACCCAGCACCATGAAAGTCTCGGACGCAGCCAAGCGCGCGGGCATGAGCGAGACTGACTTTCGTGCCGTCAACAGCATCCCACCGCGCATGGTGATCAAAGCAGGCTCGGCCTTGCTGGTGCCACGCTCAGCGCAGGTCGGCGCCGATGTGGCGGCGGGTCTCGCCGACAACGGTCGCTTGGACTTGTCCCCCGAACAGTCCCTCAAACGCATCACCGTCAAAGCGGGCAAGCAAGACACGATGAGCAGTTTGGCCAAGCGTCACAACGTCAAACCAGAACAATTGGCGGAATGGAACAAATTGCCAGAGAGCGCCAACCTCAAAGCTGGTCAATCCTTGGTGCTCTACGTTGCAGGCAAATCAGCAGGCAAAAAGATGGCGGGCAAGTCGAGCGACAAAACCATGGTTGGCAAGAAAAAACAAAACCACGACGTCCGCTTGGCGAAAAAGTGATTGGCTCACCTGGCACCCCTTGGACTTGCCAGGTCATCCCCAGCACCAGCCATCAGTGAGGTGTCCCTCAAGCGATGCGGCGGTCCACCAAAGCATGCGCAATGGTGCCCAAATCCACATACTCCAGCTCACTGCCCACGGGTACACCGCGCGCCAGGCGGGTGACTTGTACCCCTCTGCGCTTCAATGCCTCGCCCAGCACGTGGGCTGTGGCCTCACCTTCGGCGGTGAAGTTGGTGGCCAAGATCACCTCGCTCACCACGCCATCGCTGGCGCGTTCCATCAGTTTTTGCAAGCCAATGTCTTTCGGGCCAATGCCGTCGAGTGGGCTGATGCGACCCATCAACACAAAATACAGGCCTTTGTAGGCCGCTGTGCGTTCCACTGCCGACTGGTCGGCCGGGGTTTCGACCACACACAAACGCGAGGCGTCACGGGATTCGTCCAAACAGGTGTCACACACCGCTTGGGTGGTGAAGGTGTAGCAACGCTCGCAATGCTGCACGGCTGCCGCGGCTTGGTGCAGGGCCTGCGACAGCAGCTCGGCCCCTTCGCGGTCATGCTGCAACAAGTGGTAAGCCATGCGCGAGGCCGACTTCACGCCCACCCCAGGCAAACGTCGCAAGGCCTGAATCAGGCCTTCCAGCACAGACAGGTCAGCCATTAAAACGGCATCTTCAGACCGGGGGGCAAACCCGCAGTGAGCTTGCTCATCTTGGCCTCGCTGGTCTCAGCGGCTTTGCGCACGGCATCGTTGAAGGCTGCGGCCACCAAGTCTTCCAGCATGTCTTTGTCGTCGGCCAACAAGCTCGGATCGATCGTGATGCGTCGGACTTCGTGCTTGCAGGTCATCAGCACCTTCACCATGCCCGAGCCCGATTCACCCGTCACCTCCATGTGGGCCAATTCTTCTTGGGCCTTTTTGAGGTTGTCTTGCATGGCTTGGGCTTGCTTCATCAAGCCAGAGAGTTGTCCTTTGTTGAACATGGTTTTCCTTCGGAGAGAGCTTCAAAAAAATCACAGGGGCTGGATGCTGCCGGGCACGATGCGTGCCCCATAGTCTCGCATCAAGCCTTGCACATAGGGATCATTGAGGATGGTGGCCTCGGCCGCGAGTTGCCGCTCGGCAGCTGCCACGGCATTGCGCTTGGCCGGGCTGTCTTGCACGCGGCCGACCTCCACCGTCAAACGCACCGCATGACCGGCGCTGGCCAAGGCCTGCTGCAAACGTTCACGGCTGGTGCTGCTGTTGAGCGACTCGCGCTCAACCCGCAGCATCCAGGTGTCGGTGTCGCGGGCCACCAACTGCGACTGCAAGGCCAGCTCGCGCACCAAGGCGTTGATGGTCTCTGCAGTCACCATCTGGCTCACCAGGGCATGCCAGAACTCGCCTTCAGGTGTGGGAATCACCACCACGGCGTCGGTCTGTGTTGCGGGTGCTCGGTCCAAGCCAGGGCTGGGTTCGGGTTGCTGGCGCACGGGCACGGCCACCAAGCCCGTGTCATGGGGCGGTGCCACGACAGGCGCTAAAGCCGCTGAGGAAGCCGGCACATGGGCGGTGCGTTGCGGCAGCTCGCGCACAGGCAGTTGCTGGCCGGATGGCTGAGGCGCCACCGTCCTAACTGGTTGTTCAAGCTGGGCCGGGCGCACAGGCGCTGGCGCAGCCACGGCAGGTGCCGCCGCAGGCGCAGTCACGCGCACAGACGGGGGGGTCAGCGCAACGCGGGGCTCAATTGGAGTTTTTTTTTCAGCCGTCGCGCTGGCGTGTGTCTCGGCAGCCGGCTTGAAGGCCAACAGCCGCAACAACACCATGGTCATGGCCGCGTATTCGTCAGGCGCCAGGCCCAACTCTTGGCGACCATGCAAACACAGGCTGTAGAGCAATTGGGTTTCGTCGGCCGGCAGCTGCTGCGCGAGACGGGCCAAATCTTGCGCCTCGGGGTCTGGGTCAGACGCGGCCATGCTGGGCACGGCTTGCAACACCGCCATGCGCTGCAGCACCTGGGTCATGTCTTCGAGGGTGGCCGCAGCGCTCAGGCCTTGGACACGCAAGGCCTCTGAGGTCTCGACCACCGATTGGCCATCGCCGTGGGCCAAAGCCTCGATCAAACGAAACACATGGCTGCGATCGGCACTTCCCAGCATTTGGCGCACCGCTGCCTCTTGCAATTGGCCACCGCCATAAGCAATGGCTTGGTCGGTCAGGCTCAGCGCATCGCGCATCGAGCCGCGTGCGGCGCGCGCCAGCAAACGCAAGGCTTGGGGTTCTGAGGCAATGTGTTCTTGCGCCAGCACATGGCCCAAATGCTCCAGCACAGTCTCGGGCGCCATCGGCCGCAGGTTGAACTGCAAACAGCGCGACAACACCGTGACCGGCACTTTTTGCGGATCGGTGGTGGCCAGCACAAACTTCAAATACTCAGGCGGCTCTTCCAGCGTTTTCAACATCGCATTGAAGGCGGTGTTGGTGAGCATGTGCACCTCGTCGATCATGAAGACCTTGAAGCGCCCTTGCACCGGCTTGTAAACCGCCTGCTCGAGCAGCGACTGCACCTCGTCCACGCCTCGGTTGGAAGCGGCATCCAACTCGGTGTAGTCCACAAAACGGCCCGCATCGATGTCGGTGCAGGCTTGGCACACGCCACATGGCTCGGCCGTGATACCTCCTGAGCCGTCCACCCCTTGGCAGTTGAGCGATTTGGCCAGCACCCGAGACACCGTGGTCTTGCCCACGCCCCGAGTGCCCGTGAACAAGTAGGCATGGTGCAAGCGTTGGGTCGTCAGGGCATTGGTGAGTGCCTGCACCACATGCTCTTGCCCCACCATCTCGGTGAAGGTTTTGGGGCGGTACTTGCGGGCGAGCACGAGGTAAGACATAAGCCGGCGATTCTAAGGGTCACCACATGGGCATGTGACTACAATCGCGGGTGACGGGCCTTCCCACATGGTGAAGCGGCCAACCGGGTCAGGTGGGGAACCAAGCAGCCCTAACTGTGGAGCCAGTGCTGGGGTCAAGGCTCGTCACCCCCTCGTCTTTGCGACAAGATCTCCCCAAAGGGGTGGCTCTGAGCCCCCTATATCGCCCACACACATCGCGCTTCGCGGCCAAGGCATGGCCCGCATCTCACCCTGTCAAAAGTTCAGCCTAGCTGTCGCTGTCGAGGCAGACCCAGCGCTGTCAAAAACACCTCGATTTGAATATTTTTAAATTCAAAAATAAGTCTTTATGAATTTAAAAGAATTCATAAATTAGATGGTTCACATCTTGCTTTCCATACCCATGAAACAAGCTCATGGACAGGGCAAGAACCATCATGTCAAACAGCAACTTCAATCAGAAACAGCAAGAAACCAGCAACCTCATGACTGCCCTGCAGTTGATGGAGGCACCTGCCGTGGTCCCCATGGTGGCGGATGATTTCTTGGCGCAGTTCATGCAAGCGTCCAGCGATGAGGTGGAAAGCATCTACCACTATGAGACAACTGCTTCTGCTGCGCCGTCCTCCAATGCAACCCGTGTGAGCCCACACACCGCCTTTATCTTTGAAGACAGCATGTACTCGCTCGAGACGGTGCTGGCGCCCTCTTCATCGCGCCATCTCGTCGCCCCTGACTCAGCTGCGCATCAGACAGCAGAAGTTCGCCCCAGCGTCGAAGATGAGCCCCTTGCAGCCACCGAACATCACTCCTTCGCCCCTGTCACACCCACAGACCCTGCAAGCGCCACACACCTGCATGAGGCCCGCGTGGACAACCTGCCTCACATGAGCGTGCAAATCAACCCGAGCGGATGGACCGCTGTTGCCAGCTCGTCCGTGCACTGGAACAACGTCAGTGGCTGGGGCCAAGCCGATGTCTCGAGCGCCTTGGAACACATGCTGGGTCAAACAGGGCAGTCCAGCGCTGAACAAGCGTCTGGCCCCGCCCCTTGGTATTTGCAATCGATGGGGTTTCAAAAGGCCTGGACTGGTGGCTTCACGGGCCAAGGCATTGTGATCGCCGACATTGACACGGGCATTGACCTGAGCAACACCCGCCTCATGCAAGACATCAAACTGAGCGCCTACAGCAAGAACTTCATCGAGCACAACACCAACATTCAAGACGACAACGGGCACGGCACGGTGACCGCAGCTGAATTGGTCGCCAGCTCAGACGCGGGCATTGGCATCCAAGGCGGGGCTTTTGGCGCCGAACTGATGGTCTTGAAAGCCTTGGGCGCCGACGGAACCGGCTCTCACACAGACATTAGCGACGCGATGGTGTATGCCGTGGACCATGGCGCACAAGTCATCAACTTGTCACTGGGGCAAACTCTGCCGAATCAATCTCTGCAAAACGCCCTGCAATATGCCAGCGACCATGGCGTGGTGGTGGTGGCAGCGGCGGGCAATCAAGGCACCGTGATGCCTGAATTTCCTGCTGCTTATGCCAAGAACATGCCTGACGTGATCGCTGTCGGCGCGAGCCAGTGGGTGAACGATGGCTATGCGCTGGCACCGTTTTCAAACCACAGCGGTGGCAGCACGGCCTACAACTTTGTGGATGCCTTGGGCGTTGGCATCACGGCGACCGATCTCGATGGCAGCACCCATGACTGGAATGGCACCTCCATGGCCGCGCCCTGGGTGGCGGCCGAAGTTGCCGTGTTGGCGTCCACACAGTCAGGCTGGAGCGCGGCGCAAATCGTTCAAGAGATCATGCAGTCGGCCCACACCTTGCACATGCAAGCTGGGGCAACTCCATCGCCAGGTTCAAGCCCTTACCTGCCCATGGACAGCGCGTTGCACGCCATGAGCTACGTCCCCACCGAGCAGTACTGCTGAAGCCTGCAACCTGCGGTCAAAACCGCAGGCCTGCAAACAGCGTCATGGTGTCGCGATCGACCTGCGTGTTGTAAGCCCCACCCCAGGTCCGCAGGTAATGCATCTCCGCAAAATAGCCCTCTCGCCACTGCGCACGCACGCCGGGGCGAACCACACGGCGTCCCTCCAAGAAGGTGCCGTCATGCGAGTAACCCGATACATCGTGCGCCAGGTACAGCATGGGTGTCCACGCCGCACCCCAAGCCGCTTCGCTGTAGGAGGCCGACAATTGCATGCGGTAGCCCCAAGCCATGGCAGTGACAAAGCCATCTTGCGCACAGGCTTTTTGGGCAATGCTGGAATCAGAACAAGCCCCACCGCCGGTGTAGGCCGCACCGCCAAAGTCATCCGAGCGACCGTAACGCAGCGTACCAAGGCTGGGCAGTCCTGCCACATGGCTGAGCCCGAGCTCAGCCGTCGCCACCACACGCTCAGCCCCCAGGGTCTTTGGAAAAACCTGAACCCCGCCTAGCATGGCGGTTGTCACCTTGAAGCGGTCGTAGCCGTCAAAGCCCCCCCCCAAGCCAATCGCATTGACACCTTTGGCCAAGTTCAGCACCGAATTGGGCGCACGCACCAAAAATCCGGTGATCATGTCGGTGGCGTTCAAGTTCACGGGCTGGTTGGGTCGGTAGGCCAGCTCACCATAGAGTTGGCTGGCGGGCCCCAGTTTGGTCTCAAAACTGGCCCCCACAAGCTTGATCGCCTCCGGATAGAGCAGGGCATAACTGGCGCCTGCGGGCCCTGTCAAACGCTGAACCATGGCCGCCGTGGTGGCGTCCAACCCCGTGGCAAAGGTGGCATTGTTGACCCGAATGCTGGGTGCGCGGCTGTGGTAGCGCATGGCGTACAGACGCAGGCTGGTGGTCGCATCGACGGGCGCGAGCATCCAAGACAAGCCAAACTGCCCGCTGCTGGCCAGCGCGACATCGTCCGCTCGGTGGATGTAGCGCCCCGAAGCAAGCCCCACCGAATCGCTCAGGCCGGAGGCGTTGACATAGCCACATCCCGTGGCTGCATAGTTGGCTTGTGCGTAAAAAGTGCCACAGCCTGGCAGCACTTGGGTGCGCGATTCGTATTGAACAAAACCGTCCCATCTGGAGGCGTCGCTGGTTTGCAAACTGCCATACAACATCCCAACCGGCAAACGCGACTCCTCCACCGTGGCGCCAGGCCTGGTGGCCGCAGCGGCGTTGCTGGGGTTGATGACATGGATGCCCCCCCCGATGAATCGCGCGTTGCCCCAAGTCACATACTGACGACCCAGTCTCAAGGCCAATTCCGATGCTGCGCCCACATCAAGTCGGGTGTAGCCGTACACATCCATCGTCTGGAGGTTGGCAAATTGCGCCTGCGGCGCCATGCCTGCGTCACTCAAAGGCACGTTTTGCGCAAACCCATTGGGGAAATTGCCATATGCGGCATCGCTGTTTTTGAGCGTGGCGTCGTGCCATGCGTGAGCCCGGATGAACACACCGGTGTTGCCCTGATGCACGTCCAAACCTGCCATGGCCTTGAGTACCGTGGAGACAGGCCGTCCGGCTGAAAAATTCAAATCACTGGCGCCCGCGCTGGAGCTTGGGGTCAATTGCCCAGCGGGGGTTCCCGGCACCCGCGCAGCAGACGCTCCCCCTAAAAGGCCGGGACTGGGGTCTTCGGTGCGCAGGGTGGAGCCCAAAGTGGCGACCCCACTGAAAGAGGCCTTCACGCCGTGGCCCAGATCGGCCCCCAGCGCAGGGACTGTCAGCACCAGTCCAACCCCTGCCAGACACACCCAAGCCTTGCCTGAAAACAAGAAAGAGGCATCAGTGCTGCGGGCAAGACCGGGCATGGCGATGGCCTTCACATCCAGGGTCAACGGTAGAAAACCTCGACACGCCCTTTGAGCTTGATCAACAAGGGGCGGCCTTTGCGGTCTAAGGTTTTGGCGGCTGGCACTTTGATCCAGCCCTCGCTGATGCAGTACTCCTCCACATCCGAGCGGTCTTTGTCGTTGAAACGGATCCCGATGTCATGCGCAAACACAGCGGCCACGTGGTGGGGACTGCGCGGGTCTATCGACAAATGATCGGGCAAGGCAGGCAAGGTGGAGTCGGTCATGGCAAGGGGCTCTGAGTGGGCAAATTAAGCGGCGCTCACACATTTTGGCACGCCTGCCTGAATTCCTCAGTCCCCCATGAGGTCTTGTCTCTGAGTCAGATGCAGGCAACTTCATCCGCCACGCCTGTGGATTGCGTCAGGCCTAAATCGTCACGCCACCATCCACCACCAAGCTTTGGCCAGTCACATACGAGCCCGCTTGTGAGGCCAAAAACACCGCCGCTCCCGCAATTTCATCGGGCTGACCCATGCGCCGCAACGGCGTGGTGGTCATGCGCTGCTGCAGCATGGCGGGGTCTTCCCACAAGGCGCGCGCAAAGTCGGTTTGGATCAAGCCAGGCGCTATGCAGTTGACCCGCACGTTGTGCGGGCCATACTCCACCGCCAAATTACGCGCCAATTGCATGTCGGCCGCCTTGCTGATGCAGTAAGCGCCAATCACAGGCGAGCCGCGCAACCCACCAATGGACGAGACGAGGATGATCGAGCCCGAGCGCTGCGCCGTCATGTGAGGCGCCACCTCGGCAATCAACCAGTGGTTGGAGACGATGTTGTTGTCCAAAATTTTGCGAAATTGCGCGTCGGCAATACCGGCCTGAGGCCCGTAATACGGGTTGCTCGCGGCGTTGCACACCAGCACGTCAATGCGCCCAAACTGACGGCGTGTCTCGGCCACCAAATTCACCAAGTCGTCCTTGGATGAAATATTGGCTGGCACGGCGATGGCCCGGCCAGCGCCATGCTGTGCGACGATGGCGTCCACCACCTCGGCACAGGCAGCGGCTTTGCGCGACGAGATCACCACCCGCGCGCCATGCTCGGCCAAGCGCTCGGCAATGGCGCGCCCAATGCCCCGCGATGAGCCCGTGACGATGGCCACTTGGCCTTGCAAGTCAAACAAATTCACACGCGCTCCCGTCACTCGGCCTTCACGCCTGCGGCGGCAATCACCTTGGCCCACTTGGCAATTTCATCGTCCAAAAATTTGGCCGATTGCTCCGGCGTGGTGCCCCCTGACTCAATGCCCAAACTCTCAAACCGCGCCCTCATCTCTGGGGTGTGGATGGCTTTGGCCGTCTCAGCCGACAAGCGGTTGACGATGTCGCGGGGCGTGGCCGAGGGAGCCAGAAACAGCACCCAGGTTGAGCCTTCAATCGCTGGGCCTCCTGCCTCTGTGATGGTCGGCACATCGGCCAGTCCGGGCAACCGCTTGGCAGAAAAAACCGCCATCGCCTTGATCTTGCCGCTGCGCGCATGAGGCATCAAGGCGCTGGGGGTGTCGGTCAAGATCTGCAAGCTGCCGCCCATCAAGTCGTTCAAAGCCGGTGCCGTGCCTTTGTAAGGCACATGCACCATGTCCGCCCCCGAGACTTGCTTGAACAACTCTTGCGTCAAGTGGGCAGCGGCCCCGACACCCGATGAGCCAAACGAGACCTTGCCCGGGTTGGCCTTGGTGTAGGCAATCAACTCCTTCACATCTTTGACAGGCAGGTTGTTGTTGACCGTCATCAACAACGGCGCCACACCCACCAGCGAGACCGGCGCAAAACTCTTGACCACGTCATAGGGCAAGCGGCCCGCATACAGGGTGGCATTGGCGGCATGCGCGCCGATCACCGTCAAAAACGTGTAGCCATCGGGCGCCGAGCGGGCCACAAAGTCAGCGCCCAAGATCGAGTTGGCGCCGGGCTTGTTCTCGACCACGATGGTCCAACCGGTTTGCTCTTGGACTTTTTGCAACACCATGCGCGTGGCACTGTCGGTGATGCCACCCGGTGGGTAGGGGATGATCCATTTGATGGGCTTGTTCGGCCAGTTTTGTGCCAAGCCCAAAAGTGGGAACACCAAGCCCAGCGTCAAAACGCAACGCTTGAAGAAACTGAATGCATGCATGCGCTGTCTCCTGTTGTGGTTAGAACCTCTGTGTTGCAAGCCCGGGTCTTTGAACCATTATGGAGACAGCCACGGAGACCTTGGCGTCTGATAGGTGACACGTGGCCACAGGCAGATGGGAAATACTGAGGCATGCAAATTTATTTCTCACCCACCTCTCCGTATGTGCGCAAGTGCATGGTCACCGCTTATGAATTGGGATTGACCGACTTGATCGAGCTGCTGCCCGCCAATGCCCATCCCGTCACCCGCGACAAAAAATTGGTCGCCCACAACCCCTTGGGCAAGGTGCCCACCTTCATCACCGATGACGGCCAAGCTTTGTTTGACAGCCGCGTGATTTGCGAATACCTCAATGCCCTCGGCCATGGTCGCTTGCTGCCCGCAGAGGGCGCGCCGCGTTGGGAAGCGCTGACGCTGCAAGCCCTGGGCGACGGCATCTTGGACGCGGCTTTGTTGGCGCGCTATGAGCGCCATGTGCGTCCCCAAGAGTTGCACTGGCCCGATTGGGTGAAAGGCAAACTCGAGGCCATCCACACCTCGCTGGACCACCTCAACCGCCATCCTGAGTTGTTCGCCAAAGACTTCCACCTGGGCTTGCTCACCATCGGCTGCGCCTTGTGGTACGTGGACCTGCGTTACCCCGAACTGGCGTGGCGCGACACCTACCCCGCGCTGGCAGAGGCTGCTGCGCCCTTGTTGTCACGCGAGTCCATGCACCAAAGCTGGTCGCTATAAACCCTGCACACGACTGCGCCCGGCCTTGGTTTGGGCCGTTTTCTTTTTAGACTCCAAGCGCCGTTGCTTGGAGCCGAAGGTGGGCTTTGTCGGGCGGCGCACCTTGGGGGGCACCGCCACACTGTTGACCAGCTCGATCAAACGCGCCAAGGCCTCCACCCGGTTCATGTCTTGGCTGCGGTGTTCTTGCGCTTTGATCACCAGCACCCCCTCGCGCGTGATGCGGCTGTCGCGCAGCGCCAGCAAGCGCGCTTTCACGCCGTCGGGCAATGACGACGCCCCGATGTCAAAGCGCAGGTGGATGGCACTCGACACCTTGTTGACGTGTTGCCCGCCCGCGCCTTGGGCGCGCACAGCGGTCAGCTCAACCTCAGACTCTTGAATCTCTAGAGAGGGTGTCATACACACGCTGCGGTTTCTTCAACCAGCACCCAAATGCCAACCCGGCACCTGGCTCATGCCCCACAGCAAAGCACTGATGGTGAAAAACGAGGCCACCGTGGTCACCAACAAGGCGGCGGCACAAAAGCCTTCTTGACCGTGGCGCTGGGCCAGCAAGGGAAAAATACCCATCATCGGCATGCTGGCCAACAACACCCCGGAGATCTGCAAGGTCGCGTCCATCGGGCCCACCACCCACAGCATGGCGCCCACCAACAGCGGGTGCAGCACCAATTTGGAAGCGGCAATCCAGCCCACCGCCTGCATCTGGCCTTTGACCTGCATGCCCACCAGCGAGCCCCCATTGACAAACAAGGCGATGCCGGCGCACGCCACGGCAAACAAGTTGACAGTTTTCACCAAAAAGGCTGGCAACTGCCAGCCCATCATCGAAAACACAAAGCCGCCCACGATGCCCCACAGCATGGGGATTTTGAGCAAACGCTTGAAACTCTCCAGCACCGTGTGCTGCCAGGACGCGTGCTCAGATTCGCCGCTGTCGGCCAAGGCAAGCCCCAAGGGAATGATGACCAGGTTCTCGATCAACACCGTCAGCGCCATGCCCACGCCCGCCACTGGCCCCAAGATTTGCAACAAGATCGGGTAGCCCACATAGCCGCTGTTGGAGCAGCTCACGCCCATGGCCACCAGGGCACTCAGGGTGAGCTCTTGGCGGCGCCCATAGCGCCAAATGGCAAAGCCAATCGCATAGGCCAACAGCGAACCCACGGTGTAGGCCAGCAAATAACTCGGGTGCAACACGTCTTGAAAGTCGCGCTGCGACAAGGCGTTGAACAGCATGGCGGGCAAGGCAAAGTTCAACACAAAACGGCCCAACACATGCATGTCGGGTTTGCTGAAAAAACCGCTGCGGGTGGCGACGTAACCGGTGCCAATGGCGAGGTAAATCGGGGCCGTGATGGTCAAAATATTCAGCATGGCCCCGATTGTGCTGGATCAGCCCCAGCACCTTGCGTGCTTCAAGCGGCTTTGTCTAATCCCAACAAGCGCACCGCGTTGTCTTTCAAGATGCCAGGCATCACCTCAGGCTTGAAGCCGGCCACCTCAAAGTCTTTCATCCAGCGCTCGGGCGTGATCAAGGGGTAATCGCTGCCAAACAGCACGCGGTCTTTGAGCAGCGTGTTGGCGTACTGCACCAGTTGCTTTGGAAAGTACTTGGGGCTCCAGCCCGACAAATCGATCCACACATTGGGCTTGTGCGTGGCCACGCTGAGCGCCTCGTCTTGCCACGGAAAGCTCGGGTGCGCCATCACGATTTGCATGTCCGGCCAGTCAATGGCCACATCGTCCAAGTGCATCGGGTTGCTGTAGGCCAAACGCAAGCCGCCACCGCAGCGCATGCCACTGCCAATGCCGCTGTGGCCGGTGTGAAAAATCGCCGGCAGCTTGTAATGGTTGATCACCTCGTAAATCGGCCACGCCATCTTGTCGTAAGGGTGGTAGCCCTGCACCGTGGGGTGAAACTTGAAGCCCTTGATGCCGTCTTCTTGAATCAGACGCTCGGCTTCACGCGCGCCCATCTTGCCCTTGTGCGGGTCGATGCTGGCAAAAGCAATCATCATGTCGCTGTTGGCCTTGGCCGCGTCGGCAATCTCTTCGTTCGGGATACGGCGACGCCCCAGTTGCGACTCGCTGTCGACCGTGAACATCACCAGGCCGATCTTCTTGTCACGGTAGTAGGCCACCGTCTCGTCGATGGTGGGACGGCGGTCGCTGCCAAAAAACTTGTCGGCAGCGCGGTCGTACTCCTCGCCATAGTTGTCAAACGGGTTGCGACAGCTCACCTCGGCATGGGTGTGGATGTCAATGGCGATGAGGTTTTTGTAGTCCATGCGAAGCAATCTCCTGGGTCAGTGGGTCGGATGTGGACTAGGGTAAGTCCGGATTATTTAGTTATCTTTCATAACCATAATTCAAACGCTGCAGAAATGCAACCCAACAAACCCGCCCCCGGCCACGAAAGTCTTTCACCATGAACCTGAGCACGCCAGACATCCATTTCGAGATGCGCGACAACATCGCCGTGATTCGCCTCACGCGCCCCACCAAGCGCAATGCCTTGAGCGACAGCCTGGTGGCCTCGATCCGCAAAATTTTCGAAAACCTGCCCGAGCACGCAGGCGCTGCCGTGATCGACGGTGACGGCGAACACTTCTGCGCCGGTCTGGACCTGAGCGAAATCAAAGAACGCGACGCCGGCCAAGGCATGCACCACTCACGCTCGTGGCACGTGGCGCTGGAGCGCCTGCAATACGGCCCGGTGCCCGTGGTGGCGGCCTTGCACGGCGCGGTGGTGGGCGGTGGCTTGGAGCTGGCCAGTGCCTGCCACATCCGGGTGGCTGACGAATCCACCTTCTACGCCCTGCCCGAAGGTTCGCGCGGCATTTTTGTCGGTGGCGGCGGCTCGGTGCGCATCCCACGCCTGATTGGCGTGGCCCGCATGACCGACATGATGCTCACCGGTCGTGTCTACAACGCCGTCGATGGTGAGCGCATTGGCTTGGCCCAGTATTTGGTGCCCACCGGTGGCGCGTTTGACAAAGCATTGGAGCTGGCCCAGCGCATTGCCACCAACGCCCCGTTGACCAACTACGCCCTGATGCACGCCCTGCCCCGCATTGCCGAGCAGCCCGCCGACCAAGGCTTTTTGACCGAGGCCTTGATGTCCTCCATCGCCCAGTCCGCCCCAGAAGCCAAGCAACGTGTGCGCGACTTTTTGGAAGGTCGCGCAGGCAAGGTGCAAAAAAGCTAAGGCCCTGCACGAAAACGGCGCATGAGAACGGCGCGGCCTCAAGCAGCCCGCCCCCGGCACACACACTGGAGACACCGATGACAGCAAAGTTTCGCGAGATGAAGTTTGGGGTGACGCGCGTCCAGATGCGCGAAGGCACCGCAGGCACGCGCTACATGCGGGCCGACCAAGACTTGACGCCTTACGCCCTGCGCATGACCGACCGCTTGGTGCATTGGGCCGAGCATGCGCCCGAGCGCACCCTGTTTGCCCGCCGCCACAAAAATGCCGACGGCAGCACCGGCGACTGGCAGCACATCAGCTTTGCCCAAGCCCTGGCCAGCGCCCGCCGCATTGCACAAAGCCTGATCAACCGGGGGCTCAATGCCGAGCGCCCGGTGGTCATCTTGTCGGAGAACGATTTAGAGCACGCCCAATTGGCGCTGGGCTGCATGCTGGCCGGTGTGCCGTATTGCCCGGCCTCACCGGCTTACTCCACCATCAGCCAAGACTACGACAAGCTGCGCCACATCCTCACCACCCTCACGCCGGGCTTGGTGTTTGCCTCAGACGCCAAGCGTTATGGCAAAGCCATTCAAACCGCCGTGGGGGCTGACGTGGAAGTGGTGCTGCACCAAGGCAGCTTAGACGGACGCGCCAGCACCGCCTTTGCTGACTTGGCGAACACCCCCGACACCCCTGCGGTGGACGCGGCCATGGCCGCCACCGGGCCGGACACCATCGTCAAGTTCTTGTTCACCTCGGGTTCGACCAAGCTGCCCAAAGCGGTCATCAACACCCAGCGCATGTGGTGTGCCAACCAACAGCAAATGGGCCAATCCATGCCGGTGCTCGCGGCCTCGCCCCCGGTGCTGGTGGACTGGCTGCCCTGGAACCACACCTTTGGTGGCAACCACAACTTTGGCATGGTGATCTACAACGGCGGCACGCTCTACATCGACGACGGCAAACCCACCCCGGCCTTGATGGCCGAGACCTTGCGCAACCTGCGCGAGATCGCGCCCACGGTCTACTTCAACGTGCCCACCGGCTTTGAGGCGATTGCCAACGCCATGACCACCGACGACGCCTTGCGCAAAAACCTGCTCTCACGCGTGCAGATGTTTTTCTACGCCGGTGCCGCGCTGGCGCAACCCATTTGGGACAGCCTGTTCGAGAGCCAAGAGCGCGAAATTGGCGAACGCATTGTGATGAGCACGGGCCTGGGCATGACCGAGTCCGGCCCGTTTGCGATCTTCGTCACCAGCCCGCGCGTCAAGTCAGGCGACTTAGGGGTGCCTACCCCGGGCTTGGAGCTCAAACTCGTGCCCAACAGCGACAAGGTGGAGGTGCGCTACAAAGGCCCCAACATCACGCCCGGCTACTGGCGCGCGCCTGAAGAAACCCGCGAACACTTTGACGACGAAGGCTTTTTTTGCACCGGCGACGCCGTCACCTGGATCGACCCCAGCGACGTGCACCAAGGTCTGCGCTTTGATGGCCGCATCGCCGAAGACTTCAAGCTCTCCACAGGTACCTTTGTCAGCGTGGGCCCCTTGCGCGGCAAGATCATTGC
>CANCUP010000045.1 GCA_947381325.1 Comamonadaceae bacterium
CTGGCGGAGAAGGAGGGATTCGAACCCTCGGTAGGGTCGCCCCTACGCTTGATTTCGAGTCAAGTACATTCGACCACTCTGCCACTTCTCCTGAATCGGTGTCGTCTGTCGATGGGCACATTCTATCAGGGGCGCTTCGGGGCCAATGCGGGCAAGGGTTGAACCGCTGCGGGCTGTGAGACTGCTGTTCCGGTTGGGCTGATGGTGATGTGGGCCACCACGTTGCTGAGCAAACCGCCTTCGTCCATCTCGATCGTGGCTGAGCGGTCACCACGTGTGAACACCAACAGATTTTTTTTGCCACGCACAGCCGCCACCAAGCTCCAGCCTTGCCGTGGAAACTGATCGGCAAAGAAGTTGTAACTGGTGGACGCATCGGTAGGCAACTCGAGCACGGCTCGGCCCATCCAGTTGTCACCCACGCCAAAAATCAAAGATTCAGGACCACGCATCTTGCTGCCCACTGGCAAGGGCGTGCGGCCCAGCTGGTCCACGCCCAGTCGTGCGGTGGTGCTGTCAGGCCCGTTCTCAAGGCTCACCGAAGGCGCGGTTGAGCTGCACGCCACCAAACCTACCACCGTCAACCAAGCCATGAGTGTGTGTTTCATGCGCGCAACTCCGTGATGCCACCCATGTAAGGGCGAAGTGCTTCTGGCACGCGAATGCTGCCATCGGCTTGTTGGTGATTTTCAAGCACTGCCACCAAGGTGCGGCCCACGGCCAAACCAGATCCGTTCAAGGTGTGGACCCATTCGTTTTTGCCTTGCGCATTTTTAAAACGCGCCTGCAAGCGACGCGATTGAAAGGTTTCGCAGTTCGACACCGAGCTGATTTCGCGGTAGGTGTTTTGCGCGGGCAACCACACTTCCAAGTCATGGGTTTTGCTGGCGCCAAAGCCCATGTCACCGGTACACAAGGCCATCACACGGTAGGGCAAGCCGAGTTTTTGCAAGATGGCTTCGGCATGGCGCGTCATGTCTTCCAACGCTGCGTAGCTTTGGTCGGGGTGAACGATTTGCACCATCTCCACTTTGTCAAACTGGTGCTGGCGAATCAGTCCACGGGTGTCGCGCCCTGCACTGCCCGCCTCGGAGCGAAAGCACGGGGTGTGGGCGGTCAGTTTGATGGGCAACTCACTCTCAGCCACGATGACGTCGCGCACAAAGTTGGTCAAAGGCACTTCACTGGTGGGGATCAAATACAGCGCGTTGCTCTCACCACTGGCTTGGCCGTCTTGACCACCCTTTTTGGCGGCGAACAAGTCCTCTTCAAACTTAGGCAATTGGCCTGTTCCTTGGAGGCTCTCGGCGTTGACGATGTAGGGGGTGTAGCACTCGGTGTAGCCATGTTCTTGGGTTTGCACGTCCAACATGAACTGCGCCAAGGCGCGGTGCAGACGGGCAATGGGCCCCTTCATCACGGTGAAGCGCGAGCCCGAAAGTTTGACGCCCATTTCAAAATCCAGCCCCAAGGGCTCGCCCAAATCGACATGGTCTTTGGGGGTGAAACCCAAGGGGGTGGGCTCGGTGCCGGTGAGGCTCCAGCGGCGCAACTCCACATTGCCGTGCTCGTCAGTACCCACGGGCACACTCTCGTGCGGCAGGTTGGGCAGGGCCAGCAACATGGTTTGCAATTCGGCTTGCAAGGCATCCAGACGCACAGCCGAACTGTCGAGTTCGGCTTTGAGGTCGGCGACTTGGGCCATCACCGCGTCGGCGTTGTCGCCTTTGGCTTTGAGCTGCCCAATTTGTTTGGACAAGCTGTTGCGGCTGGACTGCAGTTCCTCGGTGCGGGTTTGCAGCGTCTTGCGCTCGTTTTCAAGCGCTTGGTAGGCCGCCACATTCAGAAAAGCTTGTGGGGTTTTGCGGGTTTCGAGCCGGGCGATGACTTGGGGCAAATCGCGGCGAAGCAGGGTGATGTCTAGCATCCCGCCATTGTAGTGAGGGCTACTTCAGGCCTTTGGGCAGTGGAAACTTGATGGTTTCTTGCACGCCTTCGAGAACGCGCACAGACACGGCCCCCAAAGCGCGGATGCGGGCAATGACTTGTTGCACCAAGATGTCGGGGGCTGAGGCACCGGCGGTCAAGCCAATGGTGGTTTTGCCAACAAACCAAGACGCTTGCAATTCGTCGGCGTTGTCGACCATGTAACTCTCGGCGCCGTAGCGTTGCGCGACATCGCGCAAGCGGTTGCTGTTGGAGCTGCTAGGGCTGCCGACCACGATGACCAAGTCCACCTGTGCGCTCAAGAGCTTGACCGCATCTTGGCGGTTTTGCGTGGCGTAACAAATGTCTTGCTGCTTGGGGGGGCGCACATTGGGGAAGCGTGCCATCACCGCGCGTGAGATCTCTGCCGCATCGTCCACGCTCAGGGTGGTTTGGGTCACCACGGCCAAGCGCTCGGTCTGGCTGGGCTGGACGCGGGCCACATCGTCCACGTCTTCGACCAAGTAAATGCCACGGCTCAACTGGCCCATGGTGCCTTCCACTTCGGGGTGACCTTTGTGGCCAATCATGATGAATTCGTAGCCCTCTTTGTGCAACTTGGCCACTTCGACGTGGACCTTGGACACCAGCGGGCAGGTGGCATCAAAGACGCGAAAGCCACGTCGCTCGGCCTCTTGCTCGACCGACTTGGGCACACCATGCGCGCTGAACACCAAGGTGGCGCCGGCTGGCACATCGTTCAAGTCTTCGATGAAGATGGCGCCGCGCTGCTTGAGGTCTTCCACCACAAAGGTGTTGTGCACGATTTCATGACGCACATACACGGGCCTGCCAAATTTTTGCAAGGCACGATCGACAATTTCGATCGCACGGTCCACGCCCGCACAAAAGCCACGTGGCTCGGCCAATACGATGTCTTGCAGTGTGCTCATAGGATGCCGATGACGTGCACTTCAAACGTCACAGGCTGACCAGCCAGCGGGTGGTTGAAGTCAAACAACACCGCGTCAGCGCTGACTTGCTGCACAGCACCCGCAAACGAGCCTTGCCCATTGGGCGCTGGGAACTGCACCACATCACCCACCGCGTATTGCTCCAGCGGATCGCCCAACTCTTTGAGCAGGCTTTTGCGAACCCACTGCTGCATCTCGGGGTTGCGCTCGCCAAAGGCTTCGCCAGCTGCCAGCTCAAAGGTCGTTCGAACGCCCTCGGGCAATCCCATCAAGCGCTGCTCCACCGCGGGAGACAACTCGCCAGAGCCCAGCGACAAGGTGGCGGGCTTTTCAGTGAAGGTGTTGATGACATCGCCCTGCGGTCCAGAAAGCCGGTAGTGCAAAGTTAAAAACGAGCCGGGGCCGATGGTAGGGTGGTCAAAAGATTGGGAGGCAGACATCGCGCCATTGTAGAAACCTCCCGCACCCCACCAGGAGATGTGTTCCATGACCGACTCGCTGCACATGCGTGACTTGCCCGTGACCCTGCGTCCACGCGAAAAATTGCTGGCCCACGGCGCAGCTTCTTTGACGGACACCGAGTTGTTGGCCCTGCTGTTGCGCACAGGCATGAAAGGCAAGAGCGTCTTGGCACTGGCGCAAGAATTGTTAGAGCGTTTCCATGGGTTTGCCGGCCTGATCCACGCCAGCGCCGCCGACCTGAAAGCGTGCAAAGGCATGGGCGGCACGGCCAAACGGGCCCAGTTGGTGGCCGTGCTTGAGATTGCCCGGCGTGCCTTGACCCAACAATTGAGCGAAACCCCAGTCATGAATTCACCCCAAGCAGTGAAACAATACCTCCAACTTGAATTGGCCCAACTCAAACACGAGGTGTTCGCTGTGTTGTTTTTAGATGCGCACAACCGCTTGTTGTCTTACCAGCCCATGTTTCGTGGCTCGCTGTCGCAAACCATGGTCTATCCACGTGAGGTGGCCAAGACCGCGCTGGCCCTAGGAGCCGATGGTGTGGTCTTGGCCCACAACCATCCGGGCGGCAGCGTCAAACCGTCACAGGCCGACTTGCACCTCACCCGTACCTTGTGCGAGGCCTTGGCTTTGGTGGACGTGGTCGTGCGCGACCACATCATCGTGGCCCAAGGGCAATACCTCTCCATGGCCGAAGAGGGCTTGTTGTGAAATCCAAATCCTTGCAAGACCTGGGCGCGATTCGCAAACAGGTGAACGACGCCGCACAAGCCGCCGCTGCAGCTGAGCAGGCCCGCCGCGAAGCCGAGCAACGCGCGGAGGCCGAACGCAACCTGTTTGTGCGCGCTGTGGGGGCCGTGAAACCGTTGCCGGTCAAGGAGCGGGTTCACATGAAGCCCCACCGCCCCACGCCTCGGCCACTCCAGCAAGACCTGGACGATCAAGCCGCCTTGGTAGAGAGCATGAGTGACGAGTTTGATGTGAGCACCCTGCTGGATGTGGACGATCAACTGAGTTTTAGACGTCCCGGCATAGGCACCGACATCACGCGCAAGCTGCGCAAGGGCGAGTGGAGCATCCAAGGTCAGCTGGACCTGCATGGCCTGCGCAGCGATGAGGCACGCACAGCGCTGGGTCAATTCATTCGCGATGCCAAGCGCATGGGCTGGCGTTGTGTGCGTGTGGTGCACGGCAAGGGCTTGGGCTCGCCGGGCAAAGAGCCGGTGCTCAAAGCCAAAGTGCAGCGTTGGTTGGTGCAAAAAAATGAGGTGCTGGCTTTTGTGCAAGCCAAACCTTCTGATGGCGGCGCAGGGGCTTTGGTGGTGTTGCTGGCACCTGGCAACGCTTGACCCCACACAACGGCACGGGTGCGCAGCACACGGCGCACCTGCTTGTCAGCGCGAGCACAAGCGCATCGACAGCACATCAGACCGACTGGTTGCGCATCCAGTCGGCGGTTTGAAAGAAGCTGTTTTTCAAGCGCTCGCGCAAGTCGGTGGGCACACCCGTCTCACCCATGGCTTGGTCCATGCACGCCAGCCACTGGTCGCGCTCTAGGATGCCAATGGCGAACGGCATGTGGCGCATGCGCAAGCGGGGGTGCCCGTGTTGTTCGATGTAGTAATTGGGGCCGCCTAACCAGCCGCACAAAAACATGAACAAACGCTGGCGTGCATTGGTCAAGTCAGGCCCGTGCGCTGCACGCAAGGCGGCGTAGCTGGGTTCTAAATCCATCAGGTCGTAAAAGCGCTCGGTCAGTGCTTTGACGCGTTCTTCGCCCCCCATCCGTGCGAACGGGGTATTGAGCGGATCGACGGGTTCTTCGTCATCGGTGTGCATGGCGGTATTGTCTTCGGCTTCAAAGGCTGGCTTGACGCAGGGTCTGCACCACCGGTCGGCGCAACACATCGCGCAAGCCCCACCAACCTGCAGCCAGTGCCAGCAAAGCGCCCGACGCTGCGCCTAGAAAGGGAACCCACGGACTGGGGTTCCAATGGAACTCAAAGGCAAAACGCGCCAGGCCCCAGCCCAAGGCCATGGCCACACTGGCGGCTAAAAATCCGGCCAAGGCACCCACGCCGGCCAACTCAGCCCGCTGCACCTGTGCCAGCAAGCGGTTGGAAGCGCCCAAGGCGCGCAACACCGCGTACTCACGGGCGCGCTCTTCACGCGTGGCGGTGACGGCGGCAAACAAGACCACCAAACCAGCGGCCAAGGTGAACAAAAACAAAAACTCCACCGCCCGCACCACTTGGTCCAGCACGCCTTGCACTTGGTTCAAGGTCGCGCCCATGTCCACATTGGTCACGTTGGGAAAGCGTCGCACCAGTTGGTTGTCAAAACTTGCCCGAGGGGTGTCATCGGGCAGCCACTGAGGCGCGGGGGCACGAAAGGCTGCGATGTAGGTCAAGGGCACATCGGCCATGCGGCTGACCGGATACATGACAAAGAAGTTGGCGCGCATCGAGGTCCAGTCAACCCGCCGGATGGAAGTGATGCGTGCCTCGTGCAACACACCCGCCATGTCAAAGCGCAACACGTCTCCCAGCTTCAAGCCCAGTGTTTTGGCAATGCCTTCTTCCACGCTCATGGCATCGGCCTCTTCCGGCACCCAAGCGCCCGCCACGATGGTGTTGTGCGCCGGTGCGCTGGGGCTGTACGACAGGTTGAACTCGCGGTCGACCAAGCGCTGGGCGCGTTCTTCTTTGTAATGCTCAGGCAGCACGCCTTGTTGGTTGATGGCCACCAAGCGACCGCGCACCATGGGGTACCAATCCAACTGGGCCACACCTGCATCGCGCAGGGTGCGCAAAAAATCCTCCGCCTGGGTGGGCTGGATGTTGATGACAAAGCGATTGGGCGCATCAGCCGGTGTGGCGTTGCGCCAGCTGTTGACCAAGTCGGTGCGCAGCAACACCAACAAGGCCAAAGCCAGCAAACCCACCGCCAGCGCACTCACCTGCACCATGGCGTAGACGGGTCGCGCGCTGATTTGTCGCGTGGCCAACATCAGCCAAGGTGGCGCACTGCCCTCGCGCACATGGCGCCGCAGCAACCACACCGCCAGCCACGCCATGCCCGCAAACACCGCGACGGCACCGGCAAAGCCACCTACCACCATCAAGCCCAGCTTCAGGTCGCGGCTGACCACCACCAGCAACACGCCAAAGCCCAGCAGCCCCAGCGCCCACACCGACAGCGTGGTGGCCTGGAGTTGCCCCACATCGCGACGCATCACGCGCAGGGCGGGCACACTGGCGAGCTGCAACACAGGCGGCAAGCCAAAGGCCAACAGCAAGGTCAAGCCGGTGCCCAGGCCGTAGACCACGGGCCAGACACTGGCCGCTGGCAAAGCAGTGTCCACCAGACCTGTGAGCAAACGCACAAACAGCAGATGCACGCCATAGCCCAACACCAAGCCCACGACACTGGCCAACGCGCCGACCCCAACAAACTCTGCAGCGTAGGACAAGGCGATGTTTCTTTGGCTTTGACCCAAGACGCGCAGCATGGCGCAGTCGTCCAGGTGACGTGCTGCAAACGCGCGGGCGGACAAGGCCACGGCCACCGCACTGAGCAGGGCGGCCAACAAAGCCACCAAGTTCAAGAATTTGCCTGCACGGTCGAGGGTTTGGCGCATTTCTGGACGCCCCGCTTCGAGAGACTCCACCCGCACACCGCGCACCTCGGGCTTTTTAGATTCCTGTGTGGCCCAGTCGTTGAAGCGCTGAACAGCCGCCACGGGCCCCACCACCGCGTAGCGCCAGGTGATGCGGCTGGCGGGCTGCACCAAGGCAGTCGCGGCCAAGTCGGCGCTGTTCATCAGCACACGCGGCGCAAAGCTCATGAAGCCCGCCCCACGGTCGGGCTCTTGCACCAGAACACGGGTGATGCGCAAACTGCTGTTGCCCAACATCAAACGGTCTTGGGTGTTGAGGCCCAAGGCCTCCAACACCCCCACCTCTGCCCACACCTCACCTGGGCCAGGAATGTCTGAGGCGATGGCGACCTCGGCACTGGCAAGGCCGTTGCCACCGGCCATGACACCCTGGGACAAGGCTGCTTGCGCCTGCGCCAAGCTTGGGCTGACCTTGAGTTGACCACGCAAGGGGTAACCTGCTTGCACCGCTTTGAGGGCCACCAAACGGCTCTCGCCACCTCGTGCTTGATCGGCGCGCGCCATGGTCGGAAAACTCAGCGTGGTGACACCCTGCAGGCCCATGGCCCGGGCATAGGTGACGATGTGCGCAGGCGTGGGCGTGTCGCTCACCACCACAGCGTCACCGCCGAGCAACTGACCCGCGTCGCGCTGCAAGCCCGCATTCATGCGGTCGGCCAAGAAACTGACCGAGCTCAGCGCGGCAACCCCCAGGGCCACGGCCACCATCAACAGGCGCAGCTCACCGGCACGGGCATCGCGCCAAAGATTGCGCCAAGCCACCGACCACCAAGCGCCGCTGTGTGTTGTGTGGGTTGAACTCATGCCACCTCCCTGCGCTGCGCCAAAGTGGGATCGAGCTGCACACGGTCAGTGGCGGTGTAGACCAAGAAATGCTTGTGGGTGGCGCGCCCCAAGGTGCACAAGCCTAAACGCTCGGCCAAGTCGTAGCCCATTTGCGTGATGCCACTGCGCGAGATCACCACGGGCACGCCCATTTGGGCCGACTTCATCACCATCTCGCTGGTCAAGCGGCCGGTGGTGTAAAAGCTCGACGCAACCCCCGACACCACGCCGTGCATCCACATCCAACCGGCGATGGTGTCGATGGCGTTGTGGCGGCCCACGTCTTCCACAAACACCTGCAAGGTCTCACCGTCGAACAAAGCACAGCCGTGCACCGATCCGGCAGATTTGTAGGTACTTTCTTGCAGGCGAATGGCATTCACGATGGCATACAAGCGGGCTTGGCTCAGCTGTGCCCTGGGCAACACCAAGGTGTCGATCTCGTCCATCCAATCACCAAACACACTGCCTTGTCCGCAGCCGGTGGTCACCACGCGTTGTGCGGTGCGTGCTTGGATGTCGGCAATGCCGGCGTGGGTTTTGACAGCGGCCACACCGGCCCCGTCCTCGCCCGCGTCCCAGTCCACGGTGATGGACGCCACCTCGTGTGCTGCGCCCACCAAGCGCTGGTTACGCAAATAGCCCAGCACCAGCAACTCCGGGTGCGCGCCCAAGGTCATGAGGGTGACGATCTCACGTTTGTCCACGTAGACCGTGAGCGCACGCTCAGCCGGAATGGCGGTGGTGCTGCGCTCGCCGTGCTCGTTGAGCACGCTGACCTCGCGGGTCAAGGGCGCTTGGGCTTGGGTGAGGTGGGGAAGGTTCAAAGCAACAGACATGGATGCAGGCTACAACAAAACGGGCCGCCACCCACAGGTGCGGCCCGATGCACAGCCAAGCTGTGGTGGATTTAGGATTTTTTGGCCGATGCGACAGGTGCGGCAGCAGCAGGTGCAGCACCCGGCGCTGCGGCGACGGGCGCCGCATCAGGTGGGGTGTAAACAAACTTGCCAGGATCGGCGCATGGGGCGGTGGCCACAGGCTTGCCGGCTTTGGACTTGTTGGTCTTTTGCACATGCGCCGCCACTTTGTCTTGTGACTTGCACAGCAAGTACGCATCCGCCTTGGCAGTGTGGGCAGTTTTGGCGGCTGCTTCTGCGGCCTTGGCTTTGGCTTCGTCGCTTGGTGCGGGCAGTTTGGCCAATGCGCCTGCGCTCAGACCCGCCAGGACCAGAGCAATGAACATGTTGTGCATAAATATTCTCCTGAGATCAAGCCTGCGCCGTCGAGCCAGGTGTTTCGGGGGTACGTTGTGCAGGAATCTTGCCTGCTTGGATGTCGTTGTACCAAAGCTCATGGTGTTCTTTGGCCCAGGTCTCATCCACATAGCCAGTTTTCATGGCTTGGTAGGCACCTTGCATGCCGATGGTGCCGATGTAGATGTGTCCCATGAACATGGCCATCATCAACACCGTGGCCACGGCGTGGATCATGTGGGCCACTTGCATGGTGCCGCGTTCGTAAATCAAGCCAGGGACAATTTTGTCGAGCACGAAGCCCGATGCCACCACCACCGCGCCCAAGAAGAACACGCCGCCCCAGAACACCAGTTTTTCACCGGCGTTGAAACGGTGTGAGGGCACCTCGTGGCCACTCAAAATACCGCCGCCTTTGAGCAACCAGTTCAGGTCGCCTTTGCGCGGCATGTTGTCTTTCAAGAAGGTGACAAACACCACCACCAAAGACACCGCAAACAGCGGGCCTGCAAAGTTGTGGGCGTTTTTGAGCACGTAGGTGAGCCAGCCAAACAAGGTGTCACCGAGGATGGGTTGCAAGACAAACTTGCCAAAAGCCATGGTGAGCCCTGAAATGGCCAACACCACAAAGGCAATCGCGTTGGCCCAGTGGGCGGAACGCTCGAACGGGGTGAAGCGCTCGATCTCGCGACCCGTGGGCGTGCCGTGCATGGCAATCGCGCCCTTGCGCCAAAAGAAAACGGCAATCGCACCAGCCACGATCAACAGCAACGAACCGCCATAAGGAATCAGCCACTGGTTGCGCACCTGGCGCCAAGCCTCACCCGCATTGGTCAAACGCGAGCCCGGGTATTGCACAAAGGGTTGAATCAAGACACCGGCTTCAGGCGCGGTTTCCTTGGGCAAGCTGCTGTAGCCGGCCACCCCTTTGCCCACATCACGCCACATGGGTGCGTTGTTGCCGGGCTGCACTTTGGCGCGCTCGGCATTGCTTTGGTCGGTGTAGCCAGGCGCGTCACTGGCATCTGGCTTGACATCTAGGATGTTGACGCTCTGCACGGCAGGCGTTGTAGCGGCCATGGGCGCTGCCGCTTTGTCTTGTGCGCTGACCGACAGGGCCAACACCGCCAACACCGCACCCAACACCGATTGAATAGAACGTGACATGGTGTGCCCCTGGTTCACGGTGCGCGTGCGTGATCGTTCATGCCGTATTGCCCACGCGCGCGCAACTGCTGCTCCCAGCTGTTCTTGTCACCCGCCTGCCAGCCCGGTGCCACGAAGGCGTTGCTTACACCGCTGTAGGCCGTGGCATCGTTTTGGGTGCCGAGGGTTTGTGGCTTTTCACCACAAGCACTCAAGCCCACCGCGCCGGCCAAGGTCAGCAAGGGCAACCATGAAATGCGTGAGATCATTTTTTGACTCCTTCCACAGCGGCTTGCTGGCCGGCTTGTTTGGAACCGTAAGCGGTGCCCCAGCCCCACACTTCAGCACCCTTGTTGCGTTTGACCACGCGGTTGCGGAAGATGTCGGCCACCACGTCACCGTCACCGGCGAGCAAGGCTTTGGTCGAACACATCTCAGCGCAGGCCGGCAACTTGCCTTCTGCCAAACGGTTGCGGCCGTATTTTTCAAACTCAGCTTGGCTGCCGTTGGCTTCGGGGCCACCGGCGCAGAAGGTGCACTTGTCCATCTTGCCGCGCACACCGAAAGTGCCTTGCGCAGGAAACTGCGGCGCGCCAAAGGGGCACGCGTACGAGCAGTAGCCGCAGCCAATGCAGACGTCTTTGTCGTGCAGCACAACGCCTTCGTCGGTTTTGTAGAAACAGTTGACGGGGCACACCGCCATGCAAGGCGCATCCGAGCAATGCATGCAGGCCACCGAAATGGATTTCTCGCCGGGTACACCGTCGTTCAAGGTGACCACGCGACGGCGGTTCACACCCCAAGGGACTTCGTGTTCGTTTTTGCAAGCGGTCACACAACCGTTGCACTCGATGCAACGCTCTGCGTCACAGATGAATTTCATTCTCGCCATGGTCAGCTCCTTCAAGCGCGTTCGAGATTACAGACCGTGGTCTTGGTCTCTTGCATCATGGTCACGCTGTCGTAACCGTAGGTGGTGGCGGTGTTGACCGCCTCGCCACGCACAATCGGCGCCGCGCCTTTGGGGTAGTGCGCCAACATGTCGGCCCCTTGCCAACGGCCCGAGAAGTGGAATGGCATCCACACGGTACCGGTGTCGACACGCTCGGTCACCATGGCTTGCACATTCAAGCGTGCACCGGTGGGGCTGTGCAGCCACACACGTTCGCCATTGCGAATGCCGCGATCTGCCGCCGTCTTGGGATGCACCTCGACAAAGGCCTCTTGTTGCAACTCGGCCAGCCAGGGGTTGGAGCGGGTTTCTTCACCTCCCCCTTCGTACTCGACCAAACGGCCCGAGGTAAGGATGAGGGGAAACTTCTCATGCACCTTGTCGGCCACGTTTTTGTCTTGCACGGTTTTGTACAAGGTGGGCAAGCGCCAGAAGGCTTTCTTGTCGTCGTGCGTGGGGTACTTGGCGATCAGGTCTGGGCGCGTGCCGTACAAGGGCTCGCGGTGTTGCGGGATGGGGTCTGGGAAGTTCCACACCACAGCACGCGCCTTGGCGTTGCCAAATGGGTGGCAGCCATGGTTTTGCATGAAGACGCGGATCATGCCGCCCGAGTTGTCGGTCTTCCAGTTCTTGCCTTCGGCCAACGCTTTCTCGGCATCGGTGAGTTCGTCCCACCAACCCAGCTTCTTGAGCAGCACATGGTCGAGCTCAGGGTAGCCGGTGGTGATGTCGGCACCCAGCGAGTGTGAGCCGTCTTCGGCCAATAGGTTTTTGCCTTCGCGCTCCACACCAAAGTTGGCGCGGAAGTTACCGCCGCCGTCCATGACGTGTTTGGAGGTGTCGTACAGGTTGGGCGAGCCGGGGTGCTTGAGCTCTGCTGTGCCCCAGCAGGGCCAAGGCAAGCCGAAGTAGTCGCCGCCAAAGTCGTAACCGGTTTCTTTGTCCTTGCCGCCCTTGGCCTTCAAGGTCTTGACATCAAACAAGTGCATGTTGCGCATGTGCGCTTTCAAGCGCTCTGGGCTTTGACCGGTGTAGCCAATGGTCCAAACCGACTTGTTGATTTCGCGCAAGATGTCTTCGACCATGGGTTCGTCCATGCCGTTGACTTTTTGCAGCTTGTAGTTCTTGACCAACTCTTTGCCAAAGCCGAGTTTTTCAGCGAACTGGTACATGATCATGTGGTCGGAGCGACTCTCCCACAAGGGCTCAATGACTTTCTCGCGCCACTGAATCGAGCGGTTCGATGCGGTGCAAGACCCACTGGTTTCAAACTGCGTGGCTGCCGGCAACAAGTAAACGGCGCGGTTGGGGTTGAGGTCTTCGGCTTTGCCAGGCATGGCGGCCATGGCGGCGGTGGCGGACGGGTAAGGGTCGACCACCACCAACAAGTCGAGCTTGTCCATGGCGCGTTTCATGTCCAAACCACGGGTCTGTGAGTTGGGCGCATGGCCCCAATAAAACACGCCGCGCAGGTTGCTGTCTTGGTCGATGAGTTCGTTCTTCTCCAACACACCGTCGATCCAACGCGAGACGGTGATGCCGGGCTTGCTCATCATGCCGGGGTTGGCAAAGCGGCCTTTGATCCACTCAAAGTCCACCCCCCAAGCTTTGGCAAAGTGTTTCCAAGCGCCTTCGACCAGGCCGTAGTAACCGGGCAAGGAGTCGGGGTTGGGGCCCACGTCGGTGGCGCCTTGCACGTTGTCGTGGCCGCGGAAGATGTTGGTGCCGCCGCCCGATTTGCCAATGTTGCCCAAAGCCAATTGCAAGATGCACGAGGCCCGCACGATGGCGTTGCCGGTGGTGTGTTGGGTTTGGCCCATGCACCACACGATGGTGCCGGGGCGGTGCTCGTTGAGCATGGTGGCGATCTTGAGCAGCTGATCCGGCTTGACGCCGCAGACCTCTTCCACTTTGTCGGGGGACCACTTGGCCAGCACTTCTTCTTTGACCTTGTCCATGCCGAACACGCGGTCGTTGATGTATTTCTTATCTTCCCAACCGTTCTTGAAGATGATGTGCAACAAGCCAAACAGAAACGCGATGTCCGAGCCCGAGCGGATGCGCACGTACTCGTCAGCCTTGGCCGCTGTGCGGGTGAAGCGTGGGTCGACCACGATCATCTTGCAACCGTTTTCTTTGGCATGCAGCATGTGCAGCATGCTCACTGGGTGAGCTTCGGCAGCGTTGGAGCCAATGTACAGAGCGACCTTGCTGTTTTGCATGTCGTTGTAAGAGTTGGTCATGGCACCATAACCCCAGGTGTTGGCCACACCGGCCACCGTGGTGGAGTGGCAAATGCGGGCTTGGTGATCGCAGTTGTTGGAGCCCCAATAGCTGACGAACTTGCGCAGCAAATAAGCTTGCTCGTTGTTGTGCTTGGACGAGCCAATCCAGTAAATCGAATCAGGGCCGCTGGCTTTGCGCAGCTCCAGCAGCTTGGCGCTGATTTCGGTCAAGGCCGTGTCCCAGCTGATGCGCTCGTACTTGCCATTGACCAGCTTCATGGGGTAGCGCAGGCGGAATTCACCGTGGCCGTGCTCACGCAGCGCCGCGCCTTTGGCGCAATGCGCGCCGAGGTTGATGGGCGAGTCAAACACCGGCTCTTGGCGCACCCAGACCCCGTTTTCCACCACCGCATCGACCGCACAGCCCACCGAGCAGTGGGAGCACACCGTGCGTTTGACTTCGATCTTGCCTGTGCCGTTGCCAGCATTGGCGTTGGCGGCATCGGCTTTTTTCACCAAACTCAGTTGAGTGGCGGCCAAGCCAACACCCACGCCCAAGCCGGAGCGGCGCAAGAAACCGCGTCGGTCCAAAGTGGGCAAGGCGTGCGACAAACCGCGCTGCAGGCGGTCGACCAAGCCAGAACTGCCAGACTGGGCAGCGTCAGATTTACGGGTTAGCAACATAGAGGTACTCCTGCGAATTCGGTTCAGGTCACTCAGACGCGGGTGGTCTGGTAATAGCGCTTGACGTGTTCGCTCAAGCTGTAACCGCCGCCGTTTTCAGGCGCCGGTTTGACAGCTGCAACTTCAGCGGGAAGGTTCACGCGCGGCAGTGCGGTGACTGCGGCGGCAGCGGCGCCTGCAGCTGCGGCGCCCCTAAAAAATCCACGGCGCGATGCCTGGGCTTGTTCTTTTTTCATTGGAATCTCCTCGGGAGTTCGTGGGTATGCACGACATTGCATACTGTAAAGGTTCTAGACCCAAAGTAGTGCAGCAATAACACCTAGTCCCGTCAGACTGAACGGTTACTGCGTCAACGCAAAGTCAAAACAGATACTTTTAGACTCACGCGCTCACGGCAGCAGGTCAAACCCTTGCATTTCGATGCTGACAAAAGCACGGGTGAGCCCACTCAAGGCGGCGTAAAAACGCGCGCGGGGGTTGGCTTGCAAGGCGTCACACAAGTCCAACACCCAGGTCTGCACATGTGCAGCAAAAAATTGGGCTTGCTGCGTCAGGTTGGAAACGGCCACATCGTCACCCGCCACCAAAAAGCGCATGACCTCCATCAGGTACGACACATGGTCTTCGGTCTCCGACATGGTGGCCGCGTCGCGCGTCAGGCCCAAGGCCGCCAGGTCGGTGCGCAAATGCGCCAAGGGCTTTTCGTTCAGGAAGCCGCTCAGGTAATGCGAGGCATACACATACACCTCAGGCTTGCCAACGCCGCCAAACAAGGCCTCGTGCTCGCGCTGGATGCTGGCGTCGTCCATCTCGCGTGCCACACCCACCAAGGCGCGCCAAGGCTCTTCTAAAAAGCCACCAGAAGCCGGCGCTTCGGTGACGGCCACACGCAACTGCGCCAACAGCGCGGACGTGGGCGGCGCATAAAACAACTCGGCGATCAGTCCGTACAGCTCGGCACGGGCCGTTTCTTCGTCGAGGGCGGAAGAGAGATGGGGGGCTTGGGTCATCAGATTTTTTGCTCGTCACCCGAGGAATAAATGTCAATCACGCGGCAGTCGCCGCACATTTTGAGGCGCTCCAACGCCGCGCCTTGGAACATCGAATGTCCCGCCAATTTGCCCATCATGGCTTCAATGCCCTTGAGCGTGCCAAAGGGTTTGCCACAACGCACACAACCATAAGGCTGGGTTTCGTTGAGCACGCGCAGCTCTTTGCGTTGTGGTGTCAGCAGCAAGCGCGGCACCAACTGCAAGGCGTTTTCTGGGCAGGTGGTGACACACAGGCCGCATTGCACGCAGTTTTTCTCGACAAAGCGCAACTGCGGGGCTTGTGGGTTGTCTTGCAAGGCATTGGCCGGGCAAGCGCTGACGCAACTCATGCACAAGGTGCAGCTGTCTTTGTTCACGTCCACCGAGCCAAACAATGCGCCATCGGCGGGCAGACTCAACGCGACAGGTGCCGTGTTGGTTTTCAAAGCAGGTGCATGCTCCAACAAGAGGTCGACCAGCAAGCTCAAGCTGCTGCGTTTGTCGTTCATCAAGGCAAAGGTGGCCACAGGCAGACGTGAGCGCAAACGCTGTTTGCCGGTGCACAGGCGTTGCAATTCGGCGTCCAACTCCAGCGCCTGCGTGGCGTGCACCAGCTGCACCACGGGCTGGCCGGGCAAGGCATAGCCCAAACCTTCGAGCATGGCCTGGGCTTGGTTCATTTGGGCTTGCAGGCCATCGGCGTATTGCGGTGCTTCTTCGCGGGTGACCAACACCAAGACTTGCGCAGCGCCATAGGCCAGCGCGGACAGCCACACGTCCAGTCCCAGGCTGGTGGTGTGCCACAGCGAGACCGGAATCACATGCGCTGGCACGCCCTGGGCGAGCTGCAACTGGGCCGCACGGCCGAGCTCTTGCACCAAAGCAAGACCCGCCTCTTGGCTGTGCAGCAATAACACGGGGTCTTGGCCTGCGGCCTGTTGGTAGGTGCTCAGCAGGGTTTTGAGCTTCACGCCTTGCTCAGGGGCACTCGGGTAGGCGTAGCTCAAGGCACCGGTTGGGCACACGGTGGTACACGCACCGCAGCCTACGCACAGATTGGGGTTGACCTTGATCTGTTGACGTGCGGGTTCAGAGCTGATCGCTTCAGCCGAGCAGATGTCCACGCACGCCCGGCAACCCACTTGCTCGTTGCGGCTGTGCGCGCACAGCTTTTGTTTGTAGGCAAAGAAACGTGGTTTTTCAAACTCGCCCACCAACTCGCGCAAGCGCAGCAAGGTGGCGGCATCGGCTTGACGGAAATAGCCTTGTGGCAAGGCGTGGCGGTTGAAGGCGCTGTGCGCGCGCAAGTCGAGCACCAAGTCGAAGTCGGCCGTTTCTGGCGCAGCCTCACGCTGAAAGTTGATAGCGCCCACGGCCCCGCAGGCGGTGACGCAGTCGCGGTGTGACTGGCATTTGCTCAGGTCAATTTGGTAGTCCAAGCCAATGGCTTGCTCAGGACAGGCCACCACGCAAGCATTGCAGCGGGTGCACATGTCCAGATCGATGGGGTTGTTGCTGGACCAGGTGAGTTTGAACGCGCCCAACCAGCCCTCCACACGCAGCACCTGTCCGCCCAAGACGGGATAGCGGCGACTCTGCGCCCCACCGGCCGCGCCAGGTCCTTGGGTGAACAGGGTGACGTTGAGCACATCCGACAGCAAGGCTGCGGCTTGTTCGGCCTCATCCAGCGCACCCATGATCAGCAAGCGCCCCGCACTCTTGAAGGTGACGGTGGGCACGGGCTCTGGATCGGGCAAATGCGCAGCGGCCAACAAGGCGGCGATTTTGGGCGTGGCGTCTTTGGCGTCACGGCTCCAGCCGCCGGTTTCGCGGATGTTGACGAACTTGATGACGGAAGTTTTGGCTTGCGCTTGCGCAGCCAAGTCACCGAACAAGCGCTGCTCTTGCGTGCACGCCACCACCAGCTCGTCGGTGGTGCTTTGCACAGCGGAGATGAATGCGCCCGCTTCACGACGGCACAAGGCCGTGTGCAGCTTCAGGTCTTCATGCAGGCTCAGGCCCAGTGCCTTCGCATCGAGGGGTTGGGTCTGGTTGCAGTCGCAAATCAGCGTGGTCATGCGGGATGGTGTCGTTGGGTGAAAGGGGTGAAGCAGGGGGGGACTGTGCCACGAGTTGAGAGGGTGCGTCTGTTGGCAGGTCACCCAACGCTTTGCCCGCAGGTGTTTCGGTGTCGTCGTTAAACAAGTTTAAAAACTTGGCGCCATTCATCTGGCGCAACATGGCCAGCGGAATCGGATCGGGCTGACCATAGTCGTCAATGTAGACATCCATGCGGTCCATCACTTGGAAGTGCGGATCGGTGAAGAGTTTTTTCATGGCCGCGTTTTTCACGTCCGACGTGACGCCACGGGCCATGAACGGGGTGTAGTCAGATTCGGGGGTGAGTGACTGCACATCATCGAGTGTGGGAGCTGGGGCCGCTGGGTGCGTGTCGTCTTGGCTGACAGACTGCGGCGATTGCGCCCTTGGCGCACCAGCCAGGTCTTGGGTGGTTGGGGGCGGTGAGAGCGAACCGGCGTTGGGCCCATGTGTGTTGGGCTTGCCTGACATGGCGTCCACCACAGGCGCACGGCCAGGCACTGGGTCGCTGACAGCTTTGCCCTGTCGCACCTCAGCCTTGCGGCGCGACCAACGACCTAAAAAGCCAGCTGGCGTGTCGTCATCCGCCATCAGGGCCTCGATCGCTTGAACTCGGTCCCCCACCACGCAGTTTGTGGGTGCTCACCGCCGCAGGATTCCCGAAGCGATCTTGCAAAGATTTGAAACTGTCTGGCCGTCTGCGGCGCTTGACTTCGGCCACCCAGTGTTCTTGGGCAAAGGCCGCCATCCACGCCACCACTTCTTCGGGGGCTGGGATTTGATCAACGTTTTCTTGCGCGTCCAACCAACGACCCGCATCGTGGTAGCTCAGACTCACCATGGTGGGCACAGCCATCACCTCGTTGCTGAGCGTGGGTTCTTCTTCCATGCGCCACAACACAAACCAGCAGGGTGCCGGGGCGGTGGCATTGAGGTAGTAGCCTTCGGCGTCGTCGCGAAACAGCTCAACGGTGAAGCCAGGGTGCAGCCACAACTGCTCGTCATCGGTATGCCGCAAGCAACGCGGCGCAGTGCCAAAGTGCTGCGCATGTGGGGTGAGGTCATGGCCCAACACATCGTGCAGCACCCAGCGCCAGGGCTGCCACTGGCTCATGGCTCCGGGCACGCGTTCGCGACGCATGACCACGGCAATTTGCAAACTGGGACGGCAATTCATGGCCGCGATGTTAGCGGGCGAGCCCACCTTGCGGGACAAGCTGGCTGAGCCACCCAACCTGCCCAGTCAATCCAGTGGCTGAAGTTGACACTTTCACACGAAGGACCAGGCCTCGCCTCATGGACGGATTGATGGCCTCGATCTGTACCACCTAAGCATTCAATGTATTGCATGAACGTCAAAGGAACCAACAATTCATGAGAGGCACGGTTCTTGCAGCATTCGGTCAATATCCTTGAGTGGGGGCAAAAATGGCCTTAGTTAATTCCGTTTCTTCATCTTCCGTCACCTTCAAATACCCAAGCGGCAGTTCTTTGCCGTCTACCACCGAAGATTTTTCAAGCCTGGATGCCAAAGGCATCGCAGCGCTGGGTACCAGCACGATCGCCACACTGACGGCCGAGCAACTGGGCGCCATCCCCCCAGAGGCAATGAATGGCTTAACCAACTCTCAAGTCAGCGCCCTGTCGACTGCGCTCATAAAAAATATCAGCATCGCTCAGCTTTCTGGCTTGACGAGCGGTCAAATCAACGCGCTGAAAACCCCGCAGCTGCAACAACTGAGCAGCGCCCAAATACCTGAGCTGTCCGCCTCACAGATTGGCAGCCTGAGTCAAACCCAAATATCGTCACTGACAACTGCCCAGATTGCCAATCTGACAGACATACAAATCAGCGGACTGAGCAAACCCCAGGTGGTGGCTTTGAGTCCCAACCAACTCACTGCGCTGTCGACAACACAGGTGGCCGCGCTGACCACCGCCCAAATTTCAAGCCTAGGCGGGAGTCAAACAGCCGCATTGACAACCAACAACCTCAAAGCCTTGACAGATGAGCAGGTTGGGTCGCTCACCACCTCGCAACTGTCCGCGTTCTCTACAAGTCAAGTGTCGACCTTGGTCGCATTGCATGCACTTGGGTTGACGGGTAAGCAGCTGTCTAAAGTTCAAGGGATAGCCACCAGCGCAATTTCAGCGTTGTCCGCGAACACCTTGGACCAGTTCGACGAATCGCAATTCGCAGCGTTATCAGCCGATCAAATCAAGTCGCTGACCAGTGCCCAACTCAACAGTTTGAGCGCGTCAAAGTTACAAGCGATAGAAACTGGCGACATCGCTGCCATGTCCACCGCTCAGGTTGCCACCCTCAGCACGTCTCAAATTTCTTTGCTCAGCAACAGCCAAGTCAAGGCCCTGTCTTCGAGCCAGGTGCGGGCATTGACCAGCGCGCAAATCGTCAACCTCACCGCCGATCAGTTCTCTGCCATTGACGCAGGCGACATCGCAGGCATGACCACCTCTCAAGTCAGCAGCATCACCGACGACCAGTTCGCCACCATGACCACCGCGCAGGTTCAAGCCCTGAGCACCACGGCCCTGCAAGCCATCAGCACCAGCCAACTCGCTAACTTCAGCAACGATCAGATCACCGCGCTGAGCTCCGCCCAAGTGCGCGCCCTGACGTCTGGCCAACTCAACGCCCTCTCGCAAGAGCAGCTCCAAGCCATCGAAACACGTGACATCGCGGCCATGTCGACCACGCAGGTCGCCACCCTCAGCACGTCTCAAATTTCTTTGCTCAGCAACAGCCAAGTCAAGGCCCTGTCTTCGAGCCAGGTGCGGGCATTGACCAGCGCGCAAATCGTCAACCTCACCGCCGATCAGTTCTCTGCCATTGACGCAGGCG
>CANCUP010000046.1 GCA_947381325.1 Comamonadaceae bacterium
CACACAGCCCATTCTTTGCACGGCTTGGCCACTGTGTTGCATGACTTGGGCGACCACGACCAGTCGCACGAACTGCATGAAAAAGCCTTGAACATTCGCAAGAAAGTGTTTGGCGACGACCACATCCACACCGCGCACTCGATGGAGGGTTTGGCCAATTTGTTGCACGACAAGGGGCACCTTGATTTGGCGGAGTCGTTGCACCATTCGGCTTTGTCGATTCGCAAAGAAAAGTTGGGGGACGACCATCCGCACACGGCCAGTTCGATGCATGGTTTGGCGCATTTGCTCAACGACCGGGGTGCCTTAGAAGATTCAGAGTTGTTGCATATGCAGGCCTTGGCCATCCGAGAGCGCAAGCTCGGAGCCGACCATCCGCACACGGCGCGTTCCTTGCACGGACTGGGCAACCTCAAAGTCAAGGCGGGTGGGCATGAGGAGGCGGCTGAGCTGTTGGAGCGTTCTTTGGTCATCAAACGCGAGACGCTTGGCGCAAACCATCCGCTCACGGCACGTGCTTATCACAGCTTGGGTAATTTGAAGCACGCCTTGGGCGATCATGCCGAAGCTGAAAAGTTGCACCAGCAATCGATTGACATCATTCAAAACCGATTTGGTGTGGAGCACCACTACATGGCCGATGCGCTGCACGGCTTGGCGCGTGCACGGCATCACCTGGGAGACGTGCTGTCGGCCAAGGCGCTGCATGAGCGTGCGCTGAACATTCGCGAAAAAGTGTTTGGCTCAGACCACAGCAAGTCCTTGCTCAGCCGCGAGACCTTGCACAACTTGTTGCATGGTCACTTTCATTTGGGGCATCACACCGACCCTGCCGCACCGGCTCAGACCGTCCAAGGTGCTCCAGCACCGGCGCAGGCCGCAGTGAGCGAGCCGCCCAAGGGTTGGGTGGACAAGCTCAAGTCGATCTGGAAGTCGTGAGCCTTATTCGACCTTGATGTCAAACTCGCGCACCATCTGCCCCCAAAACGCGTAGTCAGACGCTGCCACTGTCGCCATCGCTGCAGCCGAGGTGCCGGTGGGCGTGAGGCCCAAGGCGCGCATGCGCGCTTGGATTTCGGGCAGCTTCACAATCTTGACGATTTCGGTGTTGAGCTTGGCGATGATGTCGTCGGGTGTGCCGGTGGGTGCAAAGATGCCGTGCCACGAACTACCGATGACGCCATTGACGTCGAGGTTGGCGCCGAACTCGGTCATGGTGGGCACATTGGGCAAACTGGCGATGCGCTCAGCGCCCGAGATGGCCAAGCCTTTGACTTTGCCCGAGGTGATGAGCGGAATGGCCGTGGTGGAAGCCTCGATGGACAGGCTCACCACACCACTCATGACGTCGGGGGATGGGTTGGTTTTGTAGGGAATGTGGTTGAGCTTGATGCCCAAGCGCTGGGCCCAAGCCTCCATGGCCACATGGGGCTGCGAGCCAATGCCTAAAGATGCGTAATCGATCTTGCCAGGGTTGGCCTTGGCATAGGCCACCAATTCGGCCATGGTGTTGAAGGGGGCGTTGGGTGCTGCGGTGAGCACATGGGGCACCAACAAAATTTGGCTCACGGCTTTGAAATCGCGCGGCGGGTTGTACTTGGCGCTCTTGTAGACATTGGGCGCAATCGCGTGCACGGCCTTGACGCTGAACAACAGGTTGTAGCCGTCGGCCGGGCTGTTGACAGCGGCTTCGGCGCCAATCATGCCGCCTGCACCGGGGCGGTTGTCAATCACCACCGGTTGACCCAGCGCGATGCTGAGTTTGTCACCAATCAGTCGGGCCACCACATCGGGAGATATGCCGGCGGCAAAGGGCACGATCATTTTGATGGGGCGGTTGGGATAGCCCAAAGACTGTGCCCATGTGTTGGGGAGTGCCAAGCTGGTGGCGCCTGCGGCCAGGCCATTGAGTAGGTGTCTGCGTTTCATGGGGTTGTCTCCTGTTGTATTGAGAATATCTGGCGGATGGTGGCTCACTCGACGGGAATTTTGGCGTCGGCAATGGTTTTTTTCCAACGCGCGTAGTCGGCTTGAATCAAGCTGCCCAATTGCTCGGGGCTGCTGATTTGAATGACCAAGCCTTGCGCGGCCATTTGCTCTTTGACTTCGGGCAAAGCCAGCACGGCGCTGATGTCACGGTGCAAAGTTTTGACCAAGTCGGGCGATGTTTTGGCCGGGGCCAACACGGCATACCAGGCGTCCACCGCGTCCATGAACTCGATGCCGTATTCGCGAAACACCGGCACATTGGGCGTGACGGCAGAGCGTGTGGCGCCGGTCGACGCGAGCATGCGCAAACGCCCTGAGCGCACATGCGGCAGCATGGAGTGCACGCTGGCGAACATGAGTTGAACTTGGCCGCCCATCAAGTCGGTGGTGGCGTTGCTGATGCCTCGGTAGGGCACATGCAACATGTCAAAGCCGAGTTGCTGCTTCATCAACTCCATCGCCAAGTGGTGCGGTGTGCCGTTGCCGGGTGAGCCAAAGTTGATCTGACCGGGTTTGGCTTTGGCCAAGGCGATGACCCCGGGCAAATCGGTCGCACCGATGTTGGGGTTGACCACGATGGCAAAGTTGGCCACCGCCATTTTCATGACGGGGGTGAAGTCGGTGGTGGGGTCAAACGGCACCCGCTTGTAGAGGTTGGGCGCCATGGTGAGGGTGTTGATGGCCATCAGCAAGGTGTGGCCGTCGGGGGCGGCTTTGGCCGCAGCCTCGGCGCCAATGTTGCCGCTGGCGCCCGCCTTGTTGTCGACGATGACGGCTTGCTTCCAACGCTCGCTGAGCTTGGGCGCAATGATGCGGGCAATGATGTCGCTGCCGCTGCCCGGCGTGAAGGGCACCACCAGTGTGACGGTGCGCTCAGGAAATGCTTGAACTGCAAACGCTGAGACAGACAAAAAACCGACAAGCCACAGTTTTTTCAGAGTGCTTTGCATGGTGTGCTTTCTTAACCGTGATGGGACAAGCCCAGCAATTTGTAGGCGTTGCCAAAGTAGAGTTTGCGGGCGTCTTCTTTGTCGAGCTTCAAGTCTTCGATCGAGCGGATGCCTTCGCGGATGAACATCGGGCCCTCTTCGGGGTCAAACGGGCAGTCGCTGGCAAACACCACTTTGTCGGCGCCAAAAAAATCGAGGCCGCAACGCAGGGCCGAGCTGGAGCCACCCAGCACGGTGTCCCCAAAAAACATCTTGAAGTATTCGATCGGCGGTTTGGACAAACTTTTCAGCACATCGGCCTCAGACCCATCCACACTGCGGCTGCCCAATTGGGCCCACAAGGTTTCAGCGCGGCCTGAGAAGTAGGGCAGCATGCCGCCGCAGTGGTGCGTGATCAAACGCAAATTAGGCAAGCGCTCGAGCAAGCCAGAGAACACCATGCGCGACATGGCCACGCTGGTCTCCATGGGCCAGCCCAAGACCTGCCAAATTTCGTATTTGGATTTGTCTTCGTTCGGGTAGTCAGCCCGGCTGCCCGGGCGCGTGGGGTGCATCCACACGGGCATGTGGTGCACGTTGGTGATGCGCTCGAAGATCTTGAACACCTCGGGCTCGTCCAGCGCTTTGCCGTTGACGCTGGTCAGCACCTGCACGCCTTTGGCGCCCAACTTTTCAATGGCGTAGTCCATTTCCTCCAGCGCAGCGGCGGGGTTGTTCATGGGCAGCGAGGCGACAAAGTAGGGGAAGGTCTCAGGCCACTGGCGACAAATCTCGGCCATGCCTTCATTGGCCACGCGTGCATAGCCCGGTGACACCTCGGGCCCACCCAGCATCTCGGGGGAGGGCACGGCCAGCGAGATGACTTGTTGCACACCGGGAAAGCCTTTGAGCATCTCGACGCGGGCGGGCATGTCCCAGAGCATGCGCAAATTGCTCATGCGTTTGATCATGCCGGGCTCTTTGCCGTGTTGCTTGACCAGTTCCACGTAAGCGGGTGGCATGACGTGGTTGTAGATGTCGATTTTGGTGTCGGTCACGGAAGATCTCTTGTCAGGGTTTAGGTCAAGGTTTGAGCAATGAAAGGACTGGATTTATGGGCGGATGTTTTGGTCCATCCAGTGGGCCAACCAGTGGCCAATTTGCAGGCTGTGTTTGTCTTGCATCAGCATGTGCGAGGCGCCTGGTAAGCCGACTTGCGCCAGCTCAACCTGCTGCGCTTTGCCACCCGCTTGGTTGACGGCGGCGACAAACTCGCGACACAGCTTCAGGCGTGGGGCCCACCGCGGCGACAGCTCGACATAGTCGCCCCACAACACCAAGATGGGCATGCCCAAGTAGGGCTTGAGATCGCCTTTGGGGTCGGGGCAAGCACCGGGCTCGACCGCCACAATGCCTTGGATGCCGCGTGTGTCGAGCGCTGCGGTTTGGAACGGAAAAATGCCCGATTGCGAATGGCTCATCAGCACCGCGCCTTTGAGCTGTTGTGCCAGTTGGGACAGTGCCGCAACGGTTGGGTTGGGTGTGGGCAAGGCGTTGAGCCAGTCGGGCACCATTTGTTTGAAAAATTCGCCCTGTGCTTCCAGCGGAAACTGCATGCCGGGGAAGACTTCGGGGTACTTGGCGCCAAAGCGGAAGATGGCCCACGCGCCTTCTTGCGACGCACCAAACACTTGCGGCAAAGTGTCTGCACTGGCCTTGCCTGCTTTGACTTGCACGATGGCCGAGGGGTTGGCCGCCGAGCGGCCGCGCGAGACTTGGTCAATCACATACGTGGGGTAGCCACGGCGCACAAACAACTCGTCCCAACCCATGCGGCCATCGGGCGTGGACTCCCAGGTTTTGCCGGTCAGGCAACAACCGTGGATCAATACCAGCGGTGGGCGCTTGGCAGCCACCGGTTCTTGGAAGCGCACATACATTTGCTCCACCGCAATCGTGCCCGAGGGCGCGTAAGCGGGCAGCAGCGAGAGGTGGGCCGACTCGATGTTGCGTCCCCCCACGAAGAAGCTGCCTTGTTTGGCAAGGGTGAGGGGGCCGTTGTCGGCGGTTGGGGTGTTTGAGGTGGCGCAGCCGCTGAGTGCCAGCGCTGTCAACGTTGCCGCGAGTGCGGCCATGATCTTTTTCATCGTGTCTCCTTTTTCCAGAATATATGAGACAGCGCCTCGGCGCCATGTAACCTTCATGACTGTCTTGGACGCGGGGCTAGGCCATGATGCGCGCACAAAACAACAGGAGCAGACACATGATTCGCCATTTCTCACGCGTCACTGCCGCTTGGGTGCTGGGGCTGGTGGCCTTGACCGCACAGGCACAGGGTTTTCCCAACAAGCCCGTGCGCTTGGTCATTCCTTTCGCGCCAGGTGGCAGCACCGACGCCAACGCACGCATCATCCAAGACAAGCTCAGCACGCTCTGGGGACAACCCTTGGTGATTGACACCAAGCCCGGCGCCAACACCATCATTGGCACCGACTTGGTGGCCAAAAGCCCGGGTGACGGCTACACCCTGCTGCTGACCTCGACCGCCTATGTGGTCAACCCCAGCATGTACCAAAAGCTGCCGTATGACCCGATGAATGACTTCATTCCCGTGACCATGGTCTCGGTGTCGGCATTTGCTTTGGTGACTCCGGTGGCCAGCCCGATCAAATCGATCAAAGAAGTGCTGGCCCTGGAGCGGGCCAAACCGGCGGGCTTGGCATTTGGGGTGTCGGACTCGAGTGCGGCGCTGTCTGGCCACTTGTTCAACATGATGGGTAAAACCAATATGCAAAGCGTGTCGTACAAAGGCGCAGGCCCGTTGATGACCGACTTGGCGGGCGGCCATGTGCCACTGGGCATTGCCGCCGTGAGCTCGGTGCAAACCCAGGTGCGCGCGGGGCGTGTGCGCATCTTGGGTGTGGGTTCTGCCAAACCCTCGTCGCTGTTTCCTGAGGCACCCACCATTGCCGCCGACATCCCGGGCTATGAAGCCACCTCATGGTTTGGTTTGTTTGCGCCCAAGGGCACGCCCAAAGACGTGGTGGCCAAGATTCAGCGCGACGTCTCCGGCGTACTGAAAGACCCCGAGATTCAAAAACGCTTTTTTGACATTGGCGCCGAAGTCGGTGGCCAAAGCAGCGATGAGTTCGCCGCACGCGTGCGCAGCGACATGGAGCTGTGGGCCAAGGTGGCCAAGTCAGCTGGCATCAAACCCGAATAAACACCCACAAGGACAAAGTTCATGGATTTCAAAACCGAAGTGCGCGACGGCATGCGCATCGACTGGGACGTGCCCATCGTGATGGACGATGGCTTGGTGCTGCGCGCCGATGTGTTTCGCCCCATCGCCGAAGGCCGCTACCCGGTCATCATGACCTACGGGCCCTACGGCAAAGGTGTGGCGTTTCAAGAGGGCTACAAAACCTCGTGGGAGATCATGTGCCGTGAAAACCCAGACGCAGTGTCTGGCACCACCAACCAATACGCCAACTGGGAAGTGGTCGATCCCGAGAAGTGGGTGCCCGATGGTTTTGTGTGTTTGCGCGTGGACTCGCGCGGCGCGGGCCGCTCACCGGGCTACTTGTGCCACAACAACGACCGCGAGCAACAGGACTACCACGACTGCATCGAGTGGGCGGCGGTGCAGCCTTGGTCCACCGGCAAGGTGGGGCTCAATGGCATCTCTTACTACGGCGCCAACCAGTGGCGCGCTGCGGCCATGCAGCCGCCGCACCTGGCCGCGATTTGTGTGTGGGAAGGTTGGCACGACAACTACCGCGACGGCAACCGCCACGGCGGCATCTTGTGCAGCTTTCGCAAGAACTGGCAAGACATGCAAGTCAAAACCGTGCAGCACGGCGTGGGCGAGCGTGGGCGCAAACACCCGGTCACCGGCGAGTTGGCGTGTGGCCCTGAAACATTGAGCGAAGAAGAGTTGGTGAAGAACCGCGAAAACATGGCCGCGCAGTTGTTGGCCCATGAGTGGGACGGCCCTTACTACCGCGAGCGTTCGGCCAACTTGGCGCGCGTGCAAGTGCCTTTGCTGTCGGCCGCCAACTGGGGTGGCCACGGCCTGCACCTGCGCGGCAACTTGGAAGGGTTTGTCGGTGCGGCGTCCACTCAAAAATGGCTCGAAGCCCACGGTGGTTCGCACTGGGCGCCGTTCTACACCGACTACGGTGTGAACATGCAAAAGAAGTTCTTCAACTACTTTTTGAAGGGCGAGCAAAACGGCTGGGACCAAGAGCCACGCGTGCGCTTGCAAGTGCGCCACCCCGGTGAAAAATTTGTCGAACGCCATGAAACCGAATGGCCGCTGGCGCGCACCCAGTGGACCCACTTCTACCTGAATCCGCACGACATGTCGCTCTCGCGCACGCCGGTGCAAAGTTCAGGCAGCGTGACCTATGAGGCCTTGGGTGAGGGCGTGACTTTCTCCACGCCGCCACTCACCGAGCCGATGGAGTTGACCGGGCCTTCTGCCCTCAAACTGTTCTTGTCGTCGAGCACTGTCGATGCCGATGTGTTTGCAGTGCTGCGCGTGTTCGACCCGCAAGGCGTGGAGGTGGTGTTTCAAGGCGCCTTGGACCCGCACACGCCCATCAGCTTGGGCTGGTTGCGGGCTTCGCACCGCAAGCTCGACGCGGCACGCTCATTGCCCTACCGACCTTTCCACAGCCACGACGAAAAGCAGGCCCTGGTGCCTGGGCAAGTGGTCGAGCTGGATGTGGAAATTTGGGCCACCTGCATCGTGGTGCCCGTGGGTTACCGCGTGGCACTGACCCTGCGTGGCAAAGACTACGAGTGGGACGGCCCAGCCGCCAGCTTGTCGAACATGAAGCACCCCATGAAAGGCTGCGGTCCGTTTGTGCACGATGACCCAGAGGATCGCCCGGAGGCGGTGTTTGGCGGTCAGGTGACCTTGCACTTTGGTGCGAGCCAAGCCGCCAGTGTGCTGTTGCCCGTGATCCCACAGGCTTGATGTGTGTGCCTTGAATCAGGTTTTAATTTTTAGGAGATCTTGATGACATGGAATCATTTGCGTGCCTTCGCTGCCACGGCGGCCTTGGGTTTGTCGCTGGGCTTGACCGCGGGCAGTGCGCTGGCCCAAGCCAGCTTTGCAGCGCCACCTCAAATTCCGTATGGCGCGCCCATCAGCACCGAGGCGGCTAAAAAAGCTGCCGCTGCGGCGATTGCAGAGGCGCAAAAAAACAAATGGAAGATGGCCGTGGCCGTTGTCGACACCGGTGGCCATTTGATTTACTTTGAACGCATGCAAGACACCCAAACCGGCAGCGTGGACTTGGCGATTGAAAAGGCCCGCACCTCGGCCTTGTTCCGTCGTCCGACCAAGCTGTTTCAAGACGCGGTGGCCGGTGGCGGCGAAGGTTTGCGTTTGTTGCGCTTGACGGGTGCCATTCCGATTGATGGCGGCATTCCCCTCATCCAAGACGGCAAGCTCGTCGGGGCCGTGGGCGTGTCAGGCGGCAGCGGTGACCAAGATGGTCACACAGCCATGGCAGGCGCTGCGGGTTTGAAGTAAGCGTTGGCCTGAAGCCAACATCAGAGCCCGCCATGTGGAGGGCTTTTAGGATGAACCAAGGCTGTGAACCCCGAAGATCTGCACAAGTTGGTCACCCTGACCATGCCGTTTGGCAAATACCAAGGCCGTCTGCTGGCCGACTTGCCCGGCAATTACCTGAATTGGTTTGCGCGTGAAGGCTTTCCCAAAGGTGAGATGGGGCGGCTGTTGGCGCTGATGCATGAGATCGACCACAACGGCTTGAGTGAGTTGTTGCGGCCGCTCAGGGGCAAGGCATAGAACCTCGTGTCACTGCCGTAGATTTTGGCAATGTCAAGGCACCCAGAAAATTGCTCCGTCCCATGCTTTTCAGCTTCATTCTTCGGCAGTAAAACCGGAGGCTTTGATGACGGGGCCCCACATGGCCAAGTCATTTTTGATGAGGGCCGCAAAACTCTCAGGGGTGCTGAGAAACGGGTCCATTCCGAACTTTGAAAATGTGTCGTTCAGTTCTGGAGACTTGAGTGCCTCATTGATCGCCGCAGAGGCTTTCGCCACCACGGAGGGCGGTGCGTTGGCGGGCATCAAAATGCCCAACCAGATCTCGGCCACCACGTCTTTGAAACCCGACTCGACCAGGGTGGGCACATCTGGCATGAACTTGCTGCGTTGTGCGCCTGTGGTGGCGAGCACCCGTACTTTGCCGGACTTGAGTTGCGGCAACACTTCGCCAATCGGGTTGAAGCTGGACGCAATCTGCCCCCCCATCAGGTCTTGCAAGGCGGGCGCTCCGCCTTTGTAGGGCACATGCAAGAGGTTGACGCCAGCCGCCTTGGAGAACATGACGCCTGCGAAATGTGGGGTGGCGCCAGCAGACGTCGAGGCGTAAGCCGCTTGTTTGGGATTGGCTTTGCACCACGCCACAAAGTCGGCAAGCGTTTTGACGCTCTCGGGAACGGAAGGACCCACAATGAACGCCAGCGCAGTTTTGGCGCAAGCGGCCACGGGCGTGAAATCTTTGATCGGGTCGTAGTTGAGTTTGCGAAAGCTGTGCGGGTAAATCGTCATCGCAAAGTCGGGCGTGAACAACATCGTTGTCCCGTCTGCAGCTGCGTTCTTGACATAGTCCACCGACAGTCGCGCAGCAGCACCAGGCTTGTTCTCTACGAGGATGCCCGCTGGATAGCTGCCCCGTAATTTTTCGGCCAACGCTCGGGCTGCCACATCGGTTCCTCCACCGGGTGGAAAACCGACGATGAGGCGGCTGATCTTGTCTTGTTGCGCCAGCGCAGTCTCTGGGATGGCCAGTGTTGGCAGTGCCAACACCGCAGGTAACGAGAGAAGGTGTCGTCGTTGAATCATGGTCTTCGCCTTTCAAGGTGGGGTGTCAGGGTTTTCAGTTCGATGTTGAGTGTTTGTGCGTCACGCGGGTAGCCTTCACAACACCACATGCACGTTCTTGTGCTGGGTGTAGGTGAGCAGTTCGTCAAAGCCTTCTTCGCGGCCAATGCCCGACTGCTTGTAGCCGCCAAATGACGCGCCAATGAAGTGGCTGCTGGTGTGGTTGACCCACACATAGCCCGCTTGTACGCGACCAGCTGCGCGGTGGGCGTTGGACAGGTTGCTGCTCCAGATGGAGGCGGTCAGGCCATATTCCACCGCGTTGACTTGGTCGAACAGCGTGTCTTCGTCGTCCCACTTCAGTACCGACAAAATCGGCCCAAATACTTCTTCGTTGGCAATGCGCATGTCTTGCGTGACACCCGTGAACACCGTGGGTTCGACAAACCAACCGTTGGCCAGCGTTGCATCTGTGGGCACCTTGCCGCCATAGGCCAGGTGCGCGCCACCGGCTTTGGCGATCTCGATGTAGCCCATGATTTTTTCCCACTGGGCTTTGGAGATGATCGAGCCCATGGTGGTGGCCATGTCAGTGGGAATGCCCGGCTTGTAGTGGGTGATGGCTTTGAGCAAACCCGCCACCACTTGGTCATACACCGAGGCATGCACAAACAAACGCGAGGTGGAGCCACAGCTCTGGCCACACCAGGTGAAGTTCATGCCGCCCACGGCACCAGCGATGGCCTTGTCCATATCGGCGTCGGGGTAGATGATGCAAGCGTTCTTGCCCCCCAACTCCAGCGTGACGTGTTTGAGTTGGTCGGCTGCGGCCTTGGCAATGGCTCGGCCAGTGGGCACGCTGCCAATGAGCGACAAGCGCGGCACCAGCGGGTGGTTGACCAGCGCTTGTCCGCCGGGCGCGCCAGAGCTGATGATGTTGAGCACGCCGGGTGGCAAGATGCCGTCGATCAGCTCCATCATGCGGTAGGCCGACAGCGGCGCCTGGTAGGGCGGCTTCATGATCACGGTGTTGCCCGCAATCAAGGGCGGCGCCATCTTGGCGGCGGTGAACATGATGGGGTGGTTGTAGGCCACGATGCGGGCGCACACGCCATAGGGTTCGCGCACCGAGTAGTTCAGCACACCGTCGCCCATGGGCAGGGTCTCGCCTTTGATCTCGGTGGCCAGGCCCGCATAAAAGTCAATTTGCGCAGCGGCAATCAGGGCGTCGCGCTGCATTTCGCTGATCGGGTTGCCACAGTTGGCCGCATCGATCATGGCAAGCTCAAACGCGTTCTCGCGCAGCACCGCCGCTACTTTCTTGAGCAAGGCCGCGCGCTCCAGCGGCTTGAACTTGCGCCACACCGCAAAGCCAGCATTCGCGGCACACACCGCAGCATCCACGTCTTGGTCATTGGCTTCGGCGCAGGGGCCGAGCGACTCGCCGGTGGCGGGGTTGTGGGTGTCGAGGTAGCCACCCAAAGGCTTGTGCCATGCCCCGCCGTAGTAGAGGTCGCGGTGGGTGGGCAGGAGGTGGCGGTAGTTGGCGGTGTCGGTCATGGTGGGTTCAAATTTGGCGGTGTGGGGGAGATGCAGGTTCGTGCAGTGCAATGACAAGGTGAGAGGTCAACGTTTGTGAACGGCTGAACTGGTGCTGGCGGCGTTGCCGCTCATGTTGGCGTCGTAGCCGGGGGCCACGCAGGCATCAATCACGCACACCTGGCCCGCTTGCACAGCTTGCAAACCTTGGGCCATGGCGGCATGCAGGTCTTGGGCGCGACGCACCGGGCCAATGCCTTGGGCACCCATGGCGCGGGCCATCTGTGCGATGTCAATTTCGGGGTCGCTCATGCGCTGGCCAATCCATTTGTTGTCGGTCGGGCGGTGACGTTCTTTGGCCACGCGCTCTTGGTGCAACTCGTCGTTGAAGAACGAGTGGTTGTTGCACACGATCAGCAGCAGCGGAATGCCGTAGCGCACCGCGGTCCACACCGCGGTGTTGCCCATCAAAAAGTCGCCGTCGCCAATCAGGGCCACCGGGATGCGGTCTGAGTTCGCGTCGCGCAAGGCCAAGGCCACACCCACCGCGTTGCCAGGGCCCGCGCCAATGCCGCCACCGCCATCGGCCCCCAGATAGTCCAAGGGGTGGTGGAACTGGCGGTAGGTCCCGTTCCAGCCCAGGGGCAGGCGGGCAATGCACAGGTGCAGACCTTGGGCGCAGTCGTGCAACACATCGGCCACGGCACGCAGGCTCACCACATCGTCTTGCGGCAGGGCGGGCAGCGCGGCTTTGGCGGGCCAAGTTTCGACTGGGCGTGCGGTGACAGCTTGGTTCAAGGTCGCAATGGCCGCATCGGGTTCGCACAGCATGTAGACATCGGCCGGGGGCAAGCTGCCACCGTCCATGCTCCAGCCCCGGTGGATGTGCATGTCCAGCGACACATGGATGACCTGTGCCTTGCACGTTGCGCCTTGCAGGGCTTGCTTGAAGGCACCGCCTGGGTCCACCCAGTCGAGCATCAGCACCACATCGGCGTCGCGCACAGCGGCGCAGGCCTCAGGGCTCATGAAGTAAGCGGGTGAGCCCACGTGCTGGGGGTGATCGGTGGGGAAGGAGGCTGCGTTTTTGAGGTCGGTGATGACCGGTGCTTGCAGTGCTTCGGCCAAGGCCACGCGGGGCTGCCAGTCGGCGACCTCGCGCGACATACGGCCCATCAAGATGACGGGCTTCTTGGCATTGGACAACAGCTTGGCCGCGCGTTGTACATCGTTGGGGGCGGGAGGTGGTGCCACGGGCGCCGCATAGCGCGCAGTGTCGGGGGTGGGCACCAAGCTTTCGGTTTTGCTTTCTTGCAAAGCCGCATCGAGGTTGATGTAGACCGGACCACGCGGTGCTGTTTGCGCAATTTGGCCGCCGCGCAACAAGGCCTCAATGGCGGCAGGCACCGAGCCGGGTTGGTTGTCCCACTTGGTGTAGTCGCGCACCAGCGCGCCTTGGTCGCTGACGGTGTGGATCCAGTCGATCCAGGGGCGACGCCTTGCCGCGTCCCACGGCCCGGTGGCACCCAGCATCAACACCGGCTGTCGGTCGCACCAAGCGTTGAAGACTGCCATGGTGGCATGCATCAGCCCCACGTTGGAGTGCACCACCGCGCCCATCATGCGGCCTGAGGCTTTGGCAAAACCTTGGGCAATCGCAATCGCCACTTCTTCGTGCAGGCACAGCAGCATTTGCGGTGCGCTGTTGCCCAGGTGGTTGACCAGGCTGTCGTGCAGGCCCCGGTAGCTGGCGCCGGGATTCAAGGCCAGGTAGGGCACGCCCATGGCACGCAGGCATTCGGCGATCGAGTCGCTGCCCCAGTAGGTCGCGGGCTCTAAGTTGGGGATGGGTTCTTCGCGTTTGATCATGGTCAGTCTGCTTTGATGTTGGCTTCTCGTATGACTTTGCCCCAGCGGGCGTAGTCGTCTTTGATGGTGGCGGCCAGTGCCTCGGGGCTGCTCGGTGCTGGCTCGATGCCTTGACCACTCAGGTTGGCTTTGACGTCGGGCATTTGCAGCACACGGGCGATGTCGGTGTTGACTTTGGCCACCATGTCTTTGGGCACCCCTGCGGGCATGAACACACCCAGCCACACGTCCAGCGCCACACCGGGCACGGTCTCGGCAATCGCGGGCACGTCGGGAAACGCCGCAAAGCGCTTGCCTCCTGCGCCTGCGATCAAGCGCAGCTTGCCCTCCTTGATGTGGGGCAGCAGCGAGTTGACGGCCCCGATGAACACCTGGATGCGCCCACCGAGCAAGTCGGTGATGGCGGGCACCGCGCCTTTGTAGGGCACGTGCTGCATTTGAATGCCGGCGGCGTGGTTGAGCATTTCAGACGCCAATTGCTGGGGTGAGCCATTGCCTGACGAGCCGTAGTTCAGCTTGTCGGGGTTGGCTTTGGCATAGGCCACCAACTCGGCCACGTTTTTGGCTGGCACCGAGGGGTGGACCACCAACACAAATGGCACCAAGGCCACTTGGCTGATGGGGGTGAAGTCTTTGAATACATCGAAGGGTGTTTTACCCACGTGCGGGTTGGTGACAAAGATGTTGTTGGCGCCCAGCAGCCAGGTGTAGCCATCGGGTGGGCTCTTGGCCACCAGGTCGGCGCCCAGGTTCATGCCCGCGCCGGGGCGGTTGTCCACCGTCAAGGCCTGACCCCATTGCTCGGTCAGCTTTTGCGCGATGACGCGGGCCACCACGTCGTTGCTGCCACCCGGGGTGATGGGCACGATGAATTTGATCGGACGTGCCGGATAGGCGGTGTTCTGCGCGTGGGTGGCCCCTGACAGCAGCAGGCACAAGCCCACGCCAAGAGCGAACAGGTCACGAAGCATGTGTGTCTCCTCCAGTTTTTGTTTCGCCAGACTCTAGTGGTCTGTGTGGCGGGCGCCAGTCGCGCTGGCGTCAATCTTGGGGTGGACTTTACTTGGTGATCAATGCGATCGCTGTGCACAGCAAAAACACCAGCAAGATGCGGCGAAATAACACCTCGCTGACCCTTTGGCGAAGGCGTTTACCCAGCGACAGGCCCAGCGACATGGGGGCCATGGCCAGCGCCGAGACCAACAGGTGCGAGAACTCCAAGCGGCCAAACCACCACAGGGCCACATACAAGGGCACCGCGCCAAACAAATAAATCACGCTGATGGTGCCAATGAACTCTTCGCGCTTGAGCTGCAAGGCCATCAAGAAGGTGATGATCACCGGGCCCGTGAGCGAGGACACGCCGCCCATCGCGCCCGAGAGCGTGCCCACCAAGCCGCCGGCCCAGCGCTCCCAGCGCGGCGCACTGCGCAGGTTGGGGTTGAAGGCCATCAGGGCGATGGAGGTGAGCAGCGCCGCAGCCATCATGCCGTTGAGCACAGCGGCGGGCAAATTCAAGGTCAGGGGCACAGTGATCAAGGTGCTCAGCAGCAAGCTCAAAGTCAAAGGCCAAAAACGCATCACGTTGTGGCGCGAGGCGCGGCTGTCATAGGTTTGCCAGAGGTTAGACACCAGCACCGGCGCCCCCACCAAAGCGATGGCGGTGGGGGTGGGTAAAAACAAGGACAGCAAAGGCACCACCACCAAAGGCAGACCCACGCCGAGCACGCCCTTGACCATGCCGCCCAGCGTGAACACCCACACCAAGCCGAGCCAGACCCACAGACTGGCGTCGGTGAACTCAGGTGGCAGCAGCCAGGCGAGGTGGGCCACTCAGGGGGCTAGGTAGGTGGCGCCAGAGTTTGCACTCAGACGAACTTGTTTTCGATGTGGCCAATGCCATCGATCTCGACCCGCACCACATCCCCGGCTTGCAGGTAGCGTGGGGGCTTCATGCCCATGCCCACACCAGCGGGGGTGCCGGTGGCGATGATGTCGCCAGGGTAGAGCGTGATGCCGCGCGAGATGGTCTCGATCAGTGTGGGGATGTCAAAAATCAGTTGCGCGGTGGGGCCGTCTTGGCGCTGTTCGCCGTTGACAAAGCAGCGCACGTGGGTGCGGGTGCCGTCGAGCTCATCGGCGGTGACCAACCAAGGGCCCATGGGGCAGAAGGTGTCGAACGACTTGCCCATGTCCCACTGCTGGTGGCGCATTTGCACGTCGCGTGCCGTGACGTCGTTGACGATGGTGTAGCCGTACACATGCTTCATGGCGTCGGCTGCGCGGATGTTTTTGCCGCCTTGGCCAATCACCACCGCGAGTTCGGCTTCGTAGTCGATTTGGTCAGACACGGTGCTGCCGGGTAACTGCACCGCGTCGGTGGGGCCGACCACGCACTCGGGCACTTTGGTGAACACGATGGGCCAGGCCTGGGTGTTGGTGTTGCTGTCTTTGAAGACCGAGGTGGAGAGCTCTTTGGCGTGCTCGTGGTAGTTGCGGCCCACGCACCAAATGTTGCGACGGGGCAGGGGCAGCGGGGCTTCGAGGTGCACGTCTTTCACGGCCACCGCCGTGGGGGCCAGGGCAGGCAGCGTGCCGCCTGCCATCAGGCTTTCAATCAGGCGCAAAGCGCCATGCGCGGCGACGTCTGCACTGACTTGGAAGGCGGTGACGTGTTGGCCGTCGGCCGAGACTTGGCCGACATGGCGTTGTTGGTTGTGGCGGTAGGTGGCGATGCGCACGGTGTGCTCCTGGCAAAAGATTGAAACTGCGCGGGATGCTAAACCACATCGCTGTGAGGTGACCTCAGTTCTGTAATCCACATGACAGGCTGACAGGGCACCCCTGCGCCTCAGGGGCTCAGCGTGGCTGACCGATGTGCAACAGGCCCGAGGCCAAGGCCGTGCCCAACACAATCACCACGCCACCCAGCAGCATCCAGTGCGTGATGACTTCGTCCAACAAGACCACGCCCATCAGGTTGGCAAACACCGGGATCAGGTAGGTCACGGTCATGGCCTTGGCAGGTCCGGTGCGCAGCATCAGGCGAAAGTACAGCACATAGGCCAAAGCGGTGCACAACAAACCGGCCGCGCCCAAGGCCAACCAAGCGCGCAGCGGTGGGGCTTGCTCGGGCCACCACCACCAAGCGGGCAAGGCCAGCACCAAGCTGGCACCCCACAGGCTGCCAGTGGTGGTGACCATCGGCGACACGTCTTGCAAATAGCGCTTGATGAAGTTGCCTGCCAGCCCATAGAAAAAAGTTGCGACCAAACAAGCCGCCACGGCCAGACCCGAACCCTCTGGACTGAAGTTCATGTGGGACGTCACATCGCTGGTGAGCAACACCACACCGGCAAAGCCCACAGCCAGGCCCAAGGCTCGCGAGGGGTTGAGTCGGTCCCCCAACCAAACCCAAGCGATCAAGGCACCAAACAGCGGTGTGGTGGCGTTGAGGATGGAGGACATGCCGGTGCTGATGTGCTGCAAGGCATAGGCATACAACACGAAAGGAATGCCTGAACTCATCAAGCCCACCATGAGCGTTGAGCGCCAGTGTTGGTGTAGCACGCTTATTTCACGCCGCCACAGCAAGACAGGCGTCAGCATCAGGGCCGCCAAAAACACCCGCACCCACGAGGTGGCGATGGGGCCAAAGGCGTGCACGCCCTCGCGCATGAACAAAAAAGACGAGCCCCACAGCAAGGACAGCAAGACGAAGTCGGGCACCCATTGACGCCAAGGCAGCTTGGGTGAGGTCACGCGTGAGAGGCTTCCAGGGCCAGCAAGGTTTGTTTTCGCGCCAAGCCACCGGCGTAGCCCGTGAGCGCGCCCTTGGCGCCCAGCACCCGGTGGCAGGGGATCACCATGCTCAGCGGGTTGCGCCCAATCGCCGCGCCGACCGCGCGCACGGCTTGGGGCGAGCCCACCTGCTCGGCGATGTGGCCGTAGTGGGTGGTTTGGCCATAGGGAATGGTGGGCAAGCACTGCCACACCCGCTGCTGAAAGGGGGTGCCGCTGGCAAAGGCCAAGGGCAAGTCAAAGTGCTGGCGTGTCCCCGCCAAATACGCCAGCAATTGTTGGTGGGCCTCACGCAGCACGGCGTGGTCGTTGACCTGTTGCCAAGTGGTGGTTTCGGGCCGATGTTGTTGATCGTCAAACCACACCCCCACCAAGTGGTCGCCGCGTGCGGCCATGAGGACGGGGCCCAATGGCGTGGCACGCATCATGAAAACAACCGGGGTGGGAAGGGGGGAAGAGGGCATGGGTTGGCTCCTAGGAAGCGTGATCCTAGCCGCACTGGCGCTAGAGGGGGCCTAAGAGGGGGTTACTTACAATGCAAGGCTATGCAGATCCACGCCTCTATTTTCAAAGCCTACGACATCCGCGGTGTCGTGCCCAGCACCCTCAATGTGGAGCTGGCCCATGGTTTGGGACGGGCCTTTGGCACCCATGCCCAAGGCTGTGGCGAAACCGTGGTGGCGGTGGGCCGTGATGGCCGTTTGAGTGGGCCCTCACTGGTCGACGCCTTGGTGCGCGGTTTGGTGGAAGCGGGCATGCAGGTGATCGACGTGGGTGCGGTGACCACGCCCATGCTGTACTTTGCGGCCAGCACCCTGTGTCGCAGCGGCATCCAAGTCACAGGCAGCCACAACCCCAAGGACTACAACGGCTTCAAGATGGTGATTGGGGGGCGTGCCATTTATGGCGACGAAATTCAAGGGCTCTACCAGATCATGCAAGCCCAAAGCTGGGTGCTCAAAGCCGGTGGCAGCGTGCGTTCGGTGGATGTCTCGGCCGACTACCAGGCGCGCATCGTGAGCGACATTCGCCTGAGCCGCCCCATGAAGTTGGTGGTCGATTGCGGCAACGGCATTGCCGGTGCTTCGGCGCCCGCCATCTTTCGTGCTTTGGGCTGTGAAGTGATGGAGCTGTTCAGCGAGGTCGATGGCACCTTCCCCAACCACCACCCTGACCCGAGCAAGCTGGAAAACCTCAACGATGTGATCGAGGCCCTGCGCACCACCGATGCCGAGATCGGCCTGGCCTTTGACGGCGACGGCGACCGCTTGGGCATCGTCACCAAAGACGGACAAATCATTTTTCCGGACCGGCAAATGGGCTTGTTTGCGCAAGACGTGCTCAGCCGTGTGCCCGGCGGCACGATTGTGTTTGACGTCAAGTGCTCGCAGCGTTTGGCGCCCACCATCCGCAGCGCGGGGGGGCAAGCCCTGATGTTTCGAACCGGCCACTCGCTCATCAAAGCCAAGATGAAAGAGATCGACTCGCCCTTGGGCGGCGAGATGAGCGGCCACATCTTTTTCAAAGAACGTTGGTACGGGTTTGACGACGGCACCTACGCCGGTTGCCGGTTGCTGGAAATCCTCAGCCGCAGCCCTGATGCCAGCGCCGTGCTCAATGCCTTGCCCACCAGCCACTCGACCCCTGAACTCAACGTGGGTTGCGCCGAGGGCGAGCCGCACCGCTTGAGCGCCGAGTTGCAACAGCTGGTGGTGTCCACCGGGCTGCCTTCGCCCGCCCACCACCCACAGGTGTGTGTGATCGATGGGCTGCGCATCGACTGGGACGACGGCTTCGGCCTGATCCGCGCCTCCAACACCACGCCGGTGCTGGTGTTGCGCTTTGAAGGGCAGACCCCTGAGGCGCTGGCGCGCATCGAACACGACATGCTGGCGCTGTTGCGTCAGGTCAAGCCCGATGCCGCATTTCAAGAGGCCGCGCATTGACGTTGCACACCGCCAGCTTGGACCTGCGTCCCATCAAGGTGCTGGTGGTCAAGTTGTCGTCCTTGGGCGATGTGGTGCACACCTTGCCCGCCGTGATGGACATGCAGGCGGCCTTCCCGAATGCGCAAATCGATTGGGTGGTGGAACGCGGTTTCGCCCCCATCGCTGCGCGTTGCCAAGCGGTGCATCGGGTGATTCCCTGCGAATTGCGCCGCTGGCGCCAAGACCCGTGGTCAGCCACCACCCGTGGCGAGTGGCGGGCGTTCAAAACCGATCTGCAACGAGAGGCCTACGACGCGGTGATTGACCTGCAAGGGCTCACCAAGTCGGCCTTGATCGCATGGTTGGCGCGCACCACCCCAAGCGGCCAACGTTATGCCTTGGCCAACCGCACCGACGGGTCGAGCTACGAGCGCCCCACGCGTTGGGTGGCCGATGTGGCGTTGCGTGTGACGCCGCACATCCATGCCGTGGACCGGGCCCGGGTGGTGTGCGCGCAAGCCTTGGGCTATGCCGTGCCAGCCCGTTTGAACCACGGCTTGGGGCAGGCCAGTGCCCAACCCAAACCCTGTGTGGTGCTGGTGCATGGCACCTCGCGCGCTGACAAAGAATGGCCGCTGGCGCATTGGTTTGAATTGGGACAACGCTTGAAGCAAAACGGCTTGAACGTGGCGCTGCCGCACGGCAACGAGGCCGAGCGCATCCGCTGCGAAGCCTTGGCCGAGATGCTGCCCGGCGCCGTGGTGTGGCCGCGTTTGTCACTCGACGACTTGACCACCGAGATGGCCCAGTGCGTGGGGGTGATCGGGGTGGACAGCGGCTTGAGCCACATCGCGGTGGGCTTGGACTTGCCCCATGTGCAAATTTACAACTTCGACACCGCGTGGCGCACCGGGCCGGTGGGCCACGCGCACCAATGCGCCTTGGTCGACTGCCCCTCGCCCACGGTCGATGCGGTGTGGCACGCCTGGCAGCACTGTGTGCAGGCTGCACCTGACCCAGGACCGAGCGCATGACGCGCTGGCTCTACAGCCTGGTGGTGTGGGCGCTGCAACCGCTGTTGCGTGCCAAGCTCAAACGCCGTGGCCGCGATGAGGCGGGCTACCTGGTGGCCATCGGCGAGCGCTTTGGCCACTTCAGCCAGGCGCC
>CANCUP010000047.1 GCA_947381325.1 Comamonadaceae bacterium
CCTGTGGACTAAACCAACTCGACGTCCTGTTTGGTGGAGGTAAGCGGGATCGAACCGCTGACCTCTTGCATGCCATGCAAGCGCTCTCCCAGCTGAGCTATACCCCCATCGGGTGTCGAGTCAGTGAGTATAACCAATTTTTCAAGGTGCCAGCAAACGCTGCAAAACTTTTTCACGGGTGCACAGTGCCAACACTGCATCTAACGAGGGGGTTTGTGGGGTTCCCATGACCAACACGCGCACTGGCATGGCCAACTGCGGCATCTTCAGCCCTGTGACTGCCAACACTTCTTTGATGGCTCCGCTGATCGCCTCTTTGCTCCAAGTGCAGACTGTCAACTTCTCACGCAATATGGTGAGCGCAGGCGCTACAGCTGGGGTGATGTATTGGGCCAAGTCTTGGGCTGTGGGTGATACGTCACCATAAAAGGCCATCACCCAATCGGCCAATGCCACCGTGGTGTCGCAACGGTCTTTGAGCAAACCACACAAGGCCGGTAAACGCTCGTCTGTGGTGATGCGGCGTTTGGCCAATTGAGTTTGAACCAAAGGAGCCAGCGCATCGTCGGCCATGGCCTTGAGGTGTTGGGCGTTGACCCAACGCAACTTGGCTTCGTCAAACTGGGCTGCACTGCGTCCGAGGTGGTCAAGGTTGAACCATTCCAAGAATTGGGCGCGGCTGAAAATTTCATCGTCGCCATGGCTCCAACCCAAACGAGCCAAGTAGTTGACCATGGCGTCGGGCAAGTAGCCTTCATCACGGTATTGGGTCACCGCTTTGGCGCCACTGCGCTTGCTCATCTTGTCGCCCTGCTCGTTGAGCACTGTGGGCAAATGGGCGTACACCGGTGGTTCTTTGCCCAAGGCTTTGAAGATGTTGATTTGGCGTGGCGTGTTGTTGACATGGTCGTCACCCCGAATCACGTGGGTGATGGCCATGTCGATGTCGTCAACGACCACGCAAAAGTTGTAGGTGGGTGTGCCGTCAGGACGCGCGATGACCAAGTCGTCTAACTCATCGTTGCTGATTTCAATGCGGCCTTTGACCTTGTCGTCCCAAGCCACGACACCGCCTTGCGGATTTTTAAAGCGCAACACAGGCTGCACCCCCTCAGGGACGGGGGGTAAGGATTTACCGGGTTCAGGGCGCCAAGTGCCGTCGTAACGTGGCTTTTCTTTGTGGGCCATTTGGTGCTCGCGCAACGCATCGAGTTCGGCCACGCTCATGTAGCAGGGATACACCTGCCCAGCAGCCTGCAACTGCGCCAACACTTCTTTGTAGCGGTCCATGCGCTGCATTTGGTAGAACGGGCCTTCATCATGGTCCAAGCCCAACCAGGCCATGCCTTCGATGATCACATCCACCGATGCTTGGTTAGACCGCTCAAGGTCGGTGTCTTCAATGCGCAAAATGAAGTCACCCCCGGTGGCGCGAGCAAACGCCCACGGATAGAGAGCCGAGCGAATATTGCCCAGATGGATAAAGCCCGTGGGAGACGGGGCAAAGCGGGTGCGAATTTGGGTCATGCTGAGCTTGTCATCCAAGGGTGTCGAGGCCGCGCAACAAGTCGCCCTTGAGGTCGTCCAAGTGCTCCAAGCCAACCGCCACACGGATCAAGCCCTGGCCAATGCCTGCGGCTTGTCGTTGGTCTTCAGAGAGTTTGCCGTGCGAGGTGCTGGCAGGGTGAGTCAACAATGTCTTGGTGTCGCCCAAGTTGGTACACAGGGAAAGCACGCGCAAGCTGTCGAGCACATGAAAGGCCTGCGTGCGGGCTGTCTGCGGATCGGGCGCTTTGACATCGAAAGACAGAACAGCGCCGCCCATGCCCGACATCTGTTTCATCGCCAAGTCGTGTTGCGGGTGACTGGTCAGCCCTGGGTAATACACACGAGCTACGCGGGGGTGTTGCTCAAGCCAGAGCGCCAACGCATGCGCACGTGCGCTTTGCGCACGCATGCGAATGTCGAGTGTTTCCAAGCCTTTGAGCACCACCCAAGCGTTGAATGGCGACAGCACCATGCCGGCGTTTCTGATGACGGGCCAAAACTTGTCAACCACCATCTTTTCACTGGCGCACAAAGCACCTGCCATGACGCGCCCTTGGCCGTCCAAATACTTGGTGCCTGAGTGCATCACGATATCAGCGCCCATGCCCATGGGACGCTGCAAGATGGGCGTGGCAAAACAATTGTCCACAGCCAGCAAAGCGCCCGCGTTGTGCGCCAAGTCGGCCAGCGCAACGATGTCGCACACCTCGGTCAAGGGGTTGGTGGGCGTCTCGGCAAACAAGATTTTGGTGTTGGGACGAATGGCGGCTTTCCAAGCTGCCAGATCGGTTTGCGACACCATGGTGGACGCCACACCAAAACGGGCAAATTCCGAACCAATCAGCTTGATGGTGGAGCCAAACATCGACTGCGAATACAGCACATGGTCCCCTGCTTTGAGCAAGCTGAACAACATCAACATCACCGACGACATGCCCGACGAGGTGGCCATTGCGGCCTCGCTGCCCTCAAGAGCAGCCAAGCGCATCTCAAAGCTGCTGACGGTGGGGTTGCCTGTGCGGCCATAGGTGTAGCCGTCTTCTTCGCCAGCAAAGCGACGGGCTGATATTTCGGCCGAAGGCTGAACAAAACCACTGGTGAGATAAAGCGCTTCGGAGTTTTCGCCATATTGGCTGCGATCAACCGCTAAACGCACGGCCAGGGTGTCAATGTGCAAGTTATCAGGTAAGGGGTGTTGGCTCATCAGGTCACTCCGAGGCGTTGGGCAAAGCCAAGCGCGAATTGTCTTCAGCGCCCTCTTCTTGACCGACGCGTTTTTCGTTCAATCGCACGATGTCTAGCGACGAAATGTCGCCGGTCACGTACACACCGTCAAAACACGAGGCATCAAAGCCATCGAGCTGAGGGGCTCCAGGCGCAGCAGCGCTGAGCACAGCCTGCTTCATCGCGTCCACGTCTTGGTAAATCAAGGCATCGCATCCGATCAATTCACGCACTTCGTCGATGGTGCGGTTGTGCGCCACCAACTCTTCAGGCGTGGGCATGTCAATGCCATACACATTGGGGAAACGCACCGGTGGCGCAGCACTGGCCATGTAGACCTTGCGAGCACCGGCGTCACGTGCCATTTGCACAATCTCACGGCTGGTGGTGCCGCGCACGATCGAGTCGTCCACCAACAACACATTGCGGCCTTTGAACTCACTCGCAATCACGTTGAGCTTTTGGCGCACTGATTTTTTACGCACGCCCTGCCCGGGCATGATGAAGGTTCGGCCCACATAGCGGTTTTTGACAAATCCTTCACGGTACGGCACACCCAGCAAATGCGCCAGTTGGGTGGCGCTGGGACGGCTCGACTCTGGAATGGGAATGATCACATCAATGTCATTGGGCGGTACCGTGGAGACCACGCGCTTGGCCAAGGCTTCGCCCAAGTTCAAACGCGCTTGATACACGGAGATGCCATCCAATGTGGAGTCAGGACGGGCCAAGTACACATACTCAAAAATACACGGCTTGAGCTGTGGTGCATCGGCGCATTGCTGAAAGTGGGCTTGTCCATCGTCTGTGATGAAGACTGCTTCACCGGGTGCCAAATCACGCTCAAGCTGATGGCCTGTGCCCTCAAGTGCCACCGACTCACTGGCCACCATGACCGTGCCATCTTTGCCGCGCCCAATGCACAAAGGACGAATGCCAAATGGATCGCGAAAAGCCAGCACCCCATGACCTGAGATCAAAGCGATCACCGCATACGAGCCCTGGATGCGTCGGTGCGCTCTGCGCACAGCCTCAAACACATCATTGGGCGTCAAAGGCAAGCCACGTGTGGTTTTTTCTAACTCGTGCGCCAGCACATTGAGCAACACTTCCGAGTCGCTCTCGGTGTTGATGTGGCGGTGGTCTTCTGAAAACAACTCCGCTTTGAGGGCGTGCGCATTGGTCAAATTGCCGTTGTGCACCAGCACCAGACCAAACGGTGCGTTGACGTAAAACGGTTGTGCTTCTTCTTCGCTGTAAGCATTGCCTGCAGTGGGGTACCGCACTTGGCCCAAGCCGTTGTTGCCAGGCAAGGCGCGCATGTTACGGGTGCGAAAGACATCGCGCACCATGCCCTTGGCTTTGTGCATGAAAAATTTTCGGTCCAGCTGGGTCACGATGCCCGCTGCATCTTGACCTCGGTGCTGCAAAAGCAGCAAGGCGTCATAAATCAACTGATTGACAGGTGCGTTGCTAACAACGCCGACGATTCCACACATATTTCAGGCCCAGTCAGGGTAAAAACTTTCTGAAATCCACCGGTAACACCGGCTTCAACACATGCAAGGTCTGTTGCAGCCAGGGCGTGCCCTGGGCGTTTTGCCAAGATTCCTTGTCGCGCAGTGGCGTCATGCCCACCACCACGGCCACAGCCAACAACAACACCAAACCTCGCAGCAGCCCAAATGCGCTGCCCAGCAATCGGTCCAAGGGGCCCAAGCCCACCGCAGAGACCAATTGTTGGATCATCCAACTGACCAACGCAGTGGCGATCAACACAGCCACGAACACGGATACAAAGCCAGCTGCATAGCGCAGCATGTCACTGCTGCCAGACATGGGCAACCAGTCTGCCGCGACCGATGCGTACAAAGGCGCCACAAAAAATGCAAACACCCACCCCGCTAAGGACAAAACCTCTTGTACCAAGCCGCGCCACAAACCCAGCAAAGCAGACAGGCACAGAACAGCCAAAAAAATCCAGTCGACCGCCGACAATGTGGGCATCACAGGCTCAAGACCGCAGGCTGCAATTGCAGTTGCTTGATCTTTTGGGCCGCTTTATCAGCCTCATCTCGGCTGCCAAAAGGCCCCACGCGCACGCGCGTGCGCTTGCCCTCTTTGGTTTCGGCCACATGGGTGTAAGTTTTGAAGCCTGCCTTTTCAAGCTTGGCGCGCACATCGCGCGCTTTGCTTTCTTCAGAAAACGCACCGACTTGAACCACAAATCTGGGGGGGGAGTCCTTGCTGTCGGAAGCGCCAGGCTTGGCAGCGGAGGCTTCTGCTTTGGACTCGGGTTTCGGCTCAGTCTTGCCTTCTGTCTTGTTGTCTGACTTGGTTTCGGCCAGTTTGGCCTCGGGTTTGGTCACTGGCGCAACAGCAGCAACCGGCGCTTGCGGTTTGGTGTCTGTCTTAGGTGCAGTCACCACTTCTTCTTTGGGATCTAGGCCTGAGCCTGCGGCCAAAGGTAGCTGCTTGCTGGATGCGGGATTGGCCGCCAGCGGCTTGCTGGTGGCACGGTCAGGAATGACCACGGCAATGTCAACCGACACAGGGCGCGGCTGGGTGTCAAACAACAAGGGAAAACCCACCACCGCCAACAACACCAGCACCGAAGCACCAATCAAGCGGTGACGCGCACGTCGCCTCAAGGCGTCCACACTTTGCGCGGGTGCATTGCTGAAATTGCCCTGGGCATCGCCTTCGGTTTGGCTGGGCAATCGAAACTTGAAAAATGCCATGGGGGGTCTCAGGAACTCAAATGTGGGGCATCTAAACGCGGAGTTCCGTTCTTTAAAACCCCGCCGACCGTGAAGAACGATCCAAACACCACAATTCTATCAGTGGGGTCTGCCGCAGCCACTGCAGCTTCAAGCGCTGATTGGGGGTCTGTGTAAGTGCCCGCTCTCACATCAGGCCTTTGTTGGATTGCCTGCCATTGCCGATGCAGTTGCTCAGCACTGGCGGCTCGTGGGGTAGGCAAATCACAGAAATACCAGCGATCCACCAAGGCGCCTACTCGGGCCAGCATAGGCGCCAGGTCTTTGTCTGCCATGGCACCAAACACGGCATGGGTGGTTGGGTAAAAGCCCATCGCATCCAAGTTTTCGCTCAAAGCCGCCACCGCATGGGGGTTGTGGGCCACATCAAGAACCAGCGCAGGCTGGCCCGGCACGATCTGAAACCGCCCCGGCAACTCCACCATGGCCAGCCCATTGCGCACGGCTTGTGCCGTCACCGGAATGCGGCTGCGCATGGCCTCTAATGCGGCCAACACACCGCTGGCGTTGACCAATTGGTTCGCCCCGCGCAAAGCCGGGTAGGCCAAACCGCCGTAGCGCCGCCCTCGCCCAGCCCATCCCCATTGCTGTTTGTCGCCCGTGAAGTTGAAATCACGCCCCAGCGTCCAGACATCGGCGCCAATTTCCAAGGCATGGTCCAACACGCTCTGCGGCGGCATTGGGTCACTGACGATCACGGGTCGACCCGTGCGCATGATGCCGGCTTTCTCGCGGCCAATGCTTTCACGGTCAGCGCCGAGCCAGTCCATGTGGTCGAGGTCGATGCTGGTGATCACCGCACAGTCGGCGTCCAACACATTGACCGCATCTAACCTACCTCCTAAGCCCACCTCCAAGATGGCGACCTCCAAATTTGAGGCCGACATCAAACTCAAGATCGCCAGGGTGGTGAACTCGAAATACGTCAGCGACACCGCGTCTGCTGGCCCGGTGCCCAAGCGCGCCTGCTCCACGCACTCAAAATGGGGCAACAACTGTTCGGGATCTACCGTCTCGCCATGAATGCGACAACGCTCTTGAAAATGGACCAAATGCGGCGAGGTGTACACCCCTGTGCGATAACCCGCCTGAAGCAAGCAAGCCTCCAACATGGCACATGTCGAGCCCTTGCCATTGGTTCCTGCCACCGTGAACACGGGGCAGTCCAACTGCAAAGACATCCGCTCGGCCACCGTGCGGACACGGTCCAAGCCCATGTCGATGTTGTGGGGGTGTATCCGCTCGCAGTGTTCGAGCCAACTGTCCAATGAATTCATGGGGTGAATTGTCGCCCACGGTTTGGCACCCCGCACTTTGGGGCATCATTCGCCCCATGACACCTGCACCTCTGACCATTTACGGGATTCCCAATTGCGACAGCGTCAAAAAAGCCCGTGTATGGCTCGCGGATCGCGGCGCAGACTGCTTTTTTCACGACTTCAAAAAACAAGGCGTCCCCCCGCAAGCGCTTGACTTTTGGATCTCTCAAGTCGGTTGGGAGACGCTGCTCAACCGCAAAGGCACGACTTGGCGCAAGCTCGACTCGACCCTTCAAGCCAGCGTGATCGACAAAGAAAGTGCACGGCAAGTCATGCTCGAACATGTCAGCGTCATCAAGCGTCCCGTGTGCGTGCTCAATGGGCAGGTGATCGTCGGTGTCAACCCACAAGCTTGGCAAAACGTTCTTGGCTGAAGTTTTACCTTTGCTTTACAGATCTTGTGCGCACACGGACTAAACTCTTCAACCTGGTCACACCATGAGAGACACGCCATGAAAAACATCCAAATCCAAACCACGCTGATGGGAGGTCTGATCGCAGGCCTGTCGTTGTTCGGCTTGTCCGTCCAAGCCCAAGAAGTCGGTCGCGTCATCTCAAGCACGCCCATCATTCAACAAGTGGCTGTGCCACGCCAGGTCTGCAACAACGAGCAAGTGGTGACCCCAGGTCAGAAGTCTGGCGCCGGTGCCGCAATGGGTGCCATTGCAGGTGGCGCCATCGGCAACAGCATGGGACAAGGCACAGGCCGTGCGGCGGCCACCATGTTGGGCCTGTTTGGTGGGGCCATCTTGGGCGACAAGGTGGAAGGCAATGCCCCGGCTGAAGTGCGCAACGTGCAAAATTGCACACAGCAAATGTTCTACGAGAACCGCACCATGGCCTACAACGTGGTCTATGAATTTGCTGGCAAGCAATACACTGTTCAAATGCCAAGTGATCCAGGCCCGACGGTGCGTTTACAAATCACTCCGATGGCACCTCCGCCCGCGCAAAACTATGGCAACGTGCCTCCACCCGGTTCAGCTCCCCGTTATTGAGTCATGCCAACCTTCACAAAAAGCCGCTTTTGAGCGGCTTTTTGTTTGACAAGTCGGCGACCCGGGTTCAGCCACAAGCCTGTCGCCTAAAATCGATGGTTTTGTACCTCTCACTCCCCTGCACCATGACCACAGAAAAAATCGACAGCGTCAGCGTCACCACCAAAGCCAATGTATTTTTTGACGGCAAGTGCGTGAGCCACGCCCTGACCCTGAGCAATGGCACCAAGCTGTCTGTAGGTGTCATCTTGCCCGCCACGCTCACCTTCAACACCGGCGCACCAGAAGTCATGGAGTGCGTGGCAGGTTTTTGTGAATACAAGCTTGACGGAAGCAACGACTGGGTCAAGTCCAGCGCGGGCGAACAGTTCAGCATTCCTGGCCACTCGAAATTCGACATCCGTGTCACCGAGCCCTACCACTACATCTGCCACTTCGGTTGATCGACCGCTGATCGGAACCCCATGAGCACCATTCTCCAAAACTTGCCCAAGGGGCAAAAAGTTGGCATCGCCTTTTCTGGCGGGTTGGACACCAGCGCCGCCTTGCTGTGGATGAAGCAAAAAGGCGCCCTGCCCTACGCCTACACTGCCAACCTGGGTCAACCTGACGAATCCGATTACAACGAAATTCCACGCAAAGCGATGGAATATGGGGCTGAAAAAGCACGCCTGATCGACTGCCGCACCCAGTTGGCCCACGAAGGCATTGCGGCCATCCAGTGCGGCGCGTTTCACATCAGCACCGGCGGCATCACTTACTTCAATACCACCCCGTTGGGTCGTGCCGTCACAGGCACCATGCTGGTGTCGGCCATGAAAGAAGACGACGTCAATATTTGGGGGGATGGCTCGACCTACAAAGGCAACGACATCGAGCGCTTCTACCGCTACGGCCTGCTAACCAACCCCAGTCTGCGCATTTACAAACCTTGGCTCGACCAACTTTTCATCGACGAACTGGGTGGCCGCGCTGAAATGAGCGCCTTCATGACAGCCAATGGCTTTGGCTACAAAATGAGCGCCGAAAAGGCCTACTCCACCGACAGCAACATGCTCGGTGCGACCCACGAAGCCAAAGACTTAGAGCACCTCCACAGCGGCATCAAAATCGTCAATCCCATCATGGGCGTGCCCTTCTGGCGCGAAGACTGCGACGTCAAAGCCGAACAGGTCAGCGTGCGTTTTGAAGAAGGCCAACCCGTGGCACTCAACGGGCAAACCTTTGAGTCACCCGTCGAGCTTTTCTTGAAAGCCAACGAAATTGGTGGTCGTCATGGTTTGGGCATGAGCGACCAAATTGAAAACCGCATCATCGAAGCCAAGAGTCGTGGCATTTACGAAGCCCCCGGCATGGCGCTGCTGCACATCGCCTACGAACGCTTGGTGACCGGCATTCACAACGAAGACACCATCGAGCAATACCGTATCAATGGTTTGCGTTTGGGCCGCTTGCTCTACCAAGGCCGCTGGTTTGACCCGCAAGCCATCATGTTGCGAGAAACAGCCCAACGCTGGGTGGCACGCGCCGTCACCGGCGAAGTCACGCTTGAGCTGCGCCGTGGCAACGACTACAGCTTGCTCAACACCGAAAGCCCCAACCTCACCTACAAACCCGAACGCTTGAGCATGGAAAAGGTGGAAGGCGCCTTCACACCGCTCGATCGCATCGGCCAGTTGACCATGCGTAACCTCGACATCGTGGACACCCGCGCCAAACTGGGCATTTATGCCCACACGGGCTTGTTGTCGCTGGGATCAGGTGGAGATTTCTTGAGCTTGACCAACGATCAGAAGAACGACTGAGTCAAGGGGCTGGTCTTTTGGATGAGGCCAGATGTACCGGTGCTGGAGCAGGAACCATCATCCGGTCAAGACGCAGCAAATCATCTGCATTCAGAGTGCCCGAGGTGGCTTTGAGCTTGAGTGCCTGCATGACGGCGTCAACGCGTGCCTTATTCAAATCACGCAATGTGCTGTAGAGCTGTTGTTCAGCATTCAGCACATCAGGATTGATGCGCGTTCCAATTTTGAAGCCAATTTTGTTGGACTCCACAGAATTTTTACTGGCCTCAACTGCCGCCTCGAGCGCATCCACTTGCGCTTGTCCGTTGATGACGCCAGCAAACGTTTGTTTGATCTGGCTGCTGGTAATGCGCTGAGCAGCTGTCAGCTCTTCTTTGGCCTTCTGTTCAAGTGCCAGGGCTTCACGAACCTTTGATTGGGTTGCGCCACCAGCAAACAAGGGAATACTGAGCTGTAGGCCCGTTTGGTGTGAATTCACTCGGGTAGATAAATCAGCTGGGGTACTCAAAGCGCCAGAGCTATAAATAGCACCTCGATTCGCCACCACATCCAAAGTAGGTGCATGCGCAGTCGTGCTTTTACTTACCTCTTTTTCGGCCACGATCAATGCGGCTTGCTGAATTCGAATTTGCGGGCTTTGGCTCATCGCCAAACTCAGCCACTCATTGACATTCGCAGGTTCGAGGACGGGTGAAATTTGCGCCAATGGTGCTGGCGACAATGCCATGTATTCACCTACAAGTTTTTCCAATTCAGCTTGCTTGGCAGTCAAGTCATTCAATGCTGAAACACGCTGCGCCAAACTCAATGCGTGTTTGGCTGTAGCTTCGTGCACGTCAGTGATCGTGCCAGTTCCTACTTCAAAGGTGCGTTGCGCCAAAGTCAGTTGCTCCTGCATGGCCTGAAGTTGTGCTTGCGCGACCTGCAAACTTTGCATCGCCAATTGAAGGTCAAAGTAAACCTGCGCTGTGCGGACAATGAGCTCTTGCTCAGCCAAGAAAAACTGCTCTTTCGCCTGAACCACTTGCGCATCCGCTTGGGCATAAGTTGCCCAACTGCTCAGCCGAAAAATAGGTTGTGTCAACTGAGCCGTCCAGTTCCAGGCACGTATCTCACGCGATACATGTGGAACACCTGCGTAGCCATCGCCAGAAAATGAACCCTCACCTATTTGGAGATTTCTGTTTGCAGACACACCGATCGCAGGCAACAAGCCAGCGCGTGCTTGGGGAAGCTTCTCCAGCGCCGCCTCTAATGCTTTGCCAGCAGCGACGAATTGGTTGTCCTGCATCCTCGCTTTTTCGTATATGTCCATCAATGAATAGGCGTGAGTCAACACAGGTACGCCAGTCAAAACGCCGCTTAAAAATCGAATGAGTAATTTATCTTTCACGCATGGCCTCCTGTTTGTAGCGCAACATGGGGGCCAGCAAATACTCAATCATGCGGCGCTCATCGGTGCGAATGTCTGCAGTCACATTCATGCCAGCAGTCACCAGCCCCTGACGGCCATTCACTGCATAGGGTGTTTGTGTTTGTGCGAGCTTGATTCGTACCGGATAAACCAAACCCAGCTTAGGGTCTTGAATGGCATCTGTGCCTACCCATAAAACTTCACCATCGATGTAACCGTAGCGCGTGAAATCGTAAGTCTCGACCTTGTTGATCACGCGCTGCCCCACATGGACATGCCCAATATCGCGATTCATCACTTGCGCTTCGAGCTCTAGCGGTGCGTTGTCAGGCACCAAGGTCAGCAATGGCTGCGCTGCAGTCACCACCCCACCTACTGTGGACACCGCCAGCTGCTGAACCACGCCATCGATGGGTGCACGTAAAGTTTGTTGTGCGTGACGTTGGGTGGTTTTGATGAACTCTTGCTGAACCACATCTCGCTTTTTCATCGCCTCGACCAGCTCAGCGCTTGTTCGCGATTTGAACTCCGCCACCACTTGCGTGCGCTGTGCAACAGCGGCTTGGTAATTGGCCAATGACTCGCTCAAGCGATTGGTTTGAACGGCCAAATCCTTCTCCATATTGATCAATTCAAGCTTGGCATCAATCACGCTGCTCTGAGACATATGCCCCGTCTTTGATAAGTCCTCACGCATCTGATGCTTCTGTTGAATCAAGGGCAAACCAATATGCAGTTGTGCGATATTGCTTTGGATCGCGTCGGCATCAGCCTGTCGCTTGGCCAAGTCCGCATCCAAGCCCGCCAATTTAGCCCGCTGCTCCGCCAGACGTCCGTCCAACATGGCTACCTGATTTGCCACAATCTCGGGCGGAATGTCGTGAGGCGCAGCGAACCGAGCCTTTCCTTCCAGCTGTGCTCTACAACGCAAAACATCGGCTTGTGCCTCCCAGTATTCACGTTGAACGCGCTCGCGATCTGCACCTGTTTGAGTTGGGTCTAGCGCCAACAAGACATCCCCCGCACGAACCCACTGACCATCTCGCACAAACACAGCACGAACCAAACCAGACTCTAAGGGTTGCACCACTTTGCTCTTACCCGATGGAATGATCCGACCCTGCGCAGAAACCACGACGTCCATGCTCGAATAACTGGCAAACAACAAACTCAAAGCTACCATGGCGCAGATGCTCAACGACACGATCCGCAACAGATAAGGCGGCGGCTGAAGCTGCATTGCCCGCGCATCGCTTGCAAAGGGATTAATCAGATTTTGAATGAGCTTGCTTGAGGTCATTTGGCCACTCCTTCATGCGCTAACACTTGATGCGCTTTGTACAAAGCGGCGTAGCGTCCCTCTTGCTGAATCAAATGGCTGTGAGATCCGGTTTCAACCAAACGGCCATGATCGAACACCAAAATACGGTCGGCCAACCGCAAGGTAGATAAACGGTGCGCAACAATCAGTACCGTTCGCCCTTGGGCCATTGCGGCCATGCTGTCATGAATCAAGCGCTCGCTCTCGTAGTCCAGCGAGGCCGTGGCTTCGTCCAACAGCAACACCTTAGGATCTCTGACCAAAGCGCGTGCAATGACAATGCGCGCACGCTGCCCGCCACTGAGTTTGCTACCCCGTTCGCCGATGAGCGTGTCATAACCCTGAGGCAACTGCACAATGAATTCATGCGCACCTGACAACTGTGCAGCTTCGGCGATGGCGGCCATGCTCAAACTGGCATCGGCCAACGCGATGTTGTCTCGGACACTTCGGTTGAACAAAAGCGTGTCTTGCCCCACCACACCCATTTGGCGGCGCAACCAAGAAGCGTCCATCAAATTCAAATCCATCCCATCGATCAAAACGCGTCCGCGCTCGGGGGTATAGAGCCTCTGAATCAAACGCATGATGGTGGTCTTGCCTGCGCCAGAAACCCCCACTATCCCGATCACCTCACCCGCCAGCACTTCAAAACTCAAGTCACTCAATACTTCGGGGGCTTGAGGGGCGTAACGAAAACAAACTCCCTCAAACGTGACACGTCCTTGAATGGCAGGAGGTGAAAACTGATTGGCTTTGAATGTGGGTTCGGTGGGTGCATTCATGATGTCGCCCAAGCGTTGGATGCTGACCTTCATTTGGGTGAACTCTTGCCACAAAGAAGACAACTTCAAAATAGGCGCATTCACCCTGCCACTGAGCATGTTGAATGCAATCAGACCACCGACCGTCAAGTCACCTTCAATCACCAAGCGTGCCCCTAACCACAAAAGGGAAACGGTCAACAGCTTGCTCGTCAAGTTGTTGAACTGGTGGGTGGCATTGCCCAAATGCCCCCCTTCAAATGAACTTTGCACATAGCGGGAAAGTCGCCAACCCCACTCTCGTTGCCACTGGGGTTCAACCGCAAGGCTTTTGAGCGTCTCCATCGAAGTCACCGTCTCCACCAAATACGCTTGGTTGTCGGCACCCAAAGAAAATTTATCCTCCAACTTTTTTCTCAGCACAGGCCTCATCAAGGCTGAGGCCCCCCAAAAAATCGGCAATGCAACCACCACCACCATAGTCAGCGCAACACTGTAGTAAAGCATCACCGCCAAATAAACCATCACAAAAAGCACATCCAGCCAACTCGTCAGTGCCTGACCAGTGAGAAAGTTGCGGACGTTGTCCAACTCGCGCACACGGGCCACCGTGTCACCGCTGCGACGGCTCTCAAAATATGTCAACGGCAAGTGCAGCAGGTGTTGAAACAATTTGCTACCCAATTCCACATCCACACGGTTGGTCGTGTGACTGAGCAAATAGTGCCGCATCGCACCTAAGGTCACTTCAAACAGACTGACACCGAGCAAAGCGAAAACCATCACGTCCAAGGTGGACAACGTTCGATGGGTCAGTACTTTGTCAATCACCACCTGAAAAATCAAGGGCGTCACCAGCGCAATGATCTGAACAAACAGCGAGGCGATCAACACCTCGCCCATGAGCGACTTGTATTTTTTCAAAGAAGACCAAAACCAAGAAATACCAAATACCTCCTGCTCCACATTGCCAGGGTCAGTTTGGAAATGTCTTTTCGCCAGTGGTTTGGCCTCGATCCATTCACCTGCAAAGAGATGCTCAAACTCTTGGAGCGTGACTTGGTTGGGCATGCTTTCTCCAGTTTTCTGAAGAACAACGCAGGGGCCAGCATGATGACTGGCATCCACCTTTCCAACCAACATCAGGCCCCCGTCGCTGGCTGGCATCAAGACGGGCCAAGTCGCCGCTCGCAGCGATTGCATGCTGCCGTGTTTGAGCTTTGCGTCAAAGGCCATGCTCTGGAGGGCTTTCAGCACCTCATCCACGCTCAGCGGCATGGGCTGACTGCGCTCGTCGTAGACCGCAAACTGGTGTTTCAGTTGGTCAAGTTCTACGTGTTGATGGTGCAACTCGCCATACAACTTGAGCAACTCGATTTCATTCATGACGTTGGGCCCCTGAAAAATTCAAGAATAGACAGGGCCTGGCGTCGATGGGTCGACAACCCATCGCAAATATTGAAACCTCGATAAGGGTTTCCCGCTAGATTCATTGCATGCAGAGCTGTATACAGTTTGGACCACAATGACCCTTCAGGAGTTCTCATGACCCAAACCAACCATCCCGTCGATGAACGTTTGCCAACTGGCAAGCTGGCCGCGCTGGGGCTTCAACATGTGCTGGTGATGTACGCCGGTGCCGTGGCTGTGCCCCTCATCGTGGGCCGAGCGTTAAAGCTCAGCCCTGAGCAGGTGGCGATGCTGATCTCGGCCGACTTGTTTGTGTGCGGCTTGGTCACCCTCATCCAGTCGTGGGGTGCCACGCAATGGTTCGGCATTCGCCTGCCAGTGATGATGGGCGTGACCTTTGCAGCGGTGGCCCCCATGGTGTCCATGGCCAACGCCAACCCGGGCGAGGCGGGGGCTCAACTCATCTTTGGCGCCATCATGGGTGCAGGTGTTATCTCTATCCTGATCGCACCCATCGTCAGTCGCCTGTTGCGGTTTTTCCCACCCGTGGTGACAGGCACCATCATTGCCGTGATCGGCATCAGCTTGATGCGCATTGGCATCAACTGGATTTTTGGCAATCCTTTTGGCCCCACAGCCCCGTCCATCGTCAACCCAGAGCACGCCAAGTGGCTGGCAGACGCTGCGGCAGCGGCCTCTGCACCGGGCTCGATCTTGCCGCCCGTGCCCAAAGATTTGGCGCTGGTGGCCAAACTGCCCAATCCCAAATACGCAGACCTCACAGGCGTGGGCGTGGCAGCACTGGTGCTTGTCTCGATCTTGCTGATCGCCAAATACGCACGCGGTTTCCTGGCCAACATCTCTGTGTTGCTGGGCATCAGCATTGGCGCAGTTGTGGCAACAGCCATGGGCCTGATGAATTTCGACAAGGTGAGCAAAGCGGCTTGGTTTGATGTGGTGCTGCCCTTTCAATTTGGCATGCCCGTGTTCGACCCGGTGCTCATCCTCACCATGACACTGGTGATGATCGTGGTGATGATCGAATCCACCGGCATGTTCTTGGCTTTGGGAGAAATGACCGAGCGCCATGTGGACCGTGCAGCCTTGACGCGTGGTCTACGCACCGATGGCTTGGGCACATTGATTGGCGGCATCTTCAACACCTTTCCCTACACCAGCTTTTCTCAAAACGTCGGACTGGTTGCCGTCACGGGCGTGAAGAGCCGTTTTGTCTGTGTGGCAGGCGGCCTCCTCTTGATCGTCTTGGGCGTGATTCCCAAAATGGCGGCACTGGTCGAGTCCCTCCCCACTGTGGTGCTGGGTGGCGCAGGTTTGGTGATGTTTGGCATGGTGGCGGCCACTGGCATTCGCATCTTGGGCGGCGTAGATTTCAAAAACAACCGCTTCAACAGCTTGGTGGTGGCCATCTCCGTCGGCATCGGCATGATCCCGCTGATCGCGCCCAACTTCAAACAGTGGATGCCGCATGACCTGCACCCGTTGATTGAGTCAGGCATCTTGTTGGCATCTCTGTCGGCTGTGCTGTTGAACTTGTTCTTCAACGGTGCCCACGCCGATGACACTGCGGCCATACAAGCCGCACGCCAAGCCGACAGTCACTGACGCCCATCTCCCGCCACGCGTGTGTGGCGGCAATGTCCAAGGCCTGCATGCGCAGGCCTTTTTGACGTGAATGGCGCCAAAGCAGGTTTTCAAGCCCCGTCATGGGTCATGACTCACCGACCGATGGGCACTACCAAAGTGCGCGCTTCAAGGGTTGACCCTTGTTTTGGCTGAATGCCGGTCAAATTCGCCCTAAATTCGCGCACAATTTGCGCTTGCATCATCGGTCAGTGATTTTTAACTGGCATCCTTATTGCAAGACCCTTGCAAACAACTGTGTTCACCCTTTTTGCCTATCAGGAGCAACCCCATGGTCAAACGCGTATTCCTCAAAACCTGCCTGAGCCTGGCCTTGTCGGTCAGCTTTGGTTTGGTTCAAGCCCAAACCACCCCCATCAAGTTCCAACTCGACTGGCGCTTTGAAGGCCCAGCCGCCTTGTTTTTGGTGCCTGTGGCCAAAGGCTATTTCAAAGACGCCAAGCTCGATGTGACCGTGGACGCTGGTAACGGTTCCGGTGGCGCCGTGACGCGTGTGGCTTCGGGCACCTACGACATGGGTTTTGCCGACTTGGCTGCCTTGATGGAGTTCAACGCCAACAACCCCGATGCCCCAAACAAGCCTGTGGCCGTGATGATGGTTTACAACAACACGCCCGCCTCCGTGATGGCTCTCAAGAAATCAGGCATCAAAACACCCGCTGACTTGGCAGGAAAAAAACTCGGCGCCCCAGTGTTTGACGCTGGCCGTCGCGCCTTCCCTATCTTTGCCAAGGCCAACAACATCGGCAACGTCGCTTGGACGGCCATGGACCCCCCTTTGCGCGAAACCATGTTGGTTCGCGGTGACGTGGATGCCATCACAGGCTTCACCTTCACCTCTTTGCTCAACATCGAAGCCCGTGGCGTGAAAGCCGAAGACGTGGTCGTCATGCAATACCCTGACTTCGGCGTCAAGCTCTATGGCAACGCCATCATCGCCAGCCCCAAACTGATCAAAGAGAACCCAGCCGCCATCAAGGCTTTCTTGGCGGCATTTGCCAAAGGCATGAAAGACGTGATTGCCGATCCCAAAGCAGCCATTGAAACCGTCAAGGCGCGCGACGGCATCATCAACAGCGAACTCGAAACCCGCCGCTTGCAGTTGGCGATTGACACCGTGATCAACAGCCCTGACGCACGCGCTGAAGGCTTTGGACAAATCAAAGGCCCACGCTTGTCCTTGATGGCATCGCAAGTGTCGGATGCGTTCAACACCAAAAACCGCGTCAATGCCGACATCATCTGGAACGGCAGCTTCTTACCCACCGCCAAAGAACTCGACGTTCTACCCAAGCCCAAAAAATAAGCGACATCCCCCCAATGACTGCCTCTGCTGACAACTTCGTCGAATTCAAAAACGTCTGGCTCGCCTACAACGACGAGTTGCTGGCACAAAACCACTTCGCCGTAGAAGACATCAACCTGCAGGTCAAGCAAGGTGAGTTCATCGCCATTGTGGGACCCTCGGGTTGTGGCAAGTCGACATTCATGAAGCTCACCACAGGCTTACGCAAACCAAGCCGTGGCGAGATCTTTGTCGACGGCCAAGCAGTCAACGGTCCTCTCAAGATCAGTGGCATGGCCTTTCAGGCCTCATCGTTGTTGCCTTGGCGCACCACACTGGACAACGTGCTGCTGCCGCTGGAAATTGTGGAGCCCTATCGCTCCAACTTCAAAGCTAAAAAAGCAGAGTACGAGGCACGTGCCATCCAGCTCTTGAAGACCGTGGGCTTGGGCGGGTATGAACACAAGTTCCCATGGCAACTCTCAGGCGGCATGCAACAGCGCGCCAGCATCTGCCGTGCGCTGATACACGAACCCAAGATGCTGCTGCTTGACGAACCGTTTGGCGCACTTGACGCCTTCACCCGTGAAGAACTCTGGTGCACCTTGCGCGACTTGTGGACAGAGCAAAAGTTCAATGTGATCTTGGTCACACACGACTTGCGTGAATCGGTGTTCTTGGCCGACACGGTGTATGTGATGAGCAAGAGTCCGGGGCGCTTTGTGGTCAAACGCAACATCGACCTGCCTCGTCCGCGCGACTTGGAAGTGACTTACACACCCGAGTTCACCGACATCGTGCACGAGTTACGCGGCCACATCGGCGCCATCCGAAAAACCACCGCAGTCGCAGAGCCATAAACCATCAGAACAAGCACCATGAATCAAAAACTAATCGAACGCTGGTCGCCTTGGGCGCTGCTGATCCTCACCTTGGTCACGTGGCAAGGCCTGTGCTCTGTTTTTTCGGTCTCGGAATTTGTCTTCCCCAGCCCCTTGCGGATTTGGGAGCAGATGGTGGAGTTTCGCGAGGTCATCGCCGCACACGCTTGGCGCACTTACTGGGTCACCATGGCGGGTTTTGGTCTTGCCATCGTGGTGGGTGTGTTGTTGGGCTTTGTCATTGGCAGCTCACGCATCGCCTATGCGGCGGTCTACCCCTTGATGACAGGCTTCAACGCCTTGCCCAAAGCAGCCTTTGTGCCCATCTTGGTGGTGTGGTTTGGCATTGGTGTGGGCCCGGCCATCTTGACGGCTTTTTTGATCAGCTTCTTTCCCATCATGGTCAACATCGCCACGGGCTTGGCCACCTTAGAGCCTGAGCTCGAAGACGTCTTGCGCGTGTTGGGCGCCAAGCGTTGGGATGTGTTGGTCAAAGTGGGCTTGCCACGCTCCATGCCCTATTTTTACGGCTCGCTCAAAGTGGCCATCACGCTGGCATTTGTCGGAACTACCGTGTCTGAAATGACCGCAGCCAACGAAGGCATTGGTTATTTGCTGATTTCTGCAGGTTCCGCCATGCAAATGGGCTTGGCTTTTGCAGGTCTGGTCGTCGTCGGCGCCATGGCCATGGTCATGTATGAGTTGTTCAGTTATGTCGAAAAACACACCACAGCTTGGGCACACCGCAGCTCGCAAAACCATTGAAATTTCGCCTATGAAAAACTGCTTTTCCAAGCGGTTTTTTTAGTTCTTAATTACTCAAGTCATTCTTTGAGTGACCGACTATCAAGCGTTAAATCGACAAATTCGCAAAATTTGCGAATATCATCAAAACCCTTTCGACCGGCACTCTACCTTGCTAGACACGTCGGATTTCCTTTACTTGAATGGCGATCCCCATGGCATCTTCCACAGACCCAACGTCCGAGGGCCAACAGCTCAGCCCGACCACCACCGACAAATTGTTTTTGGTTTTACTTTTGCTGATTGTTGTGGCCGTCACCTTTCTCGGTGTTGTCAATTACAAAGAAGCACTGAAAACAGAAACCGCCAAAAGCAATGGCGAGGCGTGGGTTGCTTGGTTGACCGAAGCAGGCACCACGCGCTTTGACGCTGACACAGAACTCACGGCCTGCAAAGGAGGCGTCAAGCCCCCAGCAGACGCCAAAGCAGACTCACTTGGCACCTGGGGCGTGTGCTTGGCCCACATCATGGCCAACACGGATCTCAAAGACCAGATCAACCCCTTCTTCAACGCCACACCCCATTTTGTAGCGGCCTGCGTGCCATCAGACCGCAGCTTGATGAGCGCCATTTTGTTGGAAGACCTGATGCCCACCCCCCCCGGATCGGCGACCCCTTTCG
>CANCUP010000048.1 GCA_947381325.1 Comamonadaceae bacterium
AGGACCGAGCGCATGACGCGCTGGCTCTACAGCCTGGTGGTGTGGGCGCTGCAACCGCTGTTGCGTGCCAAGCTCAAACGCCGTGGCCGCGATGAGGCGGGCTACCTGGTGGCCATCGGCGAGCGCTTTGGCCACTTCAGCCAGGCGCCTGCGGATGCCGGGGCACCCGCGTGTGTGTGGGTGCATGCGGTCTCGCTGGGTGAAACCCGGGCGGCTGCGGTGTTGTTGCAAGCGCTGCGCGCTGCCCATCCAGGTGTACGTATTGTTTTGACCCATGGCACGGCGACCGGACGGGCCCAAGGCCAAAGCCTGTTGCAGCCTGGCGATGTGCAGGTCTGGCAACCTTGGGACACACCGGGTGTGGTGCAGCGGTTTTTAGACCACTTCCAACCGCAACTGGGCATCGTGCTCGAGACCGAGGTGTGGCCCAACTGGGTCGCCCTGTGCCAACGCGCCCGAGTGCCGTTGGTGTTGGTCAACGCACGCCTGAGCGACAAATCCCTGCGTCAAGCGCAGCGTTTGTCTTGGTTGTCGCGCCCAGCCTATGCCGGCTTGAGCGCGGTGTGGGCCCAAACCGAGGCCGACGCCCAACGTTTGCGCGCCTTGGGTGCTTCGGTGCATGGCGTGTTGGGCAATTTGAAGTTCGATGCCCAGCCGGATGGGACGCAACTGGCCCAAGCCTTGGTCTGGGCGCAGCGCTTGACGCGCCCGGTGATCTTGCTGGCCAGTTCCCGCGAGGGCGAAGAAGCCTTGTGGCTCGATGCCTTGCAAGCCCTCAAAGAAGACCCCTTGGATCAGCAAGACCATGTGAATGCCGTGCATTGGCTGGTGGTGCCACGGCACCCGCAGCGTTTTGACGAAGTGGCCCAGATGGTGGCGCAACGCGGCTGGCAGGTGTCACGCCGCAGCCAGTGGACACACGGGCCCGATGCAGCCCATGAGGCCGATGTCAATACCGTGTGGTTGGGGGACTCGCTGGGCGAGATGGCGCTGTATTACGGCTTGGCCGACGCGGCGCTGTTGGGCGGCAGCTTCGCGCCCTTGGGTGGACAAAACCTGATCGAGGCCACCGCGTGTGGCTGTCCGGTGTTGATGGGGCCACACACTTTCAACTTTGCCGAAGCGGCTGAATTGGCCGAAGCGGCCGGGGCTGCTTTACGGGTCGAGGACATGGCGCATGCCATCGTCACCGCCTTGCAAATGGTGCGTTTTGGGCCCGATGAAAATGCCCATGTGGCGGCGTGCGCGGCGTTTTCTCAAGCACACCGAGGCGCTGCACAGCGCACCGTGCAGGCGCTGGCGCCTTACCTCAAGGCGTGAGCAGCGCGTTGATCGGTTGCAGGTCTTGCGGCGTCAAGGTGCCGGTGGCCTGGCGCAGCTTCAAGGTGCCCACCAACACGTCGTAGCGGGCTTTGGCCAAGTCACGCTTGGTTTGGTAGAGCTGGCTTTGAGCGTTCAAGACGTCGATGTTGATGTTCACCCCCACCGAGTAGCCCAGTTTGTTGGCGTCCAACGAGCTTTGGCTCGACGCTTCGGCGGCTTCGTAGGCCAGCACTTGGCTCAGGCCTGCCACCAGGCCGAAATAGGCGGTGCGGGTGGCTTGGGCGGTGTTGCGCTTGGCCGCTTCCAAGTCGGCGCGCGCTTTGCTTTCCAAGGACACAGTTTCTTTGACACGGTAGTCGGTGGCAAAGCCCGAAAAGATGGGCAGGTTGAGCACGATGGCGGCCGACGGGTTGTAGATGTGCGAGGGCACCGACTGGGTGGCGTTGCCGGCCACGTTGCGGACACCGCCGTAGGAGACCTGCGCATCCAGGGTGGGTTTGTGCCCGGCCACGGCTTTGTCGACCTCTAGCCGGGCGACTTCCAAGCCCAATTGCGCTTGGCGCACTGCGGGGCTGGCCACTTCAGACTGAGACACCCAGACGTTGACATCGTCGGTGGGGGCTTTGACCAGTTGGCTGTTGTTGAGCAGGCGTTTGGGTTTGGCGTTGCTCAAACCCACCACCAAATCGAGCGCCAGTCGCTTGATGCTCACATCGTTGGCGGCTGCAATTTCTTGGGCGGTGGTCAGATCGAACCGGGCTTGCGCATCGCGCACCCCGGTGATGGTGGTGGTGCCCACCTCAAAGTTGCGCTTGGCCGAGGCCAGTTGTTCGCCCACGGCTTTCTTTTGGGCCTGCACCAGCTCCAGGCTGTCTTCGCTGGTGAGCACGTCAAAGTAGGCTTGTGAAACACGCACCAACAGGTCTTGCTCGGCGGCTTCGTACTGGGCGGCGGCTTGTTGCAGCAAAGGCCCGCCTTGTTTGTAGGTGGCCCACACGGCCGGGCGGTAGATGGGCTGGGTCAAGGTGATGGCCGCTGAGCCGGTGCCGTAGTAGCGTTCGCTCGGCAAGATGGACTTGGTGGGGTCGGCATTGACCACAGGGTAGTCGGGGCGGTAGTTGAAATAGGTGCGCGAAGCAGAAGCCGACAGCGCAATGCTGGGCAGTACACCGCCCAGGGTTTGGTTGGCTTTGGCCAGGTTGGCTTCGTACAAGGATTTGGCCGCCATGTAGCTCGCGTCGTAGCCGCGCGCCGCGTCGTACAACTCGACCAAACTTTGGGCCTGCGCATGGGGTGCACAAGCGAAGGCCATCACAGCTGCCAGAGGCAGGGCGCGAAACAGGGTGCGGGGAAGCTTCATGCGGTTCTTTCAAAAATCAATACGTGGGCACCGAGGCGTCCACTTGTGAAGACCAAGCGTTGATCCCACCGGCGATGTTGGCGAGGGTGTCAAACCCTTGCTGGGCCAAAAAGGCGGCCACCTGCATGCTGCGCGCGCCATGGTGGCACAGGCAGGCAATGGGGCGTTCACGGGGCAGGTCAGCCAAGCGCACGGGCACGGTGCTCATGGGGATGGTCAGCAACTCAAAGCCTTGGGGCGTGACGCTGGCGGTTTGGACTTCCCAGGGTTCGCGCACATCCAAGACGATGGCGGTGCCTTGTGCGGCATGGCTGGCTGCCCAAGCCGCGAGTTGAGCCGGTTGAATTTGATCGATCATGTGGCGCTCTTAAAAGTGAAAGCGGGTGGGCTCGGCAAACCCTTGCAGGCGAGGTGCTGTGGTGTCCCACAGGGCTTTGTTGTGCCAGTGGGTGTCGGACGTGCGGGTGAACAAGGTGGCGCACATCACGGGGTCGCTGCCGACGATGGCGATCAGGTGGCCGCCGACTTGGAGTTGTTGCAGCAAGGCTTGGGGCACCTCGGTCACCGAGCCGCCCAACACGATCGCGTCAAACGGCGCGTCGCCCGCAGCGCCTTGGCTGCCATCGGCCACCCGCACATCGGTGTTGGTCACACCCGCACGCTGCAAATTGGCGCGTGCGGTGGCCGCCAACTCGGGGTTGACCTCTAAGCTGATGACACGCTGCGCGCGTCCAGCCAACAAGGCGGTGAGGTAGCCGCTGCCGGTGCCCACTTCCAGCACTTTCTCTGTGCCACTCAGGTGCAGATCGTGCATCAAGCGGGCGTCCACACGCGGGGGCACCATGGCTTGCCCGTGGGCCAAGGGGATCTCGGTGTCGGTGTAGGCCAGGGCTTGGTAGGCCTGGGGCACAAACAACTCACGCTGCACATGCGACAACACGGCCAAGGCGGCTTTGTCGAGCACTTGCCAAGGGCGGATTTGTTGCTCCACCATGTTGAAGCGGGCTTGTTCTGTGTTCATTTCAATACTCCAAATACTGCGGTACGGCCTTTAGGGCATCCACTCAAATTTTAGCGGTCAGGGTTGCGTGCGGCTGACACCAGCACCCCACACACGGCGCAGCCATTGCGCGAGATCATCCATGTAGCAGTAAACCACCGGGACCACCACCAAAGTCAGCAACGAGGAGGTGACGACCCCGCCGATCACGGCCTGGCCCATGGGCGCGCGCTGCTCAGAGCCCTCAGAAATCGCAAAGGCCAGGGGCACCATGCCAAAGATCATCGCCAAGGTGGTCATCAAAATAGGGCGCAAGCGCACGCGAGCGGCCAGCAGCAGGGCGTCGTTGCGGGACAGGCCGGCTTGGAGGCTGCCGTCGGGCAGCACCTGGTCTTGGCGTGCGCGAATCGCAAAGTCGACCAACAAAATGGCGTTTTTGGTGACCAAGCCCATGAGCATGACCATGCCAATCACCGAGAACATGGACAGGGCCGAACCAAACATCAACAAGGCCAGCACCACGCCAATCAGCGTCAAGGGCAGGGCGGTCATCAAGGCCATGGGCTGCAAAAAGCTTTTGAATTGGCTGGCCAAAATCATGTAGATGAACACCACCGCCAACACCAGCGCCGAAATGGCGTACTCAAACGACTCTTGCATGCTCTTGGTCGAGCCGCCAAACTGAAAGCTGTAGCCGGGTGGCAGCGCGATGCCCTTCATCACCTCACGGATGTCGTTGGACACTTCGCCCATGGAGCGGTTGTAGACGTTGGCGTTGATGGCCACTTCGCGCCTCAAGTCGCGGCGGTTGATTTGGTTGGGCCCCGTGCCTTCGCTGACCTGCGCCACTTGGTTCAGGCGCGCCACGCGCGGGCTGCCATCGGCGGCGGTGCCCACGGTGAAGGGCAGGTGTTCGAGGTCTTGCGGTTGGGTGCGCGCTGTGGGGTGCAGGCGCACGTTGACGTCGTAGGTTTGGTCGTCCCCAGCGCGCCAGTTGGTCACGGTTTGGCCCGCCACCAGGGTGCGCAGCTGGCTGCCAATGCTGCCCAAGGTCAGGCCCAGGTCGTTGGCCGCTTCGCGTTGCACCAAGACCTCGATGGTGGGTTTGTCGGGCTTGACGCTCGAATCCAAGTCGACCAAACCGGGAATGGGGCGCACCGCGTGCATGACTTGCTGGGTCAGGCGTTCGAGCTCTCGCAAGTCGGTGCCTAGCAAAGAAAACTCGATCTGCTTGTTGCCGCCCATGGTGTCGAGCAAGCCCACATGGGTGAGGGTGATGCCGGGCACTTGCTGCAAGCGTTGGCGCAGCAGGGCAGACATGTCGTCCAAATTGCGTTGGCGAAGCTTGCGGTCGACCAAGCGGATGTAGAGGGCGGCGTAAATTTTGCCGTTGGCGCTGCCGGTGTTGAGGGTGGCCACGGTGTAGCGCACCTCGGGGAACTCGCGGATGATGGCCTCGACCTGCTGGGCTTTGGCCTCGGTGGCTTCCAGGGACGAGCCCACGGGCGTGTAGAAGTTCACATAGGTTTCTGAGAAGTCGGCCTTGGGCACAAATTCGGTGCCCAACAGCGGCACCATGAAGATGCTGGTGACAAAGGTGGCCACGGCCAGTGCGAGGGTGGCGCGCTGGTGATGCAAAGACCAGCGCAAGATGTCTTGGTAGGTCTCGCTCAAGCGGTCGGTGCCGCGTTCAAACCAGGCGGTGACGCGGCCCAGGGTGCGGTCGTAAAGGCCAGCGTTGCCATGTTCGCCGTGCGCGTGGATGGTGGGGTCGTGCCAGATGGACGACAGCATCGGGTCGAGTGTGAAGCTCACGAACATCGAGATCAGCACCGCGGCCACGATGGTCAAACCGAATTGGTGGAAAAACTTGCCGATCACGCCACCCATGAAGCCGATGGGCAAAAACACCGCCACGATGGACAAGGTAGTGGCCATCACCGCCAAGCCAATTTCTTGCGTGCCGTCCAGGGCCGCTTGGTAGGGGGCTTTGCCCATTTGCACATGGCGCACGATGTTTTCGCGCACCACGATGGCGTCGTCGATCAACAAGCCCACGCACAGCGACAAGGCCATGAGGGTGATCATGTTGATGGTGAAGCCAAACATGTACATGAACAAAAACGTGCCAATGATGGCAATCGGCAGGGTCAAGCCGGTGATCACGGTAGAGCGCCAGGAGTTCAAAAACAAGAACACGATCAGCACCGTCAGCAGGGCCCCTTCGATCAGGGTTTGGCGCACGTTGTTGACCGCCACGCGGATGGGACGCGCGCTGTCTTGCACCGGCTCCAAACGCACGCCGGGCGGCAGCAAGGGCCGGATGTCGTCGAGCGTTTTGTTGAGGCCGTCGATCACGTCGATGGTGTTTTCGTCTTGCGCTTTTTGCACCGTCAGCAGCAAGGTGCGTTGGCCGTTGTAGAGCGCCAAGCTCTCGACTTCTTGGGCGCCGTCTTTGACGCTGGCCACCTGTGACAAACGAATTGGGGTGGTGCCGCGCCGCGCCACGATGATGCGGCCAAAGTCTTCGGGGCGCAGCATGCGGCCCTGCACCTGGATCACGCGGTCTTGTTGCAACGAGCGCAGCGAGCCCACCGGCAGGTCTTGGCTTTCGGTGCGAACGGCGTTGACCACTTGGTCGGCGCTGACCCCCAAGGACTCCATGGCTTGCGGGTTGAGGTAGAGGTTGATCTCGCGCTTGGTGCCGCCCACGATGGTGACGGCGCCCACGCCGCGCACGTTTTCCAGGCGTTTTTTGAGCACCTGGTCGGTCCAGTTGGTCAACTCGACGGCTGCCGTGGCCGCAGTTGGGCTGCCGTCGTTGGGTGTGGCGGGCAGCACGGCCAGTGACCAAATGGCGCGGCTCGAGGGGTCAAAGCGCAGCACCTTGGGTTCTTTCACATCGGCGCGCAGGCTGGGGCGGATGCTGGCCACTTTTTCGCGCACATCGTCGGCACCTTTGCGGCCATCGATGTGCAGCTGAAACTCCACCACCACCACCGACATGCCTTCGTAGCTGCGCGAGGTCAGGGCGTTGATGCCGGCGATCGAGTTGACGCCTTCTTCGATTTTTTTGCTGACTTCGCTCTCCACAATTTCGGGTGAAGCGCCGGGGTATTCGGTGGTGATCACCACCACGGGGAAGTCGATGTTGGGGAACTGGTCAATTTGCAAGCGCTTGTAGGAGAACAGGCCCAGCACCACAAAGGCGAGCATGAGCATGGTCGCAAAAACCGGATTTTTCAGACTGATTCGGGTGAACCACATGGCGTATTCAGTGCGCGCTGCTGCTGTCTGACGCGGCGGGGTTGGCTGTGAATGTCACCTGCAGGCCCTCGCGCAAAGCGCCCACATGGCCTTTGAGCACTTTGGCGCCCGGGGCAATGCCTTCCACGCCGACCCAGGTCTGTCCGCTGCTGTCATGGGCATCGTTGCCGCGCAGCCCCAGGTTCACCAGCTTGTGTGCCACCTGCACGTGGTCGCCCACCGTTTCCAGCACTTGCACATAGGGGCGGGCGCGCTCGGTGCGCACCGCAGACAAAGGCACTGCGAGCAGCTGGCTGCGCTGCAAATTCAAACTGCCTTTGGCAAACAAACCATGGCGCAAGCCCTTGGGCTGATCGATCGAGAGGTAGACCAACACGCTGCGGCTGCCCACTTGGGCGCTGGGGCTGATGCGTTGGATTTTGGCTGTGATCGTCTCGGGGCGGTCTTCGATTTGCAGCTGGGCCACTTGGCCGATGCGCACATCGACCGAGTCGCTGGGACTCAGGGGCACTTCCACTTCGAGTTGGCTCAAGTCAACCAACTCCAACACCTTGGCGTCCACATTGACGCGCTCACCGGCTTGGGCCGCGCGCAGCGCCACCACACCGGAGAAGGGCGCGTAGAGCACGGCGTCGTCCAGGGCTTTGCGGGCCACATCGGCGCCCGCGATGGCGGCTTGGTGGGTGGCCACCGCACCTTGGTAAGAGGCTTGTGAGTTGTCAAGCGCCGTTTTGGCAATGAAGCCTTGGTCCACCAAAGCTTTGTTGGTGTCCCATTGGCGCTGGGCAATTTCCATTTGGGCTTTGGCCGCATCGGCTTGGTCTTTGGCTTGCTGCCAGCGGCGCTGGTATTCGGTGGGATCGATGCGGGCCAACACCTGGCCCGCTTTGACCCCGTCGCCCTCGCGCACGCTGAGCTCTTTGAGCTCTCCCGCCACACGGGCCTTGATCACGGCGTAGTTCAGGGCTTTGAGGGTGCCTGACAGATCCAGGGTTTGGGTGATTTCACGCGGCTCGAGCGTCCAGACGTCGGCGCGTGCCAGCTCGATCTGGGTGACGGCAGCCGTGGGCGTGGCCGCAGCAAGCTGCTGCTGTTGACGGCTTGAGAGCGCGCGCCAGACACTGACCACCAAGGCCAGCACGACAACGGCAATCACGATCCAGCGAGGTTTGATGTGCATGGTCAAGAGGGGTGTGAAGCCGTCATGCCGTGTAGCAGCACGTCGACTTGCATATGAATGAAACGTTCAGGATCGACGATGTCGGCCGATGCAGCGCAAGCGCCCATCGAGTGCTTCCACATCATCATGAAGATCATGGGGGCCACCACGGTGTAGACCGCTTGGTCCAGATCCAGCGCGCGAAACTCGCCACTGGCCACGCCCCGCGCGAGGATTTGGCGCAGCAGGGCGTTGCCCGGGCGGATCACTTCGGCTTGGTAGAAGGCGGCGATGTCCGGAAAGTTTTGGGCTTCGCTGATGACCAGCTTGGCAATGCCGCTTGCCGAGGTATTGCCCATTTGCGCCCACCATCTCAGCATGGCGTAACGCAGCATCTCGCCACTGCTGCCCGTGAAGCTCTTGAACTCTTCGTTCCAGACGGGAAACAGCTTGCCAATGTTCTCGCGAATCACGGCCTTGAACAGGTCTTCTTTGGTGGGGAAGTACAAAAACAAGGTGCCTTTGGACACGCCCGCCTGCGAGGCCACCTCTTCGACCCGGGTGGCGGCAAAGCCTTTTTCGACAAACAGCGCCAAGGCCGCGTCCAGCAACTCTCCGGGTCGAGCCTCTTTGCGCCGTTCACGTTTGTGGACAGTTTCGGGGGGAGTCAGGGCGATGGAATCAGACGTGGACATGTTGCTAATGACTTGCTGGTTAGTAATATACCGCGAGTCAATCGAAAGTTTGTGTTGTCCAAGCCTGGGGCGTCAAGTCAGTCTCAAACCCAGCCACTCTTTGAGCAACCACATGCTGTCACGCAGCGCCGAGCTGCTGGGCAGCCACAACAGCACCGCTTGCATGTCGGCTTGGACGTAGCCCATGGGCGCGGGCGTGACGTCCAAGCCGGCGGCTTCAAACTGCCGCACGCTGCGCGGCATGTGCCACGCATGGGTGACGATGGCCACGCGGGTGATGCCCTCGCGCTGCAAAAGTTGGGCGGTGAACCGGGCGTTTTCTCGGGTGTCGCGCGACTGACCTTCTTGCCAGCGCAGCTTGGGGCCGTGCAGCCGGGCCAAAGCCTGGGCGGCGACTTGGGCTTCGGAGGTTTGGCCGTTGTCGCCCCCCCAGCCTACGCCGCCGCTGTAGGCCAGCGGCAGTTGGGTGGTTTGTGCCAAGTACATGCCGTACAGCAGGCGCGCCATGCTCTCGGGTGGCAAGTTGGGGCCGCCGTATTCTGGGGCACGTTGTTCAACCCCACCGCCCAACACCACGATGGCTTGCACCCTGCCATCCAGCAGGGCCTTGGCCGTGGTGGGTGCGACCTGGGGCAGCAAATGCAGCGACAACCACAGCGCCACAGCGGGGCAACTCAGCAGCCACAAGCCTGCGCAGGTCAGCAAGCCTGCCGCCACGGGCCGATGAATGGAAAGTTGGCGCCTGCTCACGCTGCGTCGCCATGCCCATAACCACAGTGCCGCCAAGAACAACAAACCGCTGCTGGTGGGCAAGATCAGGGAGGTCAAAAGGGGTTTGAGGGCGAGCAGGGTGTCCATGGCGCAGCATCATATGATGGCGGCTTATGCAGACCTCGACCCTTCCCCCACAGCCTTCGCCGTCGACCCGGGTCATCACACTCGGGGGCGGTTGCTTTTGGTGCACCGAGGCGGTGTTTGTGCGCGTCAAGGGCGTGCTGACCGTCACCTCGGGCTACAGCAACGGCCTCACGGTCAAACCCAGCTACGAGCAGGTCTGCTCGGGCCGCACCGGCCACAACGAGGTGGTGCAGATCACCTACGACGCGCATCAGATCAGCTTGCGTGAGTTGCTGGAAATTTTCTTTGTCATCCACGACCCCACCACCCTGAACCGACAGGGCAACGACGCGGGCACCCAATACCGCAGTGGCATTTACTGGAGCGATGAGGCCGACACAGCGGTGGCGCAGCAAGTGCTGGATGAGGTCAACCAACATCTGTCGGGCCGCGTGGTGACCGAATTGCTGCCTTTGAGCAACTACTGGGCGGCAGAGGACTACCACCAAGACTACTTTGCCCAAAACCCCAACCAAGGCTATTGCGCCTTTGTGGTGGCGCCCAAGGTGCAGAAGTTCTTAAACACTTTCACCGACAAGGTGCGCGATGCGTGAGCGCTGGCGCTTGCAGGCGGGTGTGCGTCGGGGCCTGTTGGTCTTGGCCTTGCTCGTGCTGCTGGCACAGTCGTTGGGGCTGGCGCACCGCTTCGTGCATGCCAGCAATTCAGGGCTCGCCCACGCGCAGGCGGTGGCCGTGGGCGGCCAAGCTGATGCCGTTCCCCGTGAGGCCACACCAGCGCCTTGGGGCTGGGTGTTTGGCGAACACAACACCAGTGCAGATTGCCAGCTCTACGACCAACTGTGTCACGACGCGCTGGGCTTGGCGTGGTCTTGTGTGTTGGCATTCGTTGTGCCCACGGCATGGCTGCGCTGGCGGCTGCGTGAGCGCTTTGGGTTACACGCGCGTTTTTGCTCGGCCCGTGCGCCGCCCGCTGTTTTGAACTGACCTCCGGTCTTTGCGCGTGTGGCTGTGTGCCGCCGCGTGGTCATTTCTTTTCAGCGGAACACCTCTCCATGAATTTGTCTTTTCAACGCAGCGCTGTGACGGTGGCCACATGCGTCAGCCTCAGCGCCGTGTGGGCCCAATCCCAACCTGGCGCAACGCCCTCAACGTTTACCACCCCACTGCAAGAGGTCACCATCACCGCCCAGCCGCCGACCCCCGCGGGTTTGTCGGCTCCCGTGCAGCAACTGTCTGGCGCAGCGCTGGCGCAGCGCCTAGGCAGCACCTTGGGTGAAACGCTGGACAACTTGCCAGGCATCGCCAACAGCGCGTTTGGGCCCAATGTGGGTCGACCCGTGATTCGGGGCTTGGACGGCGACCGCATTCGCATCTTGCAAAACAGTGGGGCCAACATGGACGTGTCGGGCCTGAGTTTTGACCATGCGCTGCCGATCGACCCCCTGACCACCGAGCGCATCGAGGTGCTGCGCGGGCCTGCCACCTTGCTGTATGGCAGCAGTGCGATCGGTGGTGTGGTCAATGTGATCGACAACCGCATCGCCCATGAACCCATGTTTGACGCCCAAGGTGGGGTGTTGGGCAAGGCCGAGCTGCGTGCAGGTGGCGCAGCCCTTGAGCGCAGCAGCGGCGCCTTGGTCGAGGCTGGCAACGACAAGTGGGTGCTGCATCTGGACGCCTTTGACCGCAGCACGCGCAATCTGTCGGTGCCCAAGCTCATGGCCTGCACCGTGAATGGCGTGACCACCATGCAGCGGCGGGTCTGCAACTCGGCCAGCGATGCCCAAGGCACAGCCGGGGGCGCCACCTTGCTGTTGGATCGCGGGTATTTAGGGTTGTCGGCCAGCGAATACCGCAGCACCTATGGCACTGTGGCTGAGCCGGATGTGACCATCGGCATGCTGCGCCGCCACCAGGTGATGGAAGGCGAGTGGCGTGATGCGGCAGGGCTGCTGCAAGCGCTGAAGTTTCAATGGGGCCACACCCGTTACAGCCACACCGAATACCCGGGCGCTGCGACTGGAACGCGTTTTGACAATGGGGGGAACGAGCTGCGCTTGGAGGCCAAGCCCTATGCCCAACATTGGGCCCATGGCATGCAGCTGCAAGGCGTGGTGGGCCTGCAGCGCGATGGCAACCAGCTGGCGGTGCAGGGGGATGAGGCCTTTGTGCCGCCGAGCCGCACCCTCAGCAATGCAGTGTTCACCCACCAAGTGCTGACCACCGGCTGGGGCCAGCTCAGTGCAGGCGCGCGCGCCGAGTCGGTGGCGGTGCGCAACCAAACCACGGGGGCGGACAAACATTTCAGCCCTTTCAGTGTGGCCTTGGGCGGCATGCGCAACCTGCGCCAGGGCGAGGCCCAAAACGGTTGGCAGCTCAGCAGCCACCTGAGTTGGAGCCAGCGTGCGCCCAAAGACTACGAGCTGTTTGCCAACGGGCCGCATGCAGCAACGGGCACGTTTGAAGTGGGCAACGCCAACAGCGCCCTGGAGCGGGCAACGCAATGGGATCTTGGCGGCGAGTGGAAGCAGGGGCCCCACAAGGTCTCGCTGACGGGCTTTGTGTCGGACTTTGCCAATTACCTGTCCCTGCAAGCGACGGGCACCCTGGACCCGACGCACAGCTTGCCCGTCTATGCCTTGGAAGGTGTACGTGCGCGCTTGGTGGGCTTGGAGTCAAGCGCCACGCTGCGCATGGTGGGGGGCAGCCAAGCCTTCTTGAGCCCCGATGCCCGTCGCGGCACCCTGGATTTGGCGCTGCGCGCTGATGGGGTGCGTGCGGACGATCTGACACACAAGCAGCCGCTGCCGCGCATCGCGCCCATGCGGGTGGGGGCCGACTGGGTGTGGGCGCATCAGGCTTGGGGTGCGCGCTTTGGCTTCACGCATGCCGCTGCCCAGCACCGCGTGCCGCAGGCGGGCGATGTGACCACCGCGGCTTACACCGTGTGGAACGCGGGTGTGAACTACCAAGCCCGCAGTGCAGGCACGCGCTGGCTGCTGTTTGCCAAGCTCGACAATCTGACCAACCAGCTGGCGTATTCGTCCACCTCGGTGCTGACCCAGACCATGGGCGCCAACGCGCCGCCCTTGGCCGGTCGCAGTGTCAAGCTGGGCGTGCAGGCCCACTTTTGAGCATGCCAGCCAAGGGGCTTGCACGCTGGGCAAGCCAGCACCTCGGGCCATGGGGCGGTGTGTCAGGGGGCCAAACGCTCGCGCAGCCACGTGACGGCCTCGGTGTGCGGATCCGCACCAACGGCCGGATGGCGCCGGTAGCGCAGGCGGTCATGCAAACGGCTTTTGCGGCCTTGCCAAAACTCCCACTGGTCGGGTACCAGTCGGTAGCCGCCCCAGTGCGGTGGGCGGGGTGGTTGCAGCAAAAACTGCGCGCCGTACTTGGCGGCATTGGCCACCAACGTGCCGCGCCCGTCAATCACCTGGCTTTGCGGGCTGGCCCACGCGCCAATGCGTGAGTCGAGCGGGCGGCTGTGAAAGTAGGCGTCGCTCTCGGTGTCGCTGACTTTTTCCACCCGGCCCTCGATGCGCACCACGCGTTCCAGCTCGACCCAATGGAATTGCAGGGCCGCAAAGGGGTTGCCCGCGAGTTGCTGGCCTTTGCGGCTTTGGTAGTTGGTGAACCACACGATGCCGCACGCGTCGTAGCCTTTGATCAACACCACGCGTGTGCTGGGGCGCAAGTCGCCGCCCACGGTGGCCAAGGTCATGGCGTTGGGTTCTGGGATTTCCGATTGAATGGCCTCTTTGAGCCACTGGTCAAACTGCTGCATCGGGTCGGCCGCAGAGGCCGACTCGTTGAGTTCGGCGCGTTCATAGCTTTTGCGAAGGTCGGCGATTTGTTTCATAGGTGACAGCTCAAAGGTCTGGGTGAGGGCAAGGCCCGCTGCACATCCTACCTAAGCGGCTTATGCTCTGGCCCTGTTGATGAATTTGACTCAGAGAAAAGAGACGGCCATGGAAAGTTTGGACTTACGCGTGTTGGGTGATGTGCTCGCTTGGCGCCAAGCGGGTCATCGCGTGACCCTGGTCACGGTGGTCGAGACCTGGGGCAGTGCCCCGCGTCCACCGGGTGCCTTGCTGGCGGTGCGTGATGACGGGGTGGTGAGTGGCTCGGTGTCGGGCGGTTGCGTGGAAGACGATTTGATCGCCCGCATCAAAGCCGGTGAGTACGACAGCCTGTCGCACCCGTCGATGGTGGCTTACGGCGTGAGCAAAGAAGAAGCTGCTCGCTTTGGCCTGCCCTGTGGTGGCACCTTGCGTTTGGTGCAAGAGCCCATCACCGAGGTGCAATGGATTCAAGACGTGTTGGCACGCACGGCGGCCCACCAGTTGGTGGCGCGCACCGTGACCTTGGCCACCGGCCACGTGACGCTGCGTGACGCAGCGCGCACCGACACCTTGCAGTTTGACGGCAGCAGCTTGACCACCTTGTTTGGCCCGCGCTGGCGCTTGCTGTTGATTGGCGCCGGGCAACTCAGCCAAGCCGTGGCGCAGATGGCCAGCTTGCTCGACTTTGAGGTGCTGGTCTGTGACCCGCGCGAAGAATACGCCGCCACGCTCGGCCTAGAGGGCGTGACCCGTGTGCTGGGCATGCCCGACGATGTGGTGCAGCAGTTGGTGCCCGATGCGCACACCGCCATCGTGGCGCTGACCCACGACCCCAAGCTCGACGACATGGCCTTGATGGAGGCCTTGAACTCCAACGCGTTCTACATCGGCGCCCTGGGGTCGCGCCGCAACCAAGAAGCGCGTAAAAAGCGCTTGGCCGAGCACTTTGATTTGTCGCCCGAAGCCTTGGCCCGTTTGCACGGACCGGTGGGATTGCGCATCGGGGCCCAAACCCCAGCGGAGATTGCGGTCTCCATCGTGGCCGAAATCGTTCAAGTGAAAAACGCCGCCCATGCAGCAGCCAGTGCCGCTGCCCCGACCGAGACCGTGTGCAGCCTGTGAGCGGCGACACCCCGTCGGTGGTGGTGATCCTCCTGGCCGCTGGGCGAGGAGAGCGCTTCAAAGCCTCGGGGGCCCAAGTGGACAAGCTCAATGCGCCCTTGGCCGGTGTGCGGGTGCGTGACCATGTGTTGCGCAGCGTGCAAGCCAGCGGCTTGCCCTGGCACATCGTCGAGCGCGAACACACCCAGCACCTGGCGCAGCCGGGCATGGGCGACAGCATCGCCTGCGGTGTGGCGGCCACGGCCCTGGCCGGCGGCTGGTTGGTCTTGCCCGCCGACTTGCCCTTGGTGCAGCCAGCCACCTTGTTGGCCGTGGCGCAGGCGCTGAAAAATCATGCCGTGGTGGTGCCTTGCTACCAAGGCGACAAGGGCCACCCGGTGGGCTTTGATGCCAGTTGCGGTCCCGCCCTGCAAGCACTCCATGGCGACGAGGGCGCGCGCTCGGTGGTGGCGCAGCGCGGCGCTTTGCGCCTGGACGTGTCCGACCCTGGTTGTGTGTTGGATGTGGACACCTTAGAGGCCTTGGCGCAGGCCGAGGTGTTGCTGCGCCACCCAAGTGACAACTGAGGGGGCTGTTTTGTACAAGACAAAGGTAAACCCGGATGTCTGGCGCTAAGATATCGCACGCCAGCATCTTCTGGTTATCCATTCGAAGATTTCTATGAACAACGTATTCAAGACCCCTACCAACCGCCGTGTTTTCATGTTGCAAGCCGTGACCGCAACCGGCGCGGCCGCGATGGCCACTGCCGCCCAAGCGCAAGCCATGGTGGCCGAGTCTGACGCACAAGCCGCGGGTTTGGGCTACAAAGCCGATGCGACCAAGGTCGACAAGGCCAAGCAACCCAAGTACGCCGCTGGCCAAATGTGCAGCAACTGCGCACTGTTCCAAGGTGCCGCTGGCGCTGCGGCAGGCGGCTGCCCCTTGTTTGCCGGCAAGCAAGTCGCTGGCAAGGGCTGGTGCTCTGCCTACGCCAAAAAGGGCTGATCGCGCGCAACCGCTCGATGTCAAACCAAAAAGGGCCGCAAGGCCCTTTTTTCATGCGGCAAACGCCAAGGATTGCGTGGCCTCAAGTCTCTGCGCGTTCGATCAATTCAATTTTGTAACCATCGGGGTCTTGCACAAAGGCGATCATGGTGGCGCCCCCTTTGACAGCGCCGGGTTCGCGCGTGATGGTGCCTCCAGCTTGGCGGATCTTGTCGCAGGTGGCGTGGATGTCGGCCACACCAATGGCGATGTGGCCATAGGCTGAGCCCAAGTCGTAAGACGTCACGCCATAGTTGTAGGTCAACTCGATTTCCGCTTGGTCGGGGTTGCCGCCGTAGCCCACGAAGGCAAGGTCATAGTGTTGGTCAGGGCGTTGGGTGGTGCGCAGCAGTTGCATGCCCATGGCCTGGGTGTAGAAGTCGATGGCGCGCTGCATATCGCCCACGCGCAGCATGGTGTGTAGAAGTCTCATGGCTTGGATTGTCCAGGAATGTCAAAAATCAAACAGGTGGAGGTGGCATGGGCGTAGAGCGTGCCGTCGGGCCCCAGCAAGCGCGCCTCGGCCGTGGCCAGTTGGCGCCCGCAGTGCAGCACCTGACCCACGGCACGCACACGCTCGACCTTGGGGGTGAGGGCTTTGACCAAGTTCACCGTCAAGCCTGAGGTGGTGTAGCCGCGACCCGCTGGCAACAGCGTGTGAACAGCGCAACCCATGGCCGAGTCGAGCAAGGTGGCAAACCAGCCGCCATGCACCGTTCCCATGGGGTTGAAGAACGCGGGACTGGGCGCGCCCTGAAAGGCCACATGGCCTTCGCGGGCCTCCACCAAAACGAAATCCAACAGCTTAGAAAAAGGGGCGGGATGCGTGTGGCCCAGCAGCATGCCTTGGATCAGCGCCAAGCCGGTGCGCGGCAACACATCGTGCATGGGCGTGACCCCGTGGGGCAGTTGGGTGCGGCGAACCTGCGCTTCTTGCGCTAACCAGTGGTGCAAGGTGTCGGGGGGCGTAGTCATGGGCGCTCTTTCAATGGCCTGGAAGAAGTGGGGGCCTGCAGTCATTCATACAGGCCATGTTAGCCAATGAAAAAGCCCGTCTGAAGCGTTAGAGTCAGTGCATGGACAAGGTAGGAGAACCAAGATGACACAACACCTGATGCAAGTCTCGCAGGTGCCAGCGTTTTTGATGCAGGCCATGCAGCAAGAGGATTACGTCGTGCATGACCATGCACACATTGTGGATCCCATGGCGCTGGGCAAAGTCACCGCTTTGGTGGGCACAGGCAGCGAGTCCAAGGTGGATCGAAATTTATTGGCCATGTTGCCCCGTGTGAAGTTGATTGCTTTGTGTGGTGTGGGCTATGACGGCATTGACTTGGATGCAGCCAAAGAGCGCGGCGTTGTGGTGACCCACACCCCAGGGGCCATGACCGCAGATGTGGCCGATTTGGCGCTGGGGCTGATGCTGGCGGTGGGGCGGCGCATCCCGCAGGCCGACCGCTTTGTGCGCAACGGCGATTGGGTGATGGAGTCGTTTGGCATGACCCGCCGTCTGTCGGGTGCGCGCTTGGGCATCTTGGGCATGGGGCGCATCGGACAGGCCATCGCCCAGCGTGCGGCAGCGTTTGACATGTCAATCAGCTACTGCAGCCGGTCTGCCAAACCCAACTTGCCCTACACCTTCTATGGTGCGGTCGAGGACATGGCCTCAGCGGTCGACTATTTGGTGGTGGCCGCGCCGGGCGGAGCGGCGACCCTGAATTTGGTGAATGCCCGTGTGCTGGAGAATTTAGGCCCCAAGGGTTATTTGATCAACATTGCCCGTGGTTCCTTGGTGGACCCCGAGGCCTTGATGCTGGCCTTGAAAACCAAGGCGATTGCGGGCGCTGGCTTGGATGTGTTTTGGGACGAGCCCCGTGTGTCGCCGGACTGGCGCAGCTTGTCCAACGTGGTGCTGACGCCGCACATGGGCAGCCACACCGAAGAAACGCGCCGTGCCATGGCCGATTTGACGATGGCCAATTTGCGGGCGTTTTATGCCCGGGCGCCTTTGCCGACACCGGTGCCTGAGTGCCGTTCGCCAACTTGACGACTGGGCCAACAAGTCACCCATGAAAAAACCCGCTGAGCGTTCAATCAGCGGGTTTCATGTGTGCCAGCGTTGAGGCTTTAGCGGGCGTATCCGCCGCCACCACCGCCGTAACCGCCGCCAGAGCGACCGCCACCACCGCCAGAGCGACCGCCACCACCGCCAGAGCGACCGCCTCCGCCTCCGCCATTGCGTCGGCCACCGCCGCCGCCATAACCGCCACCGCCGCCGCGTTTGCGCTCGGTCATGAGGTCAACACTGGTGCGTGTGGGGTCGGGTTGGCGTTGACCGCCGCCTTGGGTTTTGTGGCCAAAGGCGTTCACGCCGCTTTGGGTGCCCAAATGCGCGTTGGCGCGGGGCTGGAAGTCGTCGTCCTCACCGCGTGGAGGGCGCGCCTCGTTGTCACGTGGCATGCGCGGTTCAAAGTCGCGTGGGGCACGGGCTGCGTCTGGACGCGGGCCACGGTTGTCGAATTGGCGTGCGGGACGCGGGCCTTGGCCTTGGGGGCGGTTACCGTCACGCGGTGGGCGCTCGCCGTTGCGGTCGCGGCTCACATGGCCGTTGGGGCGTGGGGCACGGCCTTCGCTGTCACCGCCTTCACCGCGCGGTGCTGGGCCACGGCCACCGCGTCCGCCGCCACCACCGCCCGAGGCGCCTTTGGTGTCACGGATGCGTTGCATCATTTCGTTGCGCGCTGCTTTGGCAGCGGCGGCCATCACGTCGCGGCCTGGGGGCTTGCCCAAACCACCCCACAGGGTTTGACGGCCCATGGCAATGGGTTCGGCTCTTTCATCGGGCTCGGGACCAAACCCTTCCACGACGACGACGGGCACTTGCTGCTTGGTGAAGTGCTCAATGTCTTTCATGAAGCCTTCTTCGTCTAAGGACACCAAGCTCACGGCCTCGCCGCTGGAGCCCGCACGACCAGTACGGCCAATGCGGTGCACATAGTCTTCGCTGATGTTGGGGATTTCGTAGTTCACCACATGTGGCAACTCGTCGATGTCGATGCCGCGCGCGGCAATGTCGGTGGCCACCAAGGCGCGGATGTCACCGCTCTTGAAGCCAGCCAAGGCTTGGGTTCGGGCGGTCTGGCTCTTGTTGCCGTGCAGGGCCATGGCGTTGATGCCATTTTTTGTCAAGAACTCGGCCACGTTGTTGGCGCCAAACTTGGTGCGCGTGAACACCAGCACCTGGCTCCAGTTGTGCTCGTTGATGATGTGCGCCAGCAAGGCTTTTTTCTTGCCGCGGCCCACCGGGTGCACCACTTGGGTGATGCGTTGCACCGTGGTGTTGCTGGGCGTGACTTGGATGCTCTGTGGGCTCTTGAGCAAGCCGTTGGCCAGCTCACGGATTTCGTCGCTGAAGGTGGCTGAGAACAACAGGCTTTGTTTTTCTTTGGGCACCAGAGCCAAGATTTTTTTCACGTCATGGATGAAGCCCATGTCGAGCATGCGGTCGGCCTCATCGAGCACCAGCATTTGCACGGTGGACAGATCGAGCATGCCTTGCTGCTGCAAGTCGAGCAAACGACCGGGTGTGGCCACCAAGATGTCCACGCCTTTTTTGATGCGTGCGACTTGGGGGTTCATGCCCACGCCGCCAAAGATGACGGTGGAGGTGAGCTGCAAGTATTTGCCGTAGGTGCGGATGGATTCTTCCACCTGCGCGGCCAGCTCTCGCGTGGGGGTGAGCACCAGGGCGCGCACACCGTAGACGCCGAATTTGTTTTCGGTGCTGCGGCTCATGGTGAGCTTGTGCAGCATCGGCAAGGTGAAGGCCGCCGTTTTGCCGGTGCCGGTTTGGGCACCTGCCAACAGGTCGTGGCCTTCGAGCACAGCAGGTATCGCCTGGGCTTGGATGGGGGTGGGAGTTTCGTAACCCTGTTCGAGTACGGCTTTTAAGATGGCCGGAGCCAAATTCAATGCTTCAAAGTTCATGATGGAGCGCCTGAGTCAGCGCATGACACCAACCCGCTTGGCCCGAAGGCCACCCAGTCAAAGGTCGGCAATATTTACAAGGTGAGCGGTAGAGATCACAAACAGAGGTGTTTGGA
>CANCUP010000049.1 GCA_947381325.1 Comamonadaceae bacterium
CACGCTTGACTTGGTTGGCAGCGATGTTGCCGTTGCCTCCCCCCTTGTTGTCTACCACGATGGATTGCCCCAGCACTGGCGCCAAGGCTTGAGCCAGCATACGGGCTGATAAATCGGTGGTTCCGCCTGCTGCCGTGGGCACCACGAGGGTGATGGGTTTGTTGGGATAAGCAGCTTGCGCATGCAATGCGCCACTGACACTGGCCATGGTCAAAAACACCAGAACACAACGCGAGACAGAAATGGTGGACATCAAGAGCTTTCAAACATGAGGGTCGGATCGGTGACGCGTGGGCCCTCAGAACATGCTTGGCATGTGCGCCAACAAAGTGCCGTACCCATTGATTTTTTCTTGGCCCTGAACGGCTTGCACACACGCCCAAGCGGCAGCTTGGTTGGTGGTCAGGATTGGAATGCCAAACTCGGCTTCCCACTCAGCCATGTGGTCCATGATGCGGTAGGCGCCACCCGCAAGGATCATCACGTCGGGCTTGAGCTTGGCATGGGCTGCCAGGGCTTTTCTGGCCGGATCGGGCGTCAACTTGTTGATGGCGTCAGGGTCGGTCATGTTGAAAGAATCAGCACCCACGATGTCAAGCCCGTGGTTGCGTTCGAAATAAGCTTTGCCGCGGATGAGTAAATCATGGTTGTACGGCGATAAAAGCGTGACTTTTTTTGCATTCAATGCCTTGACCGCACGCCCCAATGCATAGGCCGTGGTGTAGGCAGGAACGCCCGATATGCGTTCAATGCGCTGGATCAGAGATTTTTCGTAGTCAAGCTCACCATAAAAACTGGCAGCAGTTTGCAAGACAACAATGGCTTTGGGCTCAATGCCTGACAGCAACTCAGTTTGATAATCCACATCCGCATCATGTTCGCGCCAACCCTTTTCATCCACTGAGCCCACCTTCACACGCGCAAAATGCACTTGGTAGTTTTTGGGCAACACGCGGTTCATATCAATTTCTGTGGCGATGTTGGCTGAAGGAATCAGCATGCCTAAACGGTGAATCATTCAATCACTCCTTAATCTAACTTGATGTTTGCAGATTTCACAAGCGCTTGCCATCTCTCAAACTCTTGATTCGTATGTTCCGTCAGTTCCTGCGGTGTGCTGGCAATCACCTGCGCGCCGGCCTTGCTCAAGGACTCACGAATTTGTGGATTTTTCAGAACTTGTACAAAAGCCTGATTCAGTTGCTGTATCACCGGCGCGGGCGTACCCGCTGGCGCCACAATGCCGATCCAATCGGCAATTTCCAATCCGGACAAACCGGCCTCGGCCAATGTAGGGACATCTGGCAAGCTGGGATCTCTTTTGATCGTCGTCACAGCCAAAGGGATCAAACGTCCAGTTTGAACTTGTTGCACCGCAGAAGGAACTGCAGCGAACTGTAATTGGGTCACACCGCCCAAGAGTGCTGCAATTGACTCGCCGCCACTCTTGAATGGAATGTGCATCATCTTTGTCCCGGTGACGTGGCCAAACAATTCACCCGCCAGGTGCGGCGTGCTGGCATTTCCAGCCGAACCGTAATTGATGGTCAGGGGTTTCTCTTTGGCATACGCGATCAATTCTTGAATGGATCGAACTGAAAATTTCGGATGAACCACCACCACCAAAGGCACTTTGCCTACCAAGGTGATGGATGCAAAGTCTCGCTTGGAGTCAAAAGGGATTTTTGACATGACATAAGGATTGGCCCCAAACGCCGTGTTGCTCACACCAAGGGTATATCCGTCAGGACTGGCTTTGGCCACCAAGTTCATGCCGATCGTCGCACCACCGCCGGGTTTGTTTTCGATCAGGACCGATTGCCCCAATTGCTGACTGAGGGCAGGCGCGATCAAACGCATCACCACATCGTTGGAGCCACCTGGGGCAAAAGGCACGATGATGCGAATTGGACGCGCGGGAAATATGTCGTTCGCCCACGACGATGTGCCAAGTCCCGTGATCCAAACTGATGCGAGTAAAAGAAAAAACGGAAAGAACCTATTTTTCATGGCGTCTCCAATCATGAAAGTGAACTTCGATATGGATGTGTCTGCACATCAGGATACCGATGAAAGCAACCGTCCACTGTCCGCAATGCATCAGTCAACCGTTTGTATTAGGGGTAAGCCATGAGCAGCTCACCACCCGCACGAGGTGACTATCAACAATTCATCGTCGATCATCCATGGAGTACGCTTTGTATCAATCATTTTTCCGCCTGAGCTTGTTTCGTAGTCTGGTGGCATGGCTTGCAGTTGTCACTGGCGCAGCGGCTCAGGCATTTCCCAGCAAACCCATCCGCATGGTGGTTCCATTTGCCCCCGGTGGTGTGGTCGATGTCACAGCGCGACAACTTGGCCCCAAGTTATCTGAATTACTGGGTCAGCCTGTGTTGATTGAAAACCGCAGCGGCGCAGGCGGCACCATTGCCGCAGACTTTGTGGCCAAGTCTGCGCCCGATGGCCACACCTTGCTGGTCGCCTTTGACTCGCATGCTGTCAATCCGCACATCTACAAATCAGAATTGCGCTACGACACCTTCAAAGACCTCGCGCCCGTTTCATTCATTGGCAACATTCCCTTGCTGTTGGCAACCTACCCCTCATTTGCAGCCAACGACATGGCGAGCTTTCTCCAAGTGGCCAAAAGCAAACCAGGCACTGTGTCCTATGCCTCTGTGGGCGCTGGCAGTTCGGGCCACCTTGCCGCCGAACAGTTGAAGCTGCTTGCCAACGTCGACATGCTGCACGTGCCCTTCAAAGGGGGCGCCCCAGCACTCTCAGCCTTGATGGGCGAACAAGTGCAATTGATCGTCTTTGCCGCAGGTGCCGGTGTTCCGCTGGTGCACAGCGGAAAAATCAAGCCCTTGGCGGTCAGCGGCAAGCGCCGCTCATCGGCGCTGCCCCTTGTCCCCACCATGGCAGAGGCCGGTTATCCGCAACTTGACTCCGGTGCTTGGATGGGTCTGCTGGCCCCTGCAGGCACGCCGCCTGGCGTTGTGGCGCGGCTGAATTCGGAGCTCTCCAAAGTCTTGAAAGACCCTGAGCTCGTCAAAAAGCTCGCGGATCAAGCGGTGGATTTATCCAGCAGCACACCCGATGAGTTGGGCACCTTGATTCGCGCAGAGCATGACAAGTGGGGCAAGGTGATCAAAGACGCCAAGCTCAATGTGTCGCAATAACTAGCGTCCTACAAAATTTGGGGGGCGGTTGGCTTTGTGGGCTGCCATTCCCTCGTCAACGTCCTGACTCCACTCCAGTGCATGGCGCAGGGCATCTGACAACTCGCGCGCAGCGCGGGTCCCGGGCTCTTGACGCGTTGCCATGATGCGCTTGGCACCTCGCGTGGCCAAGGGGCCATGGCTGGCAATGGTGTGGGCAATCTTGGCCACCTCTTCTCGGAACGATGCTTGCGAAAAGACGCCTTGAATCAGACCGAGTTGATTCATTTCTGCACTGTCAATCTCTCTGGCTGTGCAAATCAGCTCCAGCGCACGTGCCTTGCCCACCAATTGGGGCAAACGAACGGGCGCACCCGCCCCAGGAAATCCACCCCAAGAGGCCTCTGGCATTTGCATCGTTGCGTGCGTGACGGCATACCGAAGGTCACAGGCCAAACTGAGCTCTACAGCGCCCGCCATGATTTTGCCGTTGATGGCGGCGATCACGATTTGCGGGAGCGCTTCAAGTGCGTCAAACACCGCATTGGCCCGACGCACAAGTCGAATCACATCGTCTTTGGACAAGCTGGCGCGAATCGCGGGATTGAGCAGGCCCATCGAGAAGAAGTCATCGCCGCTGCCGCTGATCACCAGCACCTGAATCTCTGTGTCGTCGCGCAGCTGAGCCAAAAGTTGTCCCAGATGCTCCACCAAATCTGGACTGAGACGATTCATGTCAGAAGGACGGTCGATCGTGAGGTAGAGCACTTTGTCAACGCGGTGCGTGATGATGCCATCGATGGGTTGAAGCATGGTTGAAATCTCTGAAGGTTTTGAACTGACTTGTCGTCGCGCGATCTTTCGCAAACATATTTATTCCGCGTTGAGCTTAACGCACAGCCCAGACTTGGCCATGTATTTCAACAGAACGTGTCGATTGAACTGTCACCTAAAGGCCAATCCAACATGGCAGGGCTGAATGTGTCCGAATATCATGATGCGCAGCCAGATTCAACGATGAGCGATCTATTCCTACAAGCAGACAAGGGCCAAGAGATGAAACTCACGATCAACGGAACGCCTCGCAGCTGTGATTACCCGACCCATGCGTTGGCGGTTTTTGCACTTCGCAACGACCTCGACCTCAAGGGTGTTCGAATGGGGTGTGGCGATGGCCATTGTGGCGCCTGCACCATCTTGGTTGACGGTGTACCGACCACGAGTTGTGACCTGCCATTTGGCGCACTCGAAGGCAAGCAAGTCACCACCCCTGAGGGTGTCGGCACTGTGGCCCATCCCCACCCTGTGCAAGCCGCTGTGCTGGCGGAGCAACCCGGTCAATGTGGTTTTTGTCTGAGTGGCATTTTGATGCGATCGGTCGCTTTGGTCGACAGCGGCAAGCATCTGACCGAAACGGATGTGCGCGCAGCACTTGACAAGCATCTGTGTCGCTGTGGCAGTCAACCGCGCATCATCAAGGCTGTGATGGCTGCATTGAAGGAGGTTCACTCAGCATGAAACCTATCGTTCTCGCCCGAGGTTTTGCCAAGAACAGCTTGGACAAAAACCCAACCCTGGGTCATTGGCTAGATTTCAGCCAGCCCAACCATGTCACGCTGAGTGTGGGCAAAGTCGACTTTGGACAAGGCATCTCAACCGCCCTCACTCAAATAGCGGCCGAAGAACTCCAAGTCGCACTGCATCAAATCATCCTCCGCCCCATCAACACCCAAGACAGCCCCGACGAAGGGGTGACCTCGGGCAGCTTTTCGATCGAGCATTCTGGCGAGGCCGTTCGCATGGCCTGCGCCACCCTCAAGGCCATTGCCATAGAACGCTTTTGCACCCTCAACGCGGTGACGCCTGCTTCGGTCAGCATTCAAGACGGTGTGTTGCGTTCCAGTGCGAGTTCACAAAGCATGGGCTACTGGGACTTGCAGCTTGACGATCAGGCCACCACGCCGGTTGTGCAACAAGCGCGTGAACCTTCCGCCCGCAGTCTGCGTCATGTCGGTCAGGCCGTGCCGCGACTCGATTTGCAGAAAAAACTTTTCGGGGGTCCCAGCTTCATTCAAGACATGGTGATCGAGGGCATGCTGCATTGCCGCATCTTGAGAGCGCCCAACCGGGCAGGCCGCATTGACACAGTGGATGACTCAGCTTTTCATCAGAAGTTTCCTGATGTTGAACTGGTCAGGGATGGCTCGTTCATGGGCGTACTCGCCCACCGCGAAGAAGTGGCCGTGGCGGCCATCGCCTGTCTCGAATCGCTGGTGACTTGGCATATGCCGGCCTCGCTGCCAGATTGCAATGACCTGAAAACCTTTTTGACCTCCTGCCCCAGCGAGCAGCGCGTCGTAGCAGAGGTGCAAAGCCAAGTCGCGTCTCCTGCCAACTTGAAACATGTCGAATCGTGGTACCAACGTCCCTACATTGCCCACGCCTCCATTGGTCCATCGTGTGCGCTCGCGCAGTGGAACAACCACCAACTGGAAATTTGGTCGCACAGCCAAGGTATCTTCAACCTCAAATCTGACATCGAGGTCTACCTGCGCCGAGAATTCACCGAGCACACAGTGCCCAAGGTCGTCATTCACCATGTCGAGGGTGCAGGCTGCTATGGCCACAACCCGGCCGATGACGTGGCATTTGACGCCGCCTTGTTGGCTCGCCATGCCAAAGGTCGTCCCGTTCGCTTGCTTTGGTCGCGTGCTGCTGAATTGAGCTGCGGCCCCTCTGGCTCAGCCCATCTGGTGAAGTTAGAAGCCAACGTGGCAGAGGATGGGAGCATTCACAACTGGACCCACACCATTTGGTCGAATGGCTACACCTCGCGCCCAGGTCGCTCCGAGCCGGGCAATTTGGCATTTGTGGCGGCGGCTGAATTGGCCCATCCTTTCACCACGCCCGTCTCACTCGACCCACCGATGTCGGCAGGCGGCGGCGGCGATCGAAACGCGCTGCCCCTGTACGACTTGCCAGACTACAAAGTGGTCTACCACCGTTTGCTGGAAATGCCCATTCGTACATCGGCCATTCGCGCCCTGGGTGGCTACACCAACGTCTGGGCCATCGAATGTTTCATGGATGAGTTGGCCCTCTCACTCCAGCAAGACCCCGTCGCCTTCCGACTCAAACATTTGAGCGATCCAAGAGCCATCGCGGTGATTCGACAAGCAGTTGACCAAGCCCCCTGGTGGCTAGACCGATCCAATGATGAAGAAGGCGTAGGACGTGGATTTGCCTATGCCCGCTACAAAAACACTGGCGCGTGGTGCGCCGTGGCGGTGCGCATCGTGGCCGGCACATTGGTTCGTGTGACCGATATTTCGGTGGCCGCCGATGTCGGATTGGTGATCAACCCCGATGGGGTCAAAAGCCAGTTGGAAGGCGGCGCAGTTCAAAGTTGCAGCTGGACTTTGAAAGAGGAGCTGATGTTCAGCCATCAAGCCATCACCACACGCAGCTGGGAAGACTATCCGATTCTCATGTTCTCAGAAGCCCCAGTGGTCACTGTCAGCCTGATCGATCAACCGGGTGAACCTTCAGTGGGCGCCGGTGAAGCCACACAAGGTCCAACCGCAGCGGCGATCGGCAATGCTGTGCATGATGCGCTGGGCATCCGCGTGAGGCAGCTGCCCATCCACATGAAAAATATTTTGGCGGCAACTTAAAACTCAGGCCGAGTTATTCCATTTTCAAATTGGCCAGCCGAGCCACCTTGGCGGCGTTTTCTCGATCGATGCGCATGAATTCGCCAAACTCCTCGGGGCTTCCACCTGTAGGGTCAACCGACACAGGCGTCAACACACGGTCAATGAACTTGGGATCGAGCAGCAATTTACCCACCTCTGAATTGACGCGTGCAATGATTTCTTTGGGTGTGCCCGCAGGTGCGGTCATCCCAACCCAACTCAAAATCGGAGGTGGATATCCAGCCTCCTTCAAGGTCGGTGCATCCAGCAGCGGTGAACGTCGTTTGCCCACAATGGCCAACACTTTGACCTTGCCGGCTTTGACAAACGGCTGCATCAAGCCGGGTGTGTTCAATGTGACCTGAACATCACCGGCCAGCAAAGAAGTGATGACTTGGTCAATGCTTTTGAATGGCACATGGGTGAAGCTCGCACCTGACTCTTGTTGCAAAACCGACAAGTACAAATGCGGAAAGCTGCCTAAACCCCAAGAGCCCCAGTTGAACTGACCCGGTTTGGACTTGGCCAAATCCATCAACTCTTGCAAGCTGTTTGCTGGCACAGAGGCGTTGACCACGACCGCCGAATTGATGACCCCAATGTTGATGACCGGTGCCAGATCTTTGAGCGGATCGTAAGGCAGCTTGGCGTAAAGCAAGGGATTCATCGTGACCTGGCTGAAACTCGGAATGCAAAAGGTGTAGCCATCCGGGGGGGCTTTGGCACATGCCTCCATGCCAATGATGCCGTTGGCACCCACTTTGTTCTCGACCACAAAAGCTTGCCCAAAAGTTTGGGTGAGCGATTGGGCAATGGCGCGCGAGATCAAGTCACCGGGAGAACCGACACCCAGCGGCTGGATGATCTTGACTTGACGTGTGGGATAAGACTGCGCCCAAAGATTTGACAAGGAACAAACAGCAAATAGCCACAAGAATAAAAATTTAGTACGCATGGAATCCCTCAATTGATCATCTCAATACCCCAAGCCCTAGGTTAAATGCAAGAGCCTTTTGTGACAAGTGTTCTATCCCGTTCGCATTAAAGTTAAATCCTGTAGGCCACTTTCAAAGGATCACCACCATGCAAGAGCGCGTCAGCATTGTTTCTGAGGGTTTGAAATTGTCTGCCGTGATGGAGTTTCCACCTGGACATCAACCTGGACAAAAACACCCTGCCATCGTGGTGGTGCATGGCTTTGGCGCCAACAAAGATGCTGGCAATGTGACCGTGCCGGCCTCTTTGTATGCACAGTGGGGTTACATCTCCTTGCGCGTGGACATGCGCAGTTGTGGAGAAAGCGAAGGCACGCCCGGTCACGTGATCGCCATGGATCAAGTGCGAGACGTACAAAGTGCCATCACGTATCTCAGCCAGCGCCCAGAGGTTCTGAGTGACCGCATCGCCTTGTCGGGTACCAGTTTTGGGGGTGCCGTGGTGATCTACACAGCAGGCATTGACCCACGCGTGGCAGCCGTCATTTCGGCAGGTGGTTGGGGCCATGGCGAGCGAAAACTCAAAGGCCAGCACCCAACGCCAGAAGGATGGGAGAAGTTCACACGCATGCTTCAAGAAGGTCGGGAACACAAGGCAAAAACAGGCACCTCGAAGATGGTGCATCGGTTTGACATAGTCCCGATCCCGCCTCATCTTCGTGCCGGATTGCCCCCCACTGCGGTGATGGAGTTCCCCGTCGATACCGCACAAAGTATTTTTGACTTTAGGCCCGATGAGGTGGTCGAAAAAATTGCCCCGAGACCTATTTTGTTTTTGCATGCCGCGCCCGATTCAGTCACGCCAACGAGTGAGTCCATCGAGATGTTCAAACGCGCCAAGCCGCCCTCTGAATTGCATCTGTTCAATGGGGTTGAGCACTTCATGCTGTCTGAAAACAACGCGCGAGTCAACGCGACATTGCAGGCTTGGTTGGGCAATTACTTTGCACTGCCCAGCGCTTGAGTGCTGGTCACGGCAAGAGAACATCTAGTCTGCTTTAACGCCTGCAGACTTGACCACTTGTGACCATTTCATCATTTCAGTCTGCATATATTCCGTCATTTGCTCTGACGAGCTGGATTTGGCATCAATGCCTTGCGTGGTGAGTTGCTGCTTGAATTTTTCGTCGGCATTGAGTTTGATCAACTCACGGTTCAGTCGGTCGATCACATCTTTGGGCGTGCCTTTGGGCGCCATCAAACCAAACCAAACTGAGGTCTCATAGCCAGGCAGGCCAGACTCCGCCACAGTGGGCAACTCTGGTGCCGCAGATGTACGTTGCGCACCCGTTGAAGCCAATGCGACCAGAGCGCCTGATTTGATGTGGGGCAGCACGCTGGACGTGGGTGAGAACAACATGGAAACACGCCCGGCCATCAAGTCTGTCACCGCCTGAGGACTGCCTCGGTAAGGGACATGGGTCATCTTGACATCTGCCATTGATTTAAACAATTCAGCGGCAAGATGCGATCCTGTGCCATTGCCTGAAGATGCAAACATCAAACGGTCGGGCGCCTGGCGGCCGATGGCAATCAGCTCCTTGACGGAGCGTGCTGGAACCGAAGGGTGAATGACCAACAAATTCGGAACACTCGCAATGAGTCCGATCGATGCAAAGTCTTTGCTCATGTCAAAAGCCAAATTGGGCATCAAGCTTGCATTGATGGCATTGGCCACAGTCGCCAACAACAGGGTATAGCCATCGGGGGAAGCTTTCGCCACGAAGTCAGCACCAATGCTGCTCCCCGCGCCAGGCTTGTTGTCTACGCTGATGGGTTGCCCCAAACCCTCGCCTAACTTTTGAGCCACCAAACGTGCAACCACATCGGACGAGGCGCCTGCGGTAAAACCAACCACCAGCTTGATGGGGCGGCTTGGAAAGGCCGAGGATGTTTGAGCGATAGACACATTGCAACAACCGAACAAGGCGACGATTGCAAATTCAGCAAGTAACTTTTTTTTCATGATTTTCAAACATGGTAAGTGCGAGACACCCAATCGATGAACTCTGTGTACAGTAACTTGATCTGACCCATAGTCAACTCAGGAGAAACACTTGAATACCCCATTACACATCGATGAATCATCCCTATCAGGCACCGAACATTGGGCGTACAAAGGGGACATCAAGCTGTTCTTGTGGAATAAAAAGCATGCACCAGGAACCACGTATCGCGGAACCATTCTTTTCATACATGGTTCTTCTTGGTGTTCTCAGCCCACCTTCGATTTAGACGTGCCAGGTCGACCTTTTTCATCGGTCATGAATTGGTTTTCAGTGCGTGGCTATGACACATGGTGTTTGGACAATGAGGGCTATGGCCGATCTGACAAAAATCGTTCGATTAATTTTGGAATCACCAATGGCGCAGAGGATATCGTCGCGGCCTCAGAGTACATTCTGAGGAACGATGGCATTGGAAAAATCCTGCTTTACGGGATTTCAGCAGGGGCGCTCAAAGCCTCCTTGTTTACCGAATGGCATCCAGAGCGCGTCTCTCGGCTTGCGCTTGACGCGTTTGTCTGGACAGGCGAAGGAAGTCCAACACTCGTTGAACGTCGCAAAAAACTGCCGGAATACCAAGCATCGAACCGCAGACCTTTCACGCGCGAGGTGATCCAAAGCGTATTCGACCGCGATCTTCCGGGAACAGCTGAGCCATCGATGATCGATGCCTTTGCGACAGCCTCAATGGCGCTTGATACCACCGTGCCAACGGGCACCTATGTGGACATGTGCACCAAGCTCCCGATGGTGAACCCCCAAAAAGTGGTGGTGCCAACCATCATCATGCGCGGTGAATACGACGGCATTGCTGGGTCTGATGATTTGATTGAATTTTTCAAAAAATTACCCAACTCAGACAAGCACTTTGCGTTCATGCCGGGTGTCGCGCACGCCAGCTTCCAACAAACCAATTACCTGCTGGTGTATGACATCTTGTATGCGTTCTTCTCGCAAACTGCGCCAAAGTTCAAGGCGACTTAGTACAACGATAAAACGTAGAGATAAATCACAAGGCCGTAGCCAACAACCCATGCCACGGAGCGCCACGTGGCTTTGTCCACCACGTAGCAAGCCACATAGACAACTCTGGCGGCGATAAATGCCCAACTGATGGCCTCTAGGGCGTCACCGTCTACACCACCAAGGGCAGCCAAGATGACGCCCACAGCAAAAAATGGAAATGCCTCAAGGCAGTTTTGTTGGGCTGCATTGGCTCGGGCGCGTAGGCCGTCCAAGGTCGCCATCCAAGCTCTGGGGTTGTGGTTGTCGTAATCACTGGCGCCCCACTTGGCAATCACGGCACACATCAGCGGCATGAGCCCTGCAATCAAGACAGCAAGAACGACCGTATCAAGTTGTGTTTCAAATCTCATGGAATGCCTCGAATGGGTTGATGCAAGAAAGTGGCTGTCATGTTCAGCCTGCTGTACATTGTATGGAACCCCTTATTTTTGATGTGTCACAGCAGGAATTCATGCAAAAAATCTCTCGCTACTTTCGCGCTGCAACAGGGCTGGCTCTGATGTCAAGTTGCCTTGTCTTGGCCCAAACTTCGACACAGAACATCAGCGCAGACACCTTTCGCCCCCTGCTCTCGGCGCCTCACCGCTCGCAGGCCAACGTCGTGCGCGATCCATATCGCCACCCTGCCGAGACCTTGGCATTTTTTGGCATACAAGCCACCAGCCATGTGGTGGAAATCTTGCCCGGCAGCAGCGGCTATTACATGGAAATTTTGGCGCCTTGGCTCAAAGACAAGGGCGGCTACATCGCCGCAAGCCGAGATGATTCATTGCCGCAGTACGTACCGGACCATCAAAAATTGTTGCAACGGCTCAAAGATGAAGCTGATGTGTATTCAAAGGTCGTCGTCACGCAGTTTCGAGCCAACCAGCACCCGATTGCACCGCCAGGCTCGGCCGATGTGGTCATCAGTTTCAGAAACCTGCACAACTGGATGGAAAAAAATGAGCTGCAAGAGTCATTGCAAGCCTTTTACTTGGCCTTGAAGCCTGGCGGCGTTCTTGGCATCGTGGACCACAGAGGCCGCACCGACCAGACACAAGCCGAGCAAATGACTTCTGGTTACGTTCGCCAAGATGTGGCCATCGCCGCGATTGAACAGGCAGGCTTCAAACTCCAGGCCAGCTCTGAGATCAATGCCAACCCCAAAGACACCAAAGACCATCCAGAAGGTGTTTGGACCCTCCCCCCCTCTTATCGGATGAAAGAGAAAGACAGAGAAAAATACGCAGCCATCGGCGAAAGCGACCGCTTCACCTTGCGATTCATCAAACCTTAGCGTCCGCATGAAAACGCCATCCATTCCCACCATCGATGTGTCCAGCCTCGCCACTGGTTTGACATACGGTTCAGCCCAAGCCTTTGCAGTGGGTCAAACCATTGACGACACCTGCAGAAACATAGGCTTTCTGTTGGTGGTCGGGCATGGCGTCACCCCTCAGACCAAGGCCAAGTTGCTGGCCAAGATGAAAGAGTTTTTCGACTTACCAGCTTCAGAAAAAGAAAAAATTGCCATCGGCAAAAGCGCGGTCCACAGAGGGTATGTGGGCATGGGCCTTGAAAACCTTGAGGGCGCCTTGGCCAATGAGGCGCTGGGTAAAACTTACGGCGCGGGTGATGTGAAAGAGTCCATCGATTCAGGCACCGAAGATGGACCGAACCACCCAGAGGTCTTGGCAGGTACGCCCCTGCATGGTCCCAACCAGTTGCCCGATTTGCCGGGGTTTCGTGAGGCCTGGCAGGCTTACTTTGACGAGGTGTACGAGGCTGCCCGCCGTATTCAACGCGGCATTGCCATTGCCTTGCGCTTGGATGCTAATTTTTTCGAAGATTTGCCTGGCTATCCGCTGCTCAACCTTCGCATGTTGCATTACCCGCCTGAGAGTCGGGTCAATACAGAAGACGGGCGCATTGGCTGCGGAGCGCACACCGATTACGGCACCCTCACGGTCTTGTCAGACGATGGGGTGGGCGGCTTACAAGTCAAACCTCGGGATGGGGACTGGATCGACATCCACATTCCAGACAACCATTTGGTGGTCAACCTGGCTGACTTGCTGTCCATCTGGACCAACGATCGTTACGTCTCTAACCCACACCGTGTGGTCAACCCGCCCAACACACACCGCTACGCCATCCCGTTCTTTGTCACGCCGCCTTACCACTTGAAGATTGAGACATTGCACACATGCTTGAGACCCGGTGAAAAACCCAAGCATGAACCCATGATCTCTGGCGAATATTTACAGAGCAGATTCAACGGCACTCACACCTACCGAAATGAATGGATGCAAGGCCAAAGCTAGACGCCTTGGCGCTCTTCAAAAGCAAGACCATAGAGGTCTTTCTTTTGCGAAGGCTTCATTTGGTTTTGTATTCTTCCCACAGTGGCGCATAGGACATGTCCACCACTTGGCTGAATGGCACGGGAGTCTTCAAGTTCCCCGTCATGATCAACAGGTCGTTGTTTTTCTTGATGCCTGCTTCGGTGATCGTAGGCGCATAGGTGTGCAACTGGTTTTTAATGCTCATACGCAGAATGGGGCGTGGCACATTGGGAAATGTCTTCATGGCCAGATCGGTCACTTGCTCTAAGTTGGCGGGATTGGCAATGAACTTTTGTGCCTGCACCATGGCACGGACCACCTTGGTCACCACGGGTCGATTCTTGTCAATCCAGTCTTTTTTGCCTTGCAAGGTGATCCAGTTCATGTCTTGGAATACGGCAGGCCCTTCGCCCTTCAACATGTCGACCATGCTGAAGGCTTTCAAGTTGCCTTCAGACCAAAAAGTTTGTACCGGTTCAACGCCATAGCTGCCGTCGATCTCACCTGCAGCAAGTGCCGCACCATGCTTGTCATAGCCCAAGATGGGCACCAAGGTCACATCGCGCTCTGTCAAGCCGTTTTCCGCCAACAAGTAACGCACGGCCATGTCCGACATGCCGCCGCGCGCCAGCGTGCCGATGCGCGCTCCTTTGAGGTCTGCCATGGTGGGTTTTTTGCCAAGCTTGGCCACAAATTCTTTGCGTAACATCAAGGCGCCATTGAGCGTGGACTGAACCGACATGACCGACACAATGGGTTGGCCTTGCTGCACCACCTTCAACATGTTTTCTGTACCCGCAGATTGCAATTCGGTCGAGCCACCGAGCAAAGCAGGGGTTGCTGTTGCACCTCCCTGGAAGTTGACAATCTCAACGGTCAAGCCCTGCTCTTTGAACAGGCCTTTGCTGTCCGCTATGTACAGAGGCAAAGAAAACAGCGAGTGGACTGAACTGCCAATCGTGAGTTTGTTTTGCGCACCGACCCCTGCAGCAAACAACAGCGCCCCCAAGAGCACGCTTGAACGACGGAAAAATTGAGTTTTTGAAAAACCTGTCATCGCTGAATCTCCTGTTTATCGTTAATCTTCTTCGACCTTGGTAGGTCGCCACCGTAAAAAATGTTTGCTCAATTGAACGATCAAAAAATCAATCAATACAGCACACGTCATCAGCACCAGCAAAGGCACCATCATGCCGGTGGTGTCGTAGGCCCCACTGGCTTTGTCAATCATGTAGCCAATGCCCGCCTGAGAAGAGATGAACTCACCCACGATTGCCCCCACGATGGAGAAAGAAACCGACACACGCAAGCCTGCGAGTATCCAAGGCACGCAATTGGGGATCAACACTTGCCGAAACATTTGAAAACGGCTGGCACCCAAAATTCGCATCGCGTTGACCAAGTTTTGATCGACCGATCGAATGCCTTCAAAGGTGTTGACCATGATGAGCACCACCACCAATGAAAACGCCAGTAAAAACTTAGAGGCAAATCCAATCCCCACATACATCACCAACAGGGGCGCCAACGCCACCCGCGGCAGCGAATTGATGGCCATCACAAAGGGTTCTAAGACCTTGCCCAAAATTCGACTCGCCCCTAAAACGACGCCCAATATGAAACCAACCACCACACCCGCCAACAAGCCCGAAAATGCTTCGAGCAAAGTCAAAAAGGTGTGCCGGAAAATTTCACCATCCACACACAGTTCATAAGTGCGCACTGCAATTTTGCTGGGACTGCTGATCCAAAACCCGTTGATCGCACCCAGCTGCACAGAGAGTTCCCACAGCACGACAAATAGCGTCAATGTGATGGCTCGGTAGAGCGTGACTTTGCGTTCGAAATTCATGACGATGTTTTTCCCATGGTCTGCAAAGCTTCTTGCTTGAGGTCATTCCAGATGTGCCGCCGGTAGTCCACGAATTCAGGTCTTGAGCGAACATCCTCGACGATGCGCGGGCGGGGAAAATCAATCTGATAACTCGACTTGAAGCAGCCGGGTCTGGCACTCATCACAATCACCCGGTCTGCCATCAACAAAGCCTCGTCAATGTCATGGGTGACCAAGACCACGGTCTTGCGGTGCTCTTCCCAGAAGGTCAAGAAAAGCTCCTGAATCAATTGCTTGGTTTGACTGTCGAGCGCACCAAAAGGCTCATCCATCAACAAAATATCTGGATTGGTGACCCAGGTACGCGCCAACGAAGCGCGCTGACGCATGCCCCCTGAAAGCTCAGAGGGATAGTGGTTTTCAAAGCCTGAGAGGCCCAGCTGCTGAATCATCTGCCGTGCTTGGGATTCAGCCAAGTTCTTCTCTACCCCATCAAAATCCAAACCGCACTGAACGTTCTTCAAAATGGTGCGCCAGGGCAGCAAGGAATCGGTTTGAAACATGTAGCCCAGCTTGGCCTTGAGGCCCGTGCGCGGATTGGGTGACACCGTCAATTCACCGCTGGTGAAAGGCGTCAACCCAGCACAAATATTCAGCAAAGTGCTCTTGCCGCAACCACTGGGTCCGACCAATGCCAAGAACTCCCCTTGCTGAACCTGCAAGTCGATGGGTTGCAAGATTTCAATCTCGGCACCATTTTTGGAATGAACCCGTTTGGTAATTTGCCGCAGGTCAATCGCTGATGAGATCTCGTTCATTGTGAATTTCGAATGGGGTTGAACTGGGTCATGGCGTGATTTTTTTCTTTGGATGCTGAGAATAAAAGTTGCAGCCGCACAATGAAGCAACGGCATTTAAGCATTGTTGGTGTATCAACTCAAGCACTTGCGGCTCAAGTGGCGTAATGGTTTTCACCTGACATCCAAAGTACCCATCAACCAAGGTGACAAGGCAAGGGGCTTGGCAACTTCACAAGACAGAAAGTTTGATCAAGAATTGCTGATCCACCATTGCGACGTCTCATTGCGACAAGGCCAATTGAAATGCACATTCGATCCATGTACCGCGTTATTTTTTTCATCGTGACTTGCCTGTGTGCGGTGCAAGGTGCAGCGTGGGCACAAGCTTTCCCTAACCGGCCGATCACCTTGGTGGTACCCACCGCAGCGGGTGGCCCGATCGATTTGACGGCACGAATCGTGGCCAAAGAATTGACGCTGGTGCTTGGACAGCCTATCGTGGTGGTCAACCGTCCGGGGGCTTCCCAAAAAATTGGCATCGAGTCGCTGCTCAAAGCGCCGTTGGACGGCTACACCCTGGCAGCGGTTTCACCAGCTTCCATGACGATCAACCCCATCCTGGAAAAGAACATCAGCTACAACCCGCTGAAAGATTTCACGCTGTTGGTCAATGCCATTGAATATCCATCCTTGCTCGTCGTTCATCCCAAAATTCCGGCGCGCAACTTGGCCGAACTGGTCGCCTTCGGACGCGCCAACCCTGGCAAGTTGACCTACGGCAGTGGGGGTGGTGGGTCCAGCATCCACTTCACCACGGCCGCTGTCTTGAGCATGGCTGGGATTGACGCGCTGCATGTGCCCTACAAATCCAGCGGCCCTGCCTTGATTGGTTTGTTGGGCGATGAAATCAGTCTGCTCATGCCCGATTTGGCCGATGTCCGCCAGCATGTGGCCAATGGCAGCTTGGTGCCCATCGCAGCATCCGGCAAAGAGCGCTCGAGCAAATTGCCCCAAGTGCCCACCTTTGCAGAGTCCAATGTTCCCGAATTGAAAAATTGGACCTACACCGGCTGGATAGGCTTTGTGGCGGCCGAGGGCATTCCTGCTGACGCATCCACCAAACTGCAAGCAGCCTTGATGACCACGATGCTGTCACCCAAAGTCAAAGAAGCCTTTGATGGCATTGGCTTCAAGGTGATTGCATCCAACCCGCAGCAATTTCGTTCACAGATTCAAGATGGCCTCGATGTGAATCGAAAGATCATGGAATCCGGCAACATCAAGAAGTAGGCTTTCGGCTCACGGGCACATTGGGCTTGGCCTGTGTGTCGCGTCGCTGGACGTAGTCTTCCAACTTTTCCATCCAACGACCTTGCGTGGCCAACTCGGCCGTTTTGTCCCACTCAGGCTCCCAGTCACCCAAGTCATAGCCATGCCAAGGTGACTCAGGGCTGAGTTCTGGCAAACCAATTTTTTCCCACAGCCTTTTGGCTTGTTCCATGAACTCGCGCTTGGGCAAAGCCAGCGGCGGCATGGGGTACTTCATGGTGGCGTCAATCAGCATGGCCGAATCAGAGGCCGGCGTGTGTTCGCTGCGGGGCCCATGGCCTAAATCGCGGTGACGAATCACTTGGGTGTCTTGCGCGGGGTCGCAGCGGTAGGCCATGGCCCACAACACCGCATCGATGTTGTTGGGATCAATGTCGTCGTCCACCGCGATCACGAATTTTCCAATCGCAGCCTGCAAGGTCATGGCACCCGTGAGTCCGCGCCACACTTCTGTTTTGGCCGTGCCACGGGCAAATTGCAAAAACACCACCTTGCGCAGGTTGGTCAAGGCCTCATGCAAGATGACTTTTTGGATGCCGCGTATGCCGAGAACATTCTTGAGGTGTGACAAATACAAGGGCTCATAGGCCAGCTTCTTGATCACACTCGACTCGCTCGGTGTGACCTGCGAGATGATGGACATGATGGTCGGGTGCCGTCTGCGTGTGATGGCCGTGACTTCCACCGAAGTGTTGTAGTCTTCCAGAGCCACATAGCCGTGCGATTCACCAAACGGGCCTTCGGGCTCGAGGAACGCAGTTTCAACAAAGCCTTCAATCACCACCTCAGACTCTGCGGGCACCCACAGGTCCACACCGTGCGCTTTGACAATTCGAATCGGGCACCCCGCCAAACCACCGGCAACGCTCATTTCGTCCACGTCCAAGGGCAATTTTTGCGGCCCTTGAAAATTCACCACAGGCGGCATGCCAATCACAATCGCCACCGGCATGCGCTGGTTCATGGCCTTGTATTTCTTCCAGTGCTCCAAGCCGCCCGCGCGCAAATTGGCCAGCATCATCATGCCCAATCGGGTTGGCGACTTGAGCTGCCCCCGGTAGGTGCCCATGTTTTGAATGCCCGTGTCCGGGTCTTTGGTGATCACACAGGCTGCGGTGAGGTAGGGCGCCGCATCAAAACCTGGCGTAGAAATTGGAATCGGCAAAGCCTCTAAGCCATTGCCCGCGCCTTGCAGCGCTTGGCCTTCGATGATCACCTCTTGGCAAGGTGCTTGCGCCGTGTCGACCTCGACCGGTGGAATCGGATTGGCAATGGCTTTTTCCCACAAAGGACCGATGTCTTGCAGCGAAGGGGCATTCATGCCAATGCGGTAGATCTCAGGGGTGGCCGCCAAAGCGCCCACCACCACATCGCCCTCATAGCGACGACCCGCGCTGTCGACCACATGTTTGAACAAAAAAGCTTTGCGCTTGTGTTCAGGAATGCCGCCACGAAACTGCCAGCGCACCAGAGGGTGCAACTCGGTGTCTTTGTTCACCGGTTCGTGGATGGTGTAGAGCAAGCCCGCTTGATCTAAACGCGCCAAGTGCCCGCTCAAATCGGCGTAACCGACATTGGCCGAGCCGGTCGTTGGCGCAGGGTTGGATGAATCAGATGGCACAAAAATTCCTTCAGAGTCAACGCCTACAAGCGTCACTTGTAGGCACCGGCTTGCTCGAGCAAAGCAAACAACTTGGGCGGTGTCAAAGGCGCATCCTTGATGAACACACCGGTTTCAGACAGCGCATTCTCAATCGCTGAAATGATGGCCGCCGCCGCGGGGATGGTGCCGCCCTCACCCGCGCCTTTGACCCCTAGAGGATTCAAAGGTGATGGTGAATGCAAGTGGATGATGTCGACCGCCGGCACATCGGTGGCCATGGGCAGCAGGTACTCGCCGAAGTTGGTGGTGATGGGCTGACCTTGTTCGTCATAGCGCATCCATTCCAAGGTCGCGTTGCCAATGCCGTGGGCCACAGATCCTTGCACCTGGCCATCCACGATCATGGGGTTGATCAAATTGCCGCTGTCGTGCGCCATCACGTAGTGGATGATTTTGATTTGCCCCACCTCTTTGTCCACCTCAAGCTCCACCACCGCAGTGCCGTTGCAATAGGTGGATTGGGTGGGCGAGAAATACTGCGTATCTTCCAAGCCGTTGGTCACGCCTGCAGGAAATGAAAAGCCGGGCATGCCTTGCGACACCTTGGCCAACTCTTTGAACGACACGCGCTGCTCTGGTGTGCCGTCTTTGACATACGCGACGCCATCTGACATTTCGATCAGATCTGGGGTGCTTTTGAGGATGAATGCGGCCAAGTTTTTGATCTTGGTGCGAACCCCTTGGCCCGCTAAATAAATCGAGTTGCCCGCATTGGTGGTGATGCGACTGGCAAAGGTGCCGATGCCCAT
>CANCUP010000050.1 GCA_947381325.1 Comamonadaceae bacterium
GCCTACGACAACGCAGCGCTGTACCACGCGCTCAAAAGCTGCCGCCAAGTGCACTGTGTGTTTGTGTTCGACCGTGCCATCTTGGACAGCTTGCCGCGCCTTGACCGACGCGTCGAGTTCATCCACGAATCGCTGGTGACCTTGGACGCAGAACTGCGGGCTGTGGCGGGGGACGCCAAAGCCGGCTTGATCGTGCGCCACGCCGTGGCGGTTGACGAAGTGCCCCAACTGGCAAAAACCTTGGGGGTGCAAGAGGTGTTTGCCAACCATGACGACGAGCCCGACGCACTGGCCCGTGACGCCAAGGTGCGCGGTGCGCTGGCCAACGCAGGCATCGGATTTCAGACCTACAAAGACCATGTGATCTTTGAGCGCAGCGAGGTGCTGACCCAAATGGGCAAGCCCTATGGCGTGTTCACCCCTTACAAGAATGCCTGGCTGCAAAAAGTCAACGACTATTATTTGCGCTCTTACCCCGTGGGCAAATACGTCAAAGCCTTGGCGCCTCGTCCCCAAGTCTTTCAAGTGCCCGTGCCGACACTCACCGAGCTGGGCTTTGAGCCCACCAACCTGAGCAGCTTGCATGTGCCCACGGGCAGCCCGGGTGGATTGGCTTTGTTCGAAGACTTCTTTGACCGCATGGACCGCTACGACGAAACGCGCAACTTTCCAGCGGTCAAAGGCCCCAGCTACTTGGGCGTTCACCTGCGCTTTGGCACGGTGTCAATCCGCCAATTGGCAAGCACTGGCTACCAGCGCATGCTGGCGGGCTCCAAGGGGGCCGAGGTGTGGTTGTCAGAACTGATTTGGCGCGATTTTTACCACCAGATCTTGCACCACCACCCGCGGGTGGTGAGCGCCTCGTTCAAGCCCGAGTACGACGCCATCCAGTGGGAACACAACAAGCGCGCCAAAGAATTGTTTGCCGCGTGGTGCGAAGGACGCACGGGCTATCCGTTGGTGGACGCGGCCATGGCCCAGATCAACCAAACCGGCTACATGCACAACCGCTTGCGCATGGTGGTGGCGAGCTTTTTGGTGAAAGATTTAGGCATCGACTGGCGCTGGGGTGAGCGCTACTTTGCGCAGCACCTCAATGACTTTGACCTGGCTGCCAACAACGGCGGGTGGCAGTGGGCCAGCTCCAGCGGCTGCGACGCGCAGCCTTACTTTCGCATCTTCAACCCCATCAGCCAAAGCGAAAAATTTGATCCCGAGGGCAAGTTCATCCGCCGCTATGTGCCAGCCTTGGGCAAACTCTCCAACGCTGCGATTCATGCCCCATGGCTGGCCAAACCGATGGAGCTGCAAGCGGCAGGTTTTCAATTGGGCAAAGACTACCCAGCGCCCATCGTCGACCATGCCGAGGCACGTGCCTTGACCCTGCAACGTTATGCGGTGGTGAAAAAAGACAAATGAAAGGGGCTGTGCCTGCACCAGCCGCGTGGCTCATTCGCCGCGCAGGGCAGCCAACACGTTTTCTTGCGGTGGACGCAGGTTGCCAACTGCGAACTGCTGCAACAAGCGGCTGACTTCTTGTGCACCGCTCAAGCTGGCCTGGATGTCAGCCACCACGCGCTGGGTGCGCAAGCGCGCCAATTGCGCCGCCAAAGCATCGGCCACTTGTTGCACACCGCGCAGTGCCACATCTTGGGCAAGCTGTGCCATGTGGTGTGCGTTCAACTGCGCCTGCTGTGGCATGTCGCCCTCAGGGGTCTGCGACCAATCATTCAAGTCGAGGACCAAGCGTTGAGAGATCACGTCGGCTTGCTCTAAAAACAACAGATGGTTGATCACCTGCAGATCATCAAGGCCAGGCGCATGCGCTGCGTCGACATGGCTGCGAAACATGACCCCACTCAAGACTTGGTTGGCTGCACTGGCCTCATGGTCACCCAACTCGCGTGCCGAAGACATTCGAAAACGAGCGAAAAAGTGCTCTGACAAAGACCAAAAGGTGCGCCACTCCGACAAGTCTTCTTGTTGCAATTGCTGCTGACACAGGGCCTCCAATTGGGCAGCGGCAGGCACATCCACGTGGGGACGATGGCGAAGAAACGCCAGCAAATACCGCTCGAAGTCTTGGCGCAACTGCATCGCGACCTTAGAACTGAACCATTTCGAAATCTTCTTTGCGTGCGCCACATTCAGGGCAGGTCCAATTCATGGGCACTTGCTCCCATGGCGTGCCGGGTGCAATGCCGTGGTCAGGGGCACCCGCCTCTTCGTCATAGATCCAGCCACAAATCAGACACATCCAAGTTTTCGACACAGCATTTCTTTCGTCAACGCATAGAATGAATTCGATTGTATCGACCGCCCATGACGCCAGAAAACACATCCACCCCTCACGACGTCACGCTCTCCGACGAAATTGCCTCGGCACCGCCATGCGTGCTGGTGTTCAATGCCAACGATCCCACTGGTGCAGGAGGGCTCAGCGCCGATGTGCTGGCCAGCGCCTCCGTCGGCGCACACGCCTTGCCCGTGGTCACCGGTGCCTACATGCGCGACACCGCTGAAATTTTTGACCACATCGCTTTCGACGAAGAAGCGGTGGCCGAGCAAGCCCGCAGCGTGCTCGAAGATGTGAGCGTGCAAGTGATCAAAGTGGGGTTTTGTGGCAACCCCGAGAACCTGAGTGTGATCGCCGAAATCACCACCGACTACGCCGAAGTTCCGGTGGTGGCCTACATGCCCAATTTGTCCTGGTGGGAAGACGAACACATCGACGCTTACCTCGATGCATTTCGCGAGCTCATCTTGCCGCAAACCACCTTGCTGGTCGGCAACCACAACACCTTGTGGCGCTGGCTCTTGCCCGACTGGGACCAGTCGCGCAGCCCGGGGCCACGTGACTTGGCGCGTGTGGCGGCCGACATGGGCGTGCCCTACGTGCTGGTCACCGGCATCAACCATCCTGAACAACAGGTGGAAAACGCCTTGGCCACCGCCCACACGGTGATGGTCAGCGAGCGTTTTGAACGCTTTGATGCCGTGTTTGCAGGCGCCGGTGACACCTTGAGTATCACCTTGGCCGCCTTGCTGGCTTCAGGCACTGACTTAGAAGCTGCGACCCGAGAAGCCCTGAATTTTCTGGACCAAAGTCTCAACAGCGGCTTTCGTCCAGGCATGGGCCACGTCCTCCCCGATCGCCTCTTTTGGGCCGAAGTCGACGACGAGGAAGGTACAGACGACAGTGACAATGAAGGTCCGGCCACGGCCGAAGACTTTTCCTTGCCACGCTTTGAAACCAAGCATTGAAACTGAGACGAACCATGACCGATCGCAACCAACAACTGTTTGACCGTGCCGCCCGTGTGATTCCGGGCGGTGTGAATTCGCCTGTGCGCGCTTTCCGTGCCGTGGGCGGTACGCCCCGCTTTGTGCAGCGTGCGCAAGGTGCCTATTTCTGGGACGCCAATGGCAAACAATACATCGACTACATCGGCTCTTGGGGCCCCATGATCTTGGGCCACGGCAACCCCGTGGTGCTGGAGGCGGTGCAAAAAGCAGCGTTGGACGGTTTCTCGTTTGGCGCGCCGACCGAGCGTGAGATTGAGTTGGCCGAAGCCATCCTCGCGCAAGTGCCGTCGATGGAGATGGTGCGCTTGGTCAGCTCGGGCACCGAAGCCGGCATGAGTGCCTTGCGCTTGGCGCGCGGCGCGACCGGGCGCAGCAAGATCATCAAGTTTGAAGGCTGCTACCACGGCCACGCCGATGCCTTGCTGGTCAAAGCTGGATCGGGCCTGGCCACCTTTGGCAACCCCACCAGCGCAGGTGTGCCCCCTGAGGTGGTGCAGCACACGTTGGTGCTGGAATACAACAACATCCCGCAACTGGAAGAAGCCTTTGCTTTGCACGGCAAAGAGTTGGCGTGCTTGATGATCGAGCCCATCGCAGGCAATATGAATTTTGTGCGCGCCTCGGTGCCGTTCATGACACGTTGCCGCGAACTCTGCACCCAATACGGCGCCTTGCTGGTGTTTGATGAGGTGATGACCGGTTTCCGCGTGGCCTTGGGCAGTGCGCAAAGCGTGTACGCCAAAAGCATTCCTGGCTTCAAGCCCGACATCACGGTGTTGGGCAAGGTGATTGGCGGGGGCATGCCCTTGGCCGCGTTTGGTGGGCCACGCGCCATCATGGAACAACTCGCCCCCACCGGCCCGGTCTACCAAGCGGGCACCTTGAGCGGCAACCCGGTGGCCACCGCCTGCGGTTTGGCGACCTTGAAAGAAATTTCCAAACCCGGTTTTTGGGACGCACTGAGTGCCCGCACCCGCAGCTTGGTCGATGGCTTGAGCGCTGCTGCCGCACAAGCCGGCGTGCCCTTCAGCGCAGACTGCGAAGGCGGCATGTTTGGCTTTTTCTTGTTGCCCGAGTTGCCGCAGAACTACGCCAAGGTGATGACCAGCGACAGCCCACGCTTTAACAAACTCTTTCACGGCTTGCTCGACCGTGGCGTGTACATCGCACCCGCCTTGTACGAAGCCGGCTTTGTCAGCGCAGCGCACAGCGCGGCAGACATCGCAGCCACTGTTGACGCCGCAGCCGCTGTGTTCAAACAGCTGTGACCTGTCGTTTATCGCCTGCGCTGTGCGCACTGGCGATGGCCGGGTGTGCAGCTTCCTCGGCACACGCGTTGGATTTGGATGTGCGCAAAGCCTGGATCAATCCAGGCTTTTACGCTTACCACCTACAACGCGACAAAGACCTCAACAATGTCAACACCGGCCTGGGTTTGGAGTTGCCGCTCACAGACACCTATTCGGTCACGGCTGGCGTGTTTCACAACAGCGACCGTGCCACGTCGCACTACATCGGCCTGTATGTCATGCCTTATCGGCTGGGCCCATTCAAAGCCGGTGCGGTGGTGGGAGGCTTCAACGGCTACCCCAAGGCGTTGGACGGTGGCTGGTTTCCAGCCATCCTTCCAGTGCTCAGCATGGAGGGGCGCCAGCTCGGGCTCAACCTCAGCTTTGTGCCCACAGTGGGTGACCGCTTGCATGGCGCGGTGAGCTTTCAATTGAAATACCGCTTCACCGAATAAGGCCACGTGGCGCACTTGGCGCCACCAGTGACTTGGCGCCTTGGCGACATGCATGGCTAAGGTTTACGCGAATGGTCAACGACAACTTGATGGCATACATTCCACGGACTTAAAGCCATGGAGTACCAATGCGACAAGCTTCTTTCAAACCCATCGCCTCATTGCTGGGCAGCGCCTTGAGCCTTTTGCTGGGCCTGCAATTGCTGAGTACACCAGCGCAAGCCGCCCCATCGGGCACCCCCATCAAAGTTGGCGGCACATTGGCCATGACGGGCCCCTTGTCGGCCACGGCCATGGTGCACAAACTGGTGGGCGAAATCTACATTGAACAGCTCAACAAAAAGAATGGCTTGTTAGGCCGCCCCGTGGAATGGGTGTTGAAGGACGACCAATCCAAACCCGACTTGGCACGCACGCTGTATGAGCAAATCGTCACGGTGGACAAAGCCGACTTGTTGATTGGCCCTTATGCCACGGCCAACATTTTGTCGGCCATGGGCGTGGCGCAACGCTACAACAAAGTGTTAATTCACCACACCTTTGGCATTCCCAGTTTGGCCAAGTACGACATGCAGTTCCCCACTTGGGCGACCGGTGTTGACCCGGCCACCACCGGCCCCAATCTGGTGTTTGATGCCCTGGCTGCTGGCCCCAAGCCGCCCAAAACCATTGCCATCGTGACCTCGAAGTTTCCCTCGGTGCACTTCATGTCGGTGGGCGCACGTGAGATTGCCAAGAAACGTGGCCTCACCGAAGTGCTCTACCTCGAATGGGAATTTGGCAACCGCGATTTCGGCGCCATCGCCAGCCGTTTGAAAGAAGCCAAGCCTGACTTCATCTGGGGCGGCGTGATTGCACTCGAAGGCATTTTGTTGCTCGATGCGATGAAGAAAATCGACTACCCCGCACCTCAGATGTTCCACTTCCTGCCCTCACCCGGCCCCATGTTGAAGTCACCCGATGCGAAAAACGCTCTGGCCATGACCATCTTTGAACAACACGCACCGATGACCAGCAACACCGGCGCAGCCGAGTTCGCCAAGATCTTCAACGAGCGTGCGGCCAAAGCAGGTTTGCCAGACACCTTTGTGGACACACAAGCCGCGGCCTCATTTGCCGCTTGGCAAGTGTTGGAAGCTGCGGTGACAGCCACCAAGAGCTTGGATGACCGCACCTTGGCCATCTGGCTCAAAAAGAACACGGTCAACACCATCGAAGGCCCGATGCGCTTTGACGGCGTGAACAACTACGGCGATGACGTGAGCAAGATCAAACAAGTGCAAAACGGCGAATGGGTCGTGGTGTGGCCCAAGGCCTACGCCAAGCCTGGCGCCAAGATGCTGGTTCCTTGAGGTCTGAGCTCTGAATGCAGTTTCCTAGTTTTGAGTTACTCGGACAGTCTTTGCTGTCCGGCCTGTTCATTGGCGGTTTGTACGGTTTGCTGGGTTTGGGTTTGAGCTTGTCGTGGGGCATGCTCAAACAAATCAACCTGGCGCACTTTGCCTTGTCGTTCTTTGGCGCTTACCTGACCTACCAACTCTCGGTGAGCTTTGGCCTCGACCCGCTGATCACCTTGGTCATCATTGCCCCAGGCTTCTTTGTGGTGGGCATGGCCATGCACTGGGTATTCGCCCGCTTCAAGGTCACGCCCTTCAACTCGCTCTTGGTCACGTTTGGCATCACGGTGGTGATTGAGAGCGTGATCCAGTGGCTGTGGACGGCCGACTACCGCAAGCTCGAGTCGCACTACGCCGACATCAAGTTCAAAGTGGGCTTGATGTACATCCCCTTGCCCGAGCTGTTGACCTTGTTGATCTCGGTGGCCTTAGCCTTGGCCACTTGGGCGGTGCTGCGCTACACCTCAGTGGGCAAGGCCATGCGTGCCATGTCGGAGAACCCGAAGATGGCTGCCGCATTTGGTGTGAATGAACCCATGCTGGCCTTGCTGCTGTCGGGTGCTGCGTCGGCATTTGCGGGCGTGGCGGGTGCCTGCTTGGCGCTGAGCTTCACCTTGGCTCCCTCACAAATCTATGCGTGGATTGGGGTGGTGTTTTCTGCCGTGATGATCGGCGGCCTGGGCAACCCCTTGGGACCACTGGTCGCTGGCATTGTGATTGGCATGTCGGAAGCCGCCACCATGGCCATCACCGCACCCGCTTGGGCACCCTTGGTGTCTTTCTCTTTGTTGATCATGGTGCTCTTGTTGCGTCCCGGAAAGATTTGAATGAACAAGCGGCTGATCTGGACTTTTGTGCTGGTGGGTTTGGGCTTGGCGGCATTGCCGCTGCTCAAACTGCCCGCGTTTTATGAATCGTTTTTGTACCTGATCTTTCACTGGGTGATCTTGGCCACCTCATGGAATATTTTGTCGGGCTATTCGGGCTATTTTTCATTTGGTCATGGCGCCTTCTTTGGCTTAGGCATCTACACCACCGCGGTGTTGAGCGGCAAACTCGATTGGCCTTTCCTCTACACCTTGCCGTTTGCAGCGCTGGTGCCTGCGCTGTTTGGTGTGGGCTTGGGGGCCGTGGTGTTTCGCTTGCGTCGCTTGCGCGGCGAGCTGTTTGGTTTGCTCACGCTGGCCGTGACCTTTGTCTTGGCCACCATCATCTTGAACACGCCGATTGACGGCGGACCCGGTGTCTACCTGTCTGCGGTGCCTGTGCCTGAGATTGGGCCCTCACCCTCTGCCACGTTCTATTTGCTGGCGTTGGCGCTGATGATGGCCACCTTGTGGATTGCTTGCTATGTGTTCTACGCACGTCTGGGCTCGGGCTTGTTTGCCATCCACGATGACGAAGACGTGGCTGAAGTGCAAGGCATTCCCACCCTGCGCTACAAACTGCTGGCGTTGGGTTTGTCCTGCGCCTTGGCGGGTGTGGCGGGTGGCATCCATGCCATCTTTTTGTCGTACGTCACCGCCGGTGAGGTGTTCAACATCTTGGTGCCCCTCAACGTGGTGCTCATGAGTGTTCTGGGTGGTTCACGCCACTGGTTTGGCCCTGCCGTGGGTGCGAGCGTGATCACCGCGTTGCTGTATGCCTTCACGGCGGGCGACTACGCCATCTTGGGCCGTGGCGCCATTGGCTTGATCTTGATCGCAGTGATCTTGTTCATGCCCGATGGCATCTTGGGACAAATCTTGAAACGCTGGCAGCGGGCCCGCAAACCGGCCCCGCTGCCAGCAGCTGTTGCCCCATCGAGGATTGAGGTACGCGGCGCCGCAGGGGACGACTTGTTGCGCATTGAAGGCGTGTGCAAGTCCTTCAGCGGCATCCATGCTTTGTCTGATGTGAGTTTGACGGTCAAGCGCGGAGAAATTTTGGGTTTGGTCGGCCCCAATGGTTCCGGCAAATCCACCATGGTCAACGTGATCAGCGGTTTGTTCAAACCCGAAGCAGGTCGCATTGTGTTTCAAGGCGAAGACCTGATTCCGCTGCCTTCTTACCGTGCCGCCCATGCTGGCATCGCGCGGACCTACCAAATTCCGCGTCCCTTCGCCAACCTCACGGTACTGGAGAACGCCACCTTGGCCGGCATGTTTGGCGGGCCGCAGCTGCCACGCAAAGCCGCGGCGGCGCAAGCCATGTACTGGCTCGAATTTGTGGGGTTGGCCGACCGCGCACGCGCCCTGCCGTCTGAGCTCAATTTGCACCAGCGCAAGTTTTTGGAACTCGCGCGCGCCTTGTCGTCGTCACCCCGCTTGGTGTTGCTCGACGAGGTGTTGGCAGGTTTGACCCCCTCTGAGATCAACCATGCCATCAGCTTGGTGCGTGAAATTCGCGAACGCGGCTCGACCATCATCTTCATTGAACACAATATGCGCGCCGTGGTGGAGTTGTGCGACCGTCTGATCGTGCTCAACCAAGGCCAGGTGATTGGCAATGGCCTGCCACGTGACGTGATGGAGCAGCCGGCCGTGGTCAATGCTTACTTGGGAACTGCCCATGCGTGAAACACAAGCCATCCTCCAAGCCGAGGCACTGCATGTGTCGTACGGCGATGCGCCCGCCCTGTGGGGCGTCGACTTTCATGTCAACGAAGGCGAGCTGGTGTCCATCGTCGGCCCCAACGGTGCGGGAAAAACCACCTTGATGAACACGGTGATGCGCTTGCAACCCGTGCGCTCGGGCAAGCTGTTGTTTCGTGGCGAAGACGTGACAGGCTTGACCGCCAGCCAAATGTGCAACCGCGATGTCTCCATCGTGCCCGAAGGCCGTTTGTTGTTTGGCGGCATGACGGTGGAAGAAAACCTCGACATGGGCTGCTACCGCCCCTACGCAAGGCCTTTGCGTGCCGACACCATGGCGCGGGTGTATGACATGTTCCCTATCCTCAAGGAACGTCGCACACAACTGGCAGGCACACTGTCAGGAGGCCAACAACAAATGGTGGCCTTTGGCCGTGCCTTGATGGCACACCCCAAGCTGCTGCTGATTGACGAACCCTCGCTGGGTCTGTCCCCCTTGGTGGTGCAACACGTGTTCGAAGCCATTGCCGAAATTCACCGCAGTGGTGTGTCGATTTTGTTGATCGAACAAAACGCGGTCTTGGCCCTCAGTGTGGCCCAACGCGCCTACGTGCTCGAAGGTGGCCGCATTGTGAGCACCGGAGACCCCAAGGCGCTGATGACCCAGCCCCACATCCGTCAAGCGTATTTGGGTGAAAGCGCATAAACCAAGAAGGAGAGTGACATGTCGTCTGGAAAAGTGAGTGATCTGGCCTTTGGCCGATTGCAGTCCCCCAGCCTGGATCAGGCGGAAGAGTTTTTGACCACCTTCGGACTGCACCGAGCCGAGCGCACCAAAGATGCGCTGTACATGCGGGGCACCGACCCCAACCACCATTTGCATGTGACGCATTTGGGCCCCTCCAAATTCATTGGGCTGTCCTTTTTGGTCGACAACATCGATGAGCTCAAGAAGTTCACCAAGATTTCTGGCGCGACGGGTATTGAACATGTCGATGAGCCCGGTGGCGGCCAACGCGTGCGCCTGACCGACCCCTTGGGTTACCAGATCGAGTTGATCTGCGGCATGCAACAACTGGAGGCCCTGCCAGTGCGCAAAGCCATCCTCAACACCGGTGACAACAAGTACAACCGAGCTGGCAAATTGATGCGCTTGCCCGCAGGCCCCTCCCATGTCAAACGTGCGGCGCATGCGGTGCTGATGACCCCCAACGCCAACTCCAAAATTCAGTGGTACCGCGACGTGTTGGGCTTGGTCTGCTCCGACGAGGTGTATGCAGGCAGCAAAGACAACATCATTGCCTCGTTCAACCGGCTCGACAAAGGCGAAACCTATGTCGACCACCACATCTTTTTGTTGATCGATGGCCCCACCACCGGTCTGAACCATTTGTCGTTTGAAGCCCAAGACATTGACGACATCATGTTGGGTCACCAGCACTTGGTCAAAGCCAACAAATACGAACACGTCTGGGGCATTGGCCGTCACGTCTTGGGCAGCCAGGTGTACGACTACTGGAAAGACCCCTGGGGTCGCGTGCACGAGCACTGGACCGACAGCGATGTGCTCAACAACAGCTACACCACCCAAAGCCATGCGGCCGAAGATGGCTTGAACTCGCAATGGGGCGAGGCCGTGCCGCACGCCTTCATCACCCACGCGATTCCCTGAGTTTTTTGGTTTCACCCACACAAAGGATTGCCCATGTTCAAGCCTCAAACTTCTTGCGCGCACGCTGCTTGGTCGTGCATGGCCTGCCAGCCCTCCAGCGCCGATGCGCATGCCGCAGACCGCCGTCAATTGCTCAAAGGCCTGGGCGGCTTGGGACTGTTTGGCTCCTTGGGCTTGGCCGGCGCCCCGGTGGCGGCGCAAAGCGGGACTGGCCTGATCGACACCCACCACCACTTCTATCCACCGGCCTACCAAAAAGCCTGGTTCGACTGGGAAGACAAACGCAACATCCCTCACTTCTCGCAGCAAGAGAAATGGACACGCGAAGGTGCCGTGGCCGACATGGACAAAGCAGGCGTGAAAAAAGCCATGCTCTCCATGGCCTCGACACCCGGTGTGTGGTTTGACTTGCCGGTGCCTGAGATCAACCAGATGGTGCGCACCGTCAACGAGTACGGCGCTCAAATGGTGAAAGATTTTCCCGGTCGCTTTGGCTTGTTTGCCGCGCTCACCATGGTAGATGTCGAGAGCACCCTGAAAGAAATTGCCTATGTGTTTGACGTGCTCAAAGCCGATGGGGTGGGCATTCAAACCAACTACGGCGACAAGTGGCCGGGCCACCCCGACTTTGCGCCCATTTTTCAAGAGCTCAACCGCCGCAAAGCGCTGGTGTATTTCCACCCCTTGGCGGCCAACTGCTGCGGGCGCTTGAACACGGGCACATTCCCTGCCGTGATTGAGGTGCCGCATGACACCACGCGCGCCGTGGTCAACCTGCTGCTGAGCGGCAGCTTTGTGAAGTTCCGTGACATCCAGTGGTTGTTCTCGCACGGTGGCGGCACCATCCCGATGTTGGCTGGTCGCATCAACTTCTTCCACCGCAATGCCAAAAACATTGCCGATGTGGCCCCCAACGGCATCGAGGCCGAACTCAAACGCCTCTACTACGACACCGCCAACGCGACGCACCCGTCCTCGATGGCGAGCTTGCTCAAGCTCGTGCCCTCGTCGCAAGTGGTCTACGGCAGTGACTACCCCTACGTGGCGATGGACACCCAGGCCACAGCGCTCACGCAACTGGGCTTAGAGCCCAAGGTCCTGCAAGAGATTCAGCACCTCAACGCAGAGCGACTGCTCAAGCGGCCTTGAATCGCGGATAGGGCTTGACACCCTGAAGGTGACTTCAGGCTCGAGTGCGCCAACTAGAATGAGGACAGCCTCGCACAGCCAACCGGCTGTGACCGGTGAGCACCCACGCATGCACCACGCATGCGTGACAGGTGCGGTCTATCAAGAAGTTCCCCCATGAAAAAAACATTCCAACTCCATGTGGAAGGCAAGCACCCTGAGCGCTTGCTGGAAGCCATCAAGCACGAGATTCGCAAATACATCAAACGCGAGCGTCGCCGTGACTTGCCCGAGGGTGTGGATTTTTGGGATTTCGATTGCAAGTTTGGCACCACCCAAGAAACCGCCGAGGTGGTGCACCTCAACGACATCACCGTGCGCATGGACGAAGTGGCCCTCGCCCAGGGCACCCAGTGCTATGTAGAAATTTTGGCCAAACACGGGGTGCGCAAGCCGCGCGCTGTGGGCGACGAGGCTGTGCCCCACACGCCGCACGAAGAAGACAACGACTGAGGACTGCTTGCATGGCCTTGCGCCACGGCACGCGTTCTGGCGAAAGGTTCTGAGAAACCGCTTGTCTCGCAAACCTTGCTGCAAGGGCCAAGCCCTGGCAGTCAATCCCCAGAAGACTCGGCCTGCTTGGCGGCGGCCCTGAGCTTGTCTTTTTTGCTTGGGCGCTTGCCTTTGATGCCGCCATTGCCATCGATGAGGACTGGCACGGGCACAGGCGCATCGGTGGGTTCAAAGCCTTCGATGTGTTCGAGCGGCAATTGAATGCGTTCGCGTTTTTGAATCAACTGCCAATGCGCCAGCGATGACGCGGTGACAAAACTCGCCGCCACCCCGCTGGCCCCGGCACGGCCAGTGCGGCCGATGCGGTGGGTGTAGTCGGTGGCGGAGCGCGGCAAGTCGTAATTGACCACCACGGGCAAGTTGGCGATGTCGATGCCGCGTGATGCGAGGTCGGTGGTGACCAGCACCTCCCAGCGCTCTTCTTTGAACTCAGCCAACACCTCTTGGCGTGCGCCTTGGCTCATCTCGCCATGTAACGCCGTGGCGAACACGCCCGCTTGGTAGAGCTTGTTGGCCACGTGTTCACAGGCGTAGCGCGTGGCCACAAACACCAGCACGCGTTTCCAGTTGTGCTGTTTGATCAGGTGGCGCAGCAAGGGCGTGCGCTTTGTCTCGTCTACCGCGATGGCACGTTGCGCAATGTCGGGCGCATGTTCTTCGGTAGTAGCGATGGTGATGTGGGCAGGTTCGCGCAACAATGCCTCGGCCAAGCTTTGCATGTCGGGCGAAAACGTGGCCGAGAACAACAGGCTTTGTCGCTGGGAAGGCAACAAGGCCAACACGCGTTGGAGTTCGTCTGCAAAGCCCAGATCGAGCAAGCGGTCGGCCTCGTCGAGCACCAGATGCTTGACTTGGCCCAAGTGCAAAGCGTTGTGGTCCACCAGATCAAGCAAACGTCCGGGGGTGGCCACCACCACATCCGCACCGCTGCGCAGGCTCATCATTTGCGGGTTGATGGACACGCCCCCAAACACCGTGCCCACTTTGATGGACTGTGTGAGGGGTCGCGCCATGTCACGCAGCACCTCGCTGACTTGCGTGGCCAGTTCGCGTGTGGGCACCAGCACCAACACTTGGGTGATGCGCTTTTGGGGCGCTTCATCACGCGACGCGGCCGTGGTCATGAGCCGTTGCAACACCGGCAACACATAGGCCAATGTTTTGCCAGAGCCTGTTTGGGCTTGGGCCAACACATCGCGGCCTTGCAGCACCAGCGGAATGGCTTCGGCCTGGATGGGGGTGGGCTGGTCAAAGCCCTGTGTCGCTGCGACTTGGCACAGCGCAGCGTTCAGACCGAGGGGTTCAAAACTCACTGGCGGCGATCAATGGCGGAAGTGGCGAACGCCACTGAACACCATGGCTACGCCACGTTCGTTGGCCGCGTCAATCACCTCTTGGTCGCGCATGGAGCCACCGGGCTGGATGACGCAGGTGGCACCTGCATCCACCACCACATCCAGGCCATCGCGGAACGGGAAGAATGCGTCACTCGCCACGGCCGTGCCCTTGAGCGACAAGCCTGCGTGCTCTGCTTTGATGCTGGCAATGCGGGCTGAGTCAAGGCGGCTCATTTGGCCCGCACCCACGCCCATGGTCATGCCATTGGCGCAAAACACGATGGCGTTGCTCTTGACGTATTTGCCCACCTTCCAGGCGAACAGCAAGTCTTGCAGTTGCTGGGGGGTGGGCTGAAGCTTTGTCACCACTTTCAGGTCACTCAAGGCCAGCTCGTGGTTGTCGGCGCTTTGGATCAGCAAGCCTGAACCCACGCGTTTGATGTCTTGCGTGTTGCGGCCCGCGTCGTTACCTGTCAAAGGAATTTCCAACACACGCACATTGGCCTTGGCTTTGAAAATTTCCAGCGCTTCGGCGCTGTAGCCGGGGGCCATCAGCACTTCGACAAACTGTTTGCTCACGGCCTCTGCCGCTGCTTTGTCCACCGGACGGTTGAAGGCAATGATGCCGCCAAAGGCCGAAGTAGGGTCGGTTTGGAAGGCCTTGCTGTAGGCCTCCAGCGCATCTTTGCCCACAGCCACGCCGCAGGGGTTGGCGTGCTTGACGATCACGCAGGCTGCGAACTGTGAGGGGTCGGCGTGAGCGCCCGTGTCAAAGCTCTTGACGCATTCCCATGCCGCATCGGCATCGGCGATGTTGTTGTAGCTCAGCTCTTTGCCTTGCAACTGCTTGGCCGTGACCAGAGAGCCCGCTGCAGGGTGCAGATCCCGGTAGAAGGCTGCGGTTTGGTGGGGGTTCTCGCCATAGCGCAAGTCTTGCAACTTGATGAACTGGCTGTTGCTCTGTGCGGGGTAGGCGTTGCGCTCAGGCACGCTGGCACCCTCTTGGAAGTTGATGCTGGAGAGGTAGTTGCTGATGGCCCCGTCGTAGTTGCTGATGCGGTTGAACGCCGCCACCGACAAGGCAAAGCGGGTGGCGTCTGACAGCTTCTTGGAGGCCTTCAACTCGGCCAGCACCGCAGGGTATTGCGACGCATCGGTCAACACGGCCACATCTTTCCAGTTCTTGGCGGCAGAGCGCACCATGGCAGGCCCACCGATGTCGATGTTTTCAATCGCATCGTCCAGCGTGCAACCGGGTTGGGCCACGGTGGCTTCAAACGGGTACAGGTTGACCACCAGCAAGTCGATGGTGTCGATGTCATGCGCCTTCAAGGCCGCCATGTGCTCAGGTGTGTCACGGCGTGCCAGCAAACCGCCGTGCACCTTGGGGTGCAAGGTTTTGACACGGCCATCGAGCATTTCGGGGAACCCGGTGACTTCTGCCACCTCGGTCACAGGCAAGCCTTGCTCGGCCAACAGCTTGGCGGTACCGCCGGTAGAGATCAGGCCAATGCCCAAATCGTGCAAGGCACGCGCGAGGTCAACGATGCCGGTTTTGTCAGAGACGGAAATGAGTGCTTGCATGAGACGACTTATTTGATGAGTTTGTGATCGAGAAGTTTTTTGCGCAGCGTGTTGCGGTTCAGGCCCAGCCACTCGGCGGCACGCGATTGGTTGTGCTCGGCGCGATGCATCACCACTTCGAGCAAGGGTTTTTCCATGACACGCACCATCATGTCGTGAAGATTGTCGGGCTCAGTGCCGCGCAAATCGGCAAAGTAGGTCTCGAGGCTGGCACGGACCACCTCTTCAATGTGTTTTTTGCTCATGCAATGCTTTCTAACAAAGGCGCAGCGTGGGCCACCATGTCTGGCAAACGCTCATGGCGCTCGGCCAAGTCATCTAAAAAATCAACCACAGCATGTTGCTGGGAAGCACTGTCTTCCAAGCCGTTCATGCGCTGGCGAAACGCTTCGCCGCCCGGCAGACTGCGCAGGTACCAGGCGATGTGTTTGCGGGCGGTGCGCACGCCGGTGTACTCGCCGTACAAGGCGTAGTGTTCGTCCAAATGCACCAACAACAAGCGACGCACTTCGGCCACCAAGGGCGGCGCCAAGTGTTCACCCGTGGCCAAGTAATGCGCAATTTCACGAAAGATCCAAGGACGCCCCTGCGCGGCGCGGCCCACCATCAAGGCATCTGCACCCGTGAGTCTTAACACCTCTTGTGCCTTCTCGGGCGAATCAATGTCGCCATTGGCCACCACCGGCACCTTCACCGCTTGTTTGACCGCCGCAATCGTGTCGTACTCGGCAAAACCTGTGTAGCCTTGCTCGCGGGTGCGTCCGTGCACGGTGAGCATCTGCACGCCCGCACCCTCGGCCGCACGTGCCAGGTTGACGGCATTCTTGTGCTGTTGGCACCAACCGGTGCGCATCTTCAAAGTCACAGGCACGCCATGGGGCTGAGCAGCCGCCACCACCGCCTCGACGATCGAGAGCGCCAGTGGCTCGTCTTGCATCAGGGCCGAGCCCGCCCATTTGTTACACACCTTCTTGGCCGGGCAGCCCATGTTGATGTCAATGATTTGGGCACCGCGCTCAATGTTGTAGACGGCAGCCTCGGCCATCATGGCGGCATCGGTGCCTGCGATTTGCACGGCAATGGGGCCGCTCTCACCGGTGTGGTCGGCACGGCGCGAGGTCTTGAGCGTCTTCCACAGGTCTTTGCGAGATGTGACCATCTCACTCACCGCATACCCCGCACCCAGCTGCTTGCACAGCATGCGAAAGGGCCGATCGGTGACGCCCGCCATCGGCGCGACAAACAAATTGTTTGCCAAGGGGTAAGGACCGATGTGCATGGAGAAAGAGAAGAAGGAGAAGGGGGGATTGCCGAAAAAGGAGGCACGATTGTAGCTGCCCAAAATTTCAGCAACTGAAAGTTTGGTGTCAATTTTTTTCAGGGTTTTTGCTGCTTGCAGGGGGTCTATACACTTGGTGGATGGAAGTTTGGATGCACTCAATATTGACCGCACTGGCATTGCCCGAGTTCGGCTTGAGCACCGTGTTTGTGGTGTGTCTGGTGTCTGCCACCTTGCTACCCTTGGGTTCAGAACCCGTGGTGTTTGGCTTGGTCAAACTCAACCCCGATTTGTTTTGGCCAGCCGTGCTGGTGGCTACCGCTGGCAACACAGTGGGCGGTTGCATCAGCTGGTGGATGGGGCATGGTGCACACCAGGTGCGTGACAAACTCAAACCCAGCAGCAGTGCCAACGATGCAAGGGCTTTGCGTTGGTTACAGCAGCTGGGGCCCAAAGCCTGCCTGCTCAGTTGGTTGCCTGGCGTGGGCGACCCTTTGTGTGCGGTGGCCGGTTGGTTGCGACTGCCGTTTTGGCCGTGCGTGGGCTACATGGCGGTGGGCAAATTTTTGCGCTACTTGGTGATGACTGGTGGTCTCCTGTGGGTGTTTCCGCAGCATTGGGCGATAGGCTAGATACACGCTTCCAGTACATACTTTGGTGTCTACCATTTTCAATGGCGGTCCACCTTGTCCCAAACCGCCAAACTTTTTGTCACTGGGCGGCAGTCAAACCGTGAGGCTGCCAGCCGCCTATAGGTTTGACACCCATCAGGAAATCTTCTTGACCAAGTCACCGGCCAGACTTCAACTTGACCTTTACGCAAGCAATTCGCAAGAACAAACCAGCTAGCCAGACCTAGCATCAATCCGAAACTCCAACCACCCCTGTTTTGTAACTAAAATTAAGTTACAAAATAGAGTTTTCGGACTAAGATACATGTCACGGCACGAAAAACTGATTCTCAAGCTCAAAGCCAAGCCCACCCCATCGGATATGAAGTGGGACGAACTCAAAGCGGTTCTGAAACACCTCGGCTACGAGATGTTGAGCAGCAAAGGTTCAAGACGAAAGTTTGTTCACCAAGAGACCAAAGAGATCATCAGCTTGCACGAGCCACACCCACAACCCGAGGTGAAAACCTACGTGATCAAACAAGTGGTGGAGCAACTGCAAATGAGCAGCAGGATTTAAGGAGTCATCATGGAAATGCTTGTCCACAAGGGATACAACGGTTCAATCGAAACATCCGTGGAAGACAACGTGCTGCACGGCAAGGTTTTGTGTATCAACGATTTGGTGACTTACGAAGCTACCACGCTGACTGAATTGAAAAAAGAGTTCATCGCCGCAGTGGATGACTATTTAGAAACTTGCAAACTCGCAGACAAAACTCCTGACAAACCATTCAGTGGTTTGTTCAATGTACGCACGGGCAGCGAGTTGCACAGAAAAGCCTATTTGCGCGCCATGAAAGACGATGCAACGATCAATCGCGTGGTGGTGGCGGCACTCGACAAATACTTGGCTAATTAAACAAGCCAACGCCAAACAAGAAAGCCGCTCACAGAGCGGCTTTCCCTTTGCTGCAAAGCAGTGACTCAAGACGAGAACAAGAAGTTCATCACGTCGCCATCTTTCACCACGTATTCCTTGCCCTCGGCGCGCATCTTGCCCGCATCTTTGGCACCCTGCTCGCCTTTGAAGGCGATGAAGTCGTCAAACGCGATAGTTTGGGCGCGGATGTAGCCCTTCTCGAAATCGGTGTGGATCACACCCGCCGCTTGCGGGCCGGTGTCGCCCACATGGATGGTCCAGGCTCGCACTTCTTTCACACCGGCGGTGAAGTAAGTTTGCAAGCCGAGCAAGGTGTAGGCCGAGCGAATCAAGCGGTTCAAGCCGGGTTCGTCTTGGCCCAGCTCTTCCAAAAACATTTGACGGTCTTCGTCACTCATCTCGCTCATCTCGGCTTCGAGCTTGGCACAAATCGCCACCACCGGCGCCTTTTGCGCGGCAGCGTATTCTTTCAAGCGATCAAGCAAGGGATTGTTCTCAAAGCCGTCTTCCGACACGTTGGCCACAAACATGGCCGGCTTGGCAGTGATCAAGAAAAACTGTTTCAGCAAGGGCATTTCTTCTTTGCTGAAGTCGATGGTGCGCACAGGCTTGGTGTCGTTGAGTGCGGCTTGGCACTTCTCCAAGATGGCCACCAGCTTGATCGACTCTTTGTCACCCGAGCGGGCGGTTTTGGTCACACGGTGCAGGGCTTTTTCAACGGCTGACAAATCGGCCAAGCACAGTTCGGTCTGAATGACTTCGATGTCGGAAATCGGGTCCACCTTGCCGGCCACGTGAATCACGTTGTCGTCTTCAAAGCAACGCACCACATTGATGGTGGCGTCGGTCTCGCGGATGTGCGCCAAAAACTTATTGCCCAAGCCTTCGCCTGTGCTGGCACCGGCCACCAGACCAGCAATGTCCACAAACTCCACGATGGCCGGCACGATGCGCTCAGGCGTGATGATTTGGGCCAACTGCTGCAAACGTGGATCGGGCACTTCGACCACGCCCACATTGGGCTCGATGGTGCAAAACGGATAGTTCTCAGCCGCAATGCCCGCTTTGGTCAGGGCGTTGAACAGGGTGGATTTGCCAACGTTGGGCAAGCCCACGATGCCGCATTTCAAACTCATGGAAATTCCTCAAACGTG
>CANCUP010000051.1 GCA_947381325.1 Comamonadaceae bacterium
ACCCAAGTGTTCGGCCAATGGCTGTGTGACATGGCCGCCAAGGACCCGCGCTTGGTGGGCATCACCCCGGCCATGCGCGAAGGCTCTGGCATGGTGGGGTTCAGCCAACGCTTTCCTGGGCGCTACCACGATGTGGGCATTGCCGAGCAACACGCCGTGACGTTTGCCGCCGGCATGGCCTGTGAGGGGCTCAAACCGGTGGTGGCGATTTACTCCACCTTTTTGCAAAGAGCCTACGACCAGTTGATCCACGATGTGGCCCTGCAAAAACTTCCGGTGGTGTTTGCCTTGGACCGGGCGGGCATCGTCGGGCCCGACGGCCCCACGCATGCGGGCGTGTTTGACATTGCCTTCACGCGCTGCATTCCCAACATGAGTGTGGCGTGTCCAGCTGACGAAAACGAATGCCGGCAATTGCTCAGCACCGCCTACGCCCAAGACCATCCCGTGACCGTGCGTTACCCCCGGGGTGCAGGCGTGGGCGCCCAAGTGCAGGCCGATGTGAGCGCCTTGCCGTTTGGACAAGCCGAGATCCGCCGCGAGGGCGAAGGCATCGCGATTTTGGCGTTTGGCCCCTTGCTCTATGAAGCGCTTCAAGCGGCCGAGGCATTGAACGCCACCGTCGTCAACATGCGCTGGGCCAAACCCCTGGATCTGAAGACCTTGCAGGAGGTGGCGCGCACGCACGCGCGTCTCATCACCATCGAAGATGGCGCGCGCATGGGCGGCGCCGGCACGGCGGTGTTGGAGGCCCTGCAAGACATGGGCATCGCCAAGCCCGTCTTGGTGATGGGCTTTGAAGATGCCTTCACGGAGCACGGCGACCCCAAGGGCTTGATGCAGCACTATGGATTGACCGCAACAGGCATGCTGCAGCGCATGGCCCAAGCGTGGCCCGATGTGCACGTCCCCCCCATGCTCAGGCGGGTGGTCTGAATGGCGGTCTGGACCTTAGGGCTGAACCACCGAACCGCCCCCATCGATTTGCGCGAGCGGTTTGCGTTTGCGTCCGATCAATTGGTGTTGTCTTTGCAGGGGCTGCGCCGCAGTTTTGCCACGCACAAAGAGGTGGCGATTTTGTCCACCTGCAACCGAACCGAAATTTATTGTGCAGGCGACGAGGTCCAGTGGCCACAGACCCTGACATGGTTGGCCGAGACCGGTAAGTCGCACATCGATGACTTGCAGTCTCACGTCTATCGCCTCGAAGGCGGGGCTTCGGCGCGTCATGCGTTTCGGGTCGCGAGTGGTTTGGATTCGATGGTTTTGGGCGAGTCTCAAATCCTGGGGCAATTCAAAGATGCTGTGCGCTTGGCGGCCGATTCGGGGGCGCTGGGCACCACCTTGAACCAATTGTTTCAAAGGTCATTCGCCGTGGCCAAGGAAGTGCGCACTGCCACCGACATTGGGGTGCATTCCATCAGCATGGCGGCTGCGAGTGTTCGCTTGGCCAGCCGAATTTTCGAAAACATCAAAGACACCCATGTGTTGTTTGTGGGGGCTGGCGAAATGATTGAGCTGTGCGTGGCGCACTTTGCCGCCAAATCGCCCCGAACCATCACCATTGCCAACCGATCTGCATCACGGGCAGAAGCCCTGGCCGCGATGAATGGCGGACAGAGCATGTCCTTGGCTGACCTGCCGGGACGTTTGCATGAATTTGATGTGGTCATCAGTTGCACCGCCAGCACCTTGCCGTTGATTGGCTTAGGCGCGGTTCAGCGTGCGCTGCGTGCCCGAAAGAACCGACCCATGTTCATGGTCGATTTGGCTGTGCCACGCGACATTGAATCAGACGTGAAAGATTTGTCGGGCGTTTACCTCTACACCATCGACGACCTCACCCAAGTGATCAACAGCGGGCAAACGCACCGGCAAGAGGCGGTGGCCGAGGCGGAGGTCATCATTGATGAAGGTGTTGAGAAATTCATGGCCTGGCTGGAGCGCAGGCACCACGTGCCTTTGATTCAAGAGCTCAATTTGCAAGCAGACGCCTGGCGTCAAACCGAATTGACCCGTGCCCGCAAGCGCATTGAAAACGGTCAATCGGTGGACAGCGTTTTAGAGTCGCTGTCGATGGCGCTGATGAAGAAAATGCTCAACGGGCCCTTGCGCGAACTCAACCATCCCGATGGCGCCCAAAGAGAAAAAGCGCTGCAGGCCGTCAAGCATATTTTTCTGAACGATTGAACGAAGCGGCTGTGCCAGCGCGAATGAGGAGTTATGTCTTGCCCATCGGTGCCGTGATGCTTGTCGCCGCTTTGTATGGTGTGTGGACGCCAGATTTGGATCGGGCAGAACTGCTGCATCGCTATGGATCGCCCACGCAGCATGTGCTGGAGGTCGATGGCCTTCGCATCCACTACCAAGATTCAGGCCCGCCAGAGGCTCCAGTGGTTTTGCTGTTGCACGGCTTTGGTTCGAGCCTGCAAACTTGGGACGCTTGGACCCCCACCTTGGCCTTGAAGTTTCGGGTGATCCGACTTGATTTGCCGGGGTTTGGGTTGACGGGGGAGAGTCCCTCCCAGAATTACTCGGAAGGCCAAGACTTGGCGACGCTGGTCGATTTTGTGAACAAGCTGAACCTGTCGCGCTATGCCATCGTGGGGCACTCCATGGGCGGAAAAATGGCGTGGTCCTTGGCTGCTGCACAAGCCGAGCGCGTCCAAGCCTTGGTGCTGATGGCGCCCGATGGTTTTTCACCCGAGGCGCAATGGGGCACCAAGCCCTACGAGGTGCCCGCCACCCTGGGGCTGATGAAATATGCATTGCCCAAGTCCTTCGTGCGCGGCTTCCTGGACGCGGCCTACGCCGACCCGCAGTGGTTGACCGACGCCGTGCTCACGCGCTACCACGACATGCTCAGAGCGCCGGGTGTGAGAGGTGCCATCTTGGACCGAGCCGAGCAAACTGTCTCCACCAACCCCGTCCCACGGTTGAAGCAGATCACAGCCCCCACCCTGTTGTTGTGGGGCGAGAACGACCGCATGATCCCCAGCAGCAATGCCGCCCATTACGCCTCGGTGTTGCAGCGCTCTCGCACCGTGGTCTTGCCCAAGTTAGGGCACGTGCTTCAGGAGGAGCAGCCAGCCTTGGGGCTGGCGCAGGTGGATGCGTTTTTAAGCAGTCATGTGCTGGCAAGCCCTCACGCGCCTTGAGCCTCGCGGGGGGAGTGCCTCACCCGCGCGGCGCAGTCATTCAGCGATGCGCAAGCCTTTGGGCAGGGGGTACTTGGTGTTTTCTTGCAAACCATTCAGGGTGCGAACGCTGACGGCGCCCATCTCGCGCAGCCGTGACACCACCTCTTGCACCAACACCTCGGGGGCTGAAGCCCCGGCGGTCAATCCGACCCGGGGTTTGCCTTCAAACCAATGGGCTTGCAGCTCAAGCGCGCTGTCGACCATGTAGCTGTCGGCCCCCATGCGGTGGGCCAATTCGCGCAGGCGGTTGCTGTTGGAGCTCGCGGGGCTGCCCACCACGATCACCACATCGACCTGGCCACTGAGTAACTTCACGGCATCTTGGCGATTCTGCGTGGCATAGCAAATGTCTTGCTGTTTGGGTTGGCGAATGGTCGGGAATTTTTCTTGAATCTTGGCCAAGATCTCTGCCGTGTCGTCCATGCTCAAGGTGGTTTGGGTGACCACGGCCAAACGCTCGGTTTGGCTGGGGTTCACACCCGCCACATCGTCCACGGTTTCCACCAAATGGATGCCACTGTCGATTTGGCCCAAGGTGCCCTCGACCTCTGGGTGCCCTTTGTGACCGATCATGATGAACTCATAACCTTCCTTGTGAAGCTTGGCGACTTCTACATGTACCTTGGTCACCAGCGGACAGGTCGCATCAAAGATAGAAAACCCTCGGGCTTGTGCTTCTTGCTGAACCGAGCGGCTGACCCCGTGCGCGCTGAAAATCAAGGTCGCGCCAGCCGGCACGTCATTCAGATCCTCTACAAACACGGCGCCCTTCTTTTTCAAGGCGTCGACCACAAAGGTGTTGTGCACAATTTCGTGGCGCACATAAATGGGCGGGCCAAATTTGGTGAGCGCTTTCTCGACAATCTCTATGGCTCGGTCGACACCAGCACAAAAACCACGCGGCTCAGCCAACAAAATAGAGTCGATGCTCATGCCCGTGAATCCGCAGTCAGTGGTTCAAGTGAAATCATGTGTCAACAGCCTTGTTGCTGAGATATCGAGATGGGACAGGTCTTGGCGCAGACAGGCATCTGTGGGTGCACACGTGGCCTGTGAGCCTGCGAGAACATCTTATCAAAGTGGTGCTGTGCGCAGTGCGTCCGGGGGGTGTCGGAATCGACGAAAATTAAGGGGCCGCGCATGAACTTGCATGCGCTGTGCAACGCGCATGGCGCACGCTTGACCTACCTTCCAAACACCTCCTTTGATGCACGAACACAGCCGCCTCCATCCAACGCACACCCCGTGGCGACTCAGTGTTGCGCCGATGATGGATTGGACCGACAGGCATTGCCGCTTCTTCCACCGTCTGCTGACGCAGCACACCTTGCTCTACACCGAGATGGTGACCACAGGTGCCTTGCGCCATGGCGATGTTCAGCGCCATTTGCGCTTCAACGCCGAAGAGCATGCGGTGGCCCTGCAACTCGGTGGCAGCGAACCTGCAGACTTGGCCTACGCCGCCAAACTGGGTGAGCAGTGGGGATACGACGAAATCAACCTCAACTGCGGCTGCCCCAGCGACCGGGTGCAGCGCGGTGCCTTTGGTGCGTGTCTGATGAACGAACCGGCCTTGGTGGCCGATGGCGTGAAAGCCATGCTGGATGTGGTCAATGTGCCGGTGACGGTCAAACACCGCATTGGCATTGACAAGATCGAGAGTTATGACTTTGTGCGTGACTTTGTCGGCCAAGTCAGCGCGGCAGGATGTCTTGTGTTCATTGTTCACGCGCGCAACGCATGGTTGCAAGGCTTGAGTCCCAAGCAGAACCGTGAAATTCCCCCGCTGCGCTACGAGCTGGCGTACCAACTTAAAAAAGACTTTCCTGATCTGACGATCGCGGTCAACGGCGGCATCACCACCAATGCGCAAATTGCCAGTCACTTGCAACAGGCCGATGGCGTGATGGTCGGGCGCGAAGCCTATTACAACCCTTGGCTGCTCAGCACCTGGGATGCGGAGTTCTTTGGTGCCGGTGCAGCGTCCTTGACCCGCGAGGCGGTGGAAGAAGCCATGGTGCGCTACATGGAACGCGCGCACGCCGAAGACGGTTGCCCTTGGTATGCCATTGCACGGCACATGCTGGGCCTGTATCACGGAGAGCGCGGTGGGCGCTTGTGGCGCCAAGTCTGGAGCAACCACAAGCTCAAGCCCTTGCCGCCGAATGAGGTGATGCAACTGGCGCGCGAAGCGCTGGCGCAGGGCGCAGAAAGACCCCTCCGTGCCGAATGAGACCATGCGCGCCCAGACCCGCGAGCGCCTTGCCTTGGTCTTGGTTGGGTTGCTGCCTTTGCTGTGGACTGTCAATCTGGTGGTGGCGCGTCAAGCCCCAGGCGTGATCACGCCCCACGTGCTGGCGCTGGGGCGTTGGGCATTGGCGGGTTTGATCTTGGCCTGGTGGACCCGTCAAGAGCTCTGGCGCATGCGCCGTGAGATCGTGCAAGCCTGGCGCCACAGCTTGGTGCTGGGAGCGTGCGGCATGTGGATTTGCGGCGCCTGGGTCTACATTGGGGCCCAAAGTACCGGGGCGATGAACATCTCGTTGATCTATGCCGCCGCCCCGGTGTTGATCGCCATCGGCTCGGTGTTGTGGCTGGGCGAACGGTTTTCAGCTTGGCAGGCGGTGGGCGTGACCTTGTCTCTGTCTGGCGTGGTGCATGTGGTGGTGCGAGGTGAGTGGACCCATTTGGCCCAGCTGCATTTTGTGGTGGGGGACTTGTGGGTGGTGTGCTCGGCGTTCGCTTGGGCGGCTTTTTCTCTGCTGCAAAAAAAGTGGCACAGCCCGCTGGGCTCTTTGGCTCGACTGGCCACCATGTGCATGGGGGGCGTGGTGGTGATTTTGCCCTTCGCTGTGCATGAGTTGCTGGCCGACGGCGCGCCTGTCTTGGGCCAACAGGCCTTGGTGCAAATCGTGGCCACCGCTTTGATTCCTGGCGTGCTGGCCTATTGGATGTACGGTTGGACCCTCAAAGTGCTGGGCGCCAGTCGGGTGGCTGTCATTCTTTATGCCGCCCCTTTGTATGCCGCGGTGGTGGCCTGGGGGGTCTTGGGTGAGCCGCTGGGCTGGTACCACTTGGGCGGAGGCGCTTTGATTTTCTCTGGCGTTGCCTTGGTGATGCTCACCAAGCCCTCGGAGGACGCCAGCGCCTCTTAGCGGCAGACGGATCAGGTTGTGGCGCCTTAACTCGCTGCTTCGAGCCCGTTCACAAAGTGCGCTTTCATGCGCTGCACGCTGGCTGCTGCGTCGCGCGCCAGCAGTGCATCCAGCAGAGCTTGGTGTTCGCTCAGCGATTCTTCAATGCGACCGCTTTTGAGCAGCGAGTTGTGGCGGTTGAGCTTCATCACTTTGCGCAGATCGGCCACCATCTGGTCGCGCCAGCGGTTGTCGGCGATCTCCAGCAAGCGCATGTGAAAACGCTCGTTGACCTCAAAGAAGCGCTCGGTGTCTTGCACAGCGCTTTCTAACTCATGGTGCAAGGCCTTGAGGTCTTGCAACTGCGCGTCGGTGGCGTGCTGCGCCACCACACCAGCGGCATCCGACTCCAACAGCGCCAGCAGGTGGTAGACGTCGCGTTGGTCTTTGTCGTTCACCTCGGTCACATAGGCACCGCGGCGCACCTTCATGGTCACCAAACCTTCGGCGGCCAGCACCTTGAGGGCTTCGCGCATGGGGGTGCGGCTGATGCCGTATTCCTCGGCAAGACGCATCTCGTCGATCCAGCTGCCGGGCGCGAGTTCGCTCGAAAAAATGCGCTGACGCAGGAGTTCAGCCACTTCTTCGTAGAGGGCGCGCGGGGTGAGGGTGACGGCGGACATGGGTGGAAATTGTAAGCTCAGATAATATTTTGCATCAATAATTATGAATGATATGATGCCCCGGATTCGCAAAACCGGGGGGTGACCCTCCCTTCACGAGTGACTTGCCATGAGCCAAAAGCCGACCGAATTCAACGCCTCCAACCTCCAAGCCTGGGCCAAAGCAGCCGCCAAGTCGGCCCCGGGCGGCGATCTCAACGCCCTGAATTGGATGACGCCAGACGGCATCCGCGTCAAGCCGCTGTACACCGCCGAAGACACCCAATACCTGCCTTACGCCAACACCTTGCCGGGTTTTGAGCCCTTTTTGCGCGGTCCCCAAGCCACCATGTATGCGGTGCGCCCTTGGACGATTCGCCAATACGCAGGTTTTTCGACGGCTGAAGAGTCCAACGCGTTTTACCGCAAGGCCTTGGCCGCAGGCGGGCAGGGCGTGTCGGTGGCGTTTGACTTGGCGACCCACCGGGGCTACGACTCCGACCATCCCCGTGTGACCGGCGACGTGGGCAAAGCCGGGGTGGCGATTGACTCGGTCGAGGACATGAAGATCTTGTTCAACGAGATCCCGCTCGACAAAGTCTCGGTTTCCATGACCATGAACGGCGCCGTGCTGCCTGTGTTGGCCGGCTATGTGGTGGCTGCCGAAGAGCAGGGTGTGAGCCAAGACAAGCTGTCGGGCACGATCCAGAACGACATCCTCAAAGAGTTCATGGTGCGCAACACCTACATCTACCCGCCTGCGCCGTCGATGAAGATCATTGGCGACATCATTGGCTACACCGCGCAGCACATGCCCAAGTTCAACTCGATCTCGATCTCGGGCTACCACATGCAAGAGGCGGGGGCCAACCAGGCGCTGGAGTTGGCCTTCACCCTGGCCGACGGCCAAGAGTATGTGAAGACGGCGATCGCCTCGGGCCTGGACGTGGATGCGTTTGCGCCACGCCTGTCCTTCTTCTGGGCGGTGGGCATGAACTTCTATTTAGAGATCGCCAAAATGCGCGCCGCCCGCTTGCTGTGGTGCCGCATCATGAAGGGCTTTGACGCGCAAAACCCCAAGAGCTTGATGCTACGCACCCACAGCCAAACCTCGGGCTGGTCGCTGACCGAGCAAGACCCCTACAACAACGTGGTGCGCACCACCATCGAGGCCATGGCCGCTGTGTTTGGCGGCACGCAAAGCTTGCACACCAACAGCTTTGACGAAGCCATTGCCTTGCCGACCGAGTTTTCGGCGCGCATTGCCCGCAACACCCAACTGATCATTCAAGAAGAGACCCACATCACGAACGTGATCGACCCTTGGGCTGGCAGCTACATGATGGAGTCGCTGACCCAAGAGATGGCCGACAAAGCCTGGGCCATCATCGAAGAAGTCGAAACCATGGGCGGCATGACCAAGGCGGTCGACAGCGGCTGGGCCAAGCTCAAGATCGAAGCCGCAGCGGCCGAAAAACAAGCCCGCATTGACTCGGGCAAAGACGTCATCGTGGGCGTCAACAAATACAAGCTGGCCAAAGAAGACCCGATCGACACCTTGGACATTGACAACGTGCGCGTGCGCGATGGTCAGATTGAACGCTTGAAGCACATCAAGGCCACGCGCGACAGCGCCCGTGTGCAAGCCGCGCTCGACGCGCTCACGGCTGCGGCTGAATCGGGCCAGGGCAACCTGCTGGACCTGACCATCCAAGCCATGCGCTTGCGTGCCACGGTGGGTGAGGTGAGCGATGCGCTGGAAAAAGTGTTTGGCCGCCACCGCGCCGACACGCAAAAGGTGACCGGTGTGTACGCTGCGGCATATGACTCGGCCTCTACCGAAGGAGACACCATGGCCTATTGGAATGCGCTCAAGGCAGAGATTGCCGCGTTCGCTGACCAACAGGGTCGCCGTCCCCGCGTGATGATTGCCAAGCTGGGCCAAGACGGCCACGACCGGGGTGCCAAAGTGGTGGCCACCGCGTATGCCGATTTGGGCTTTGACGTGGACATGGGCCCGCTGTTTCAAACCCCCGAAGAGTGCGCCCGCCAAGCGATTGAAAACGACGTACATGCCGTGGGCGTGTCCACCTTGGCGGCGGGTCACAAGACCTTGGTGCCTGCCATCATTGCCGAGCTCAAAAAACAAGGGGCCGACGACATCATCGTCTTCGTGGGCGGCGTGATTCCACGCCAAGACTACGCGCTGTTGTACGAACAAGGCGTCAAAGGCATTTACGGTCCGGGCACACCCATTCCGGTCAGTGCCAAAGATGTGTTGGAACAGATCAAAAAGGCCTTGGCTTAAAGCTTGCGAATCTTTGAATTGATATATATCATTTGATGCATACCATCAAAGGATCCACCATGAACGTAGCACGCGACACCGCCAAAATATTCAGCACAGGACGCAGCCAAGCGGTGCGCTTGCCTAAAGCCTATCGCTTTGACACGGCGGAGGTGTTCATTGAAAAGGTGGGCAACACAGTGATTCTTCGCCCTAAACAGGATCCATCCACCGCTTGGGGCACGCGTTTGCAGTCCATCCTGGGTGGCTGGGAGGGTATGCCTGAGGAAATTGAGCGCAACCACACCCTGTCGGTGGACGACATCGAGAGCTTGGATTGATGTCTGCGCTTTATCTGCTCGACACCAACATGGTGATCTACATCCAGCGTGGCGTGCCCAATGTGCTGGCGCGTTTGAATGAGTTGGGTGCTGACCGTGTGGCACTGTCTTCGATCGTGGTGGCCGAGTTGGCGTACGGGGTTGAAAAGAGTGCGCATAAAGAGCGCAACCGCAAAGTGCTGGAGCTGTTCCTGAGTGAAGTTCGCGTGTTGCCATGGACGCAAGACGCCATGTGGCACTACGCCCGACACAACCATGCCTTGCGTACATCGGGAAACGTCATCGGCGAAATGGACTTGTTGATTGGCTGCCATGCATTGGCCTTAGACGCCGTGTGCGTGACCCACAACACGCGTGAGTTTGAGCGGATTGAAGGTTTGAGGTTGGAAAACTGGGTCAACCCAGTCAGCGCGCCATGACACCTGAGCCATTGCTCGACGGGCTGCTGCACGGCAACGCTGCGGTGCAGCGCCGCGCCATGGCCAAAGCCATCACGCTGCTCGAATCCACCCGCACCGACCACCGTGTGATGGCCGATGGCTTGTTGACTGCCATGCTGCCTCACAGCGGCCAATCGTTTCGTCTGGGCATCAGTGGGGTGCCGGGGGTGGGCAAGTCGACCTTCATCGAGGCCTTGGGTTTGTATCTGATTGGCCAGGGCCACCGGGTGGCTGTGTTGGCCGTGGACCCATCGTCCAGCGTGTCGGGCGGCTCCATCTTGGGCGACAAAACCCGCATGGAGCATTTGAGCGTGCATCCGCAGGCCTACATCCGCCCCAGCCCCTCAAGTGGCACCTTGGGCGGTGTGGCGGAGAAAACCCGCGAGTCCATGTTGGTGTGCGAAGCCGCTGGTTATGACGTGGTGATCGTGGAGACCGTGGGCGTGGGCCAAAGCGAAACCGCCGTGGCCAACATGACCGACATGTTTTGCTTGTTGCAACTGCCCAATGCGGGCGACGATTTGCAAGCCATCAAAAAAGGCGTGATGGAGATCGCTGATTTGGTGGTCATCAACAAGGCCGACATCGATGCCATTGCCGCCACCCGTGCGCAATTACAGATCACCAGTGCCTTGCAATTGCTGGGCATGCATGCCTCGTCGGGCCACCCGCATGGCGACGACAGCGTGTGGCATCCCAAGGTGCTGCAAATCAGCGCCTTGCTCAACCAGGGCGTGGATGCGTTCTGGGCTGCTGTTTGCGAATTCAAAGGTCTGCAAGCCAACAATGGCCGCTTTGAGTCGCGACGCCAACACCAAGCCCTGTCGTGGATGTGGGAGCGCATCGACGCCGGTTTGAAACACACCTTTCGGTCGCAGCCACGCGTGCAAGCGCTGCTGCCCGAACTCAGCCAACAGGTGGCTGCGGGGCAACTGGCTGCCTCCACCGCTGCCCGACAACTGCTCGGCGCTTATCAAGCGCAGAGCTGAAACCTATCTTCCATAAAAGAGAGTGCAACCATGCAAGACATCCTTGAACAACTGGAACAAAAACGTGCTGCAGCGCGTTTGGGCGGTGGCCAAAAGCGCATCGATGCGCAACACGCCAAAGGCAAGCTGACGGCGCGTGAGCGCATCGAGGTGTTGCTCGACGAAGGCACCTTCGAAGAGTGGGACATGTTTGTCGAGCACCGTTGCACCGACTTCGGCATGGAAGGCAACAAAATTCCGGGTGATGGGGTGGTCACAGGCTACGGCATGATCAATGGCCGCCTGGTGTTTGTGTTCAGCCAAGACTTCACCGTGTATGGCGGCGCCTTGTCGGAAACCCATGCCGAGAAAATTTGCAAGATCATGGACCAAGCCATGAAGGTCGGCGCGCCCGTGATTGGCTTGAACGATTCCGGTGGTGCCCGCATTCAAGAAGGTGTGGCCAGCTTGGGCGGTTATGCCGATGTGTTCCAGCGCAACGTCTTGGCCAGTGGCGTGGTGCCGCAGATCAGCATGATCATGGGGCCGTCTGCCGGTGGGGCGGTGTATTCGCCCGCACTGACCGACTTCATCTTCATGGTCAAAGACACCTCTTACATGTTTGTCACTGGCCCTGAGGTGGTCAAGACCGTGACGCACGAAGAAGTGACTGCCGAAGAGCTGGGCGGTGCACTGACCCACACCACCAAGAGCGGTGTGGCCGACATGGCATTTGAAAACGACGTCGAGGCTTTGCTGATGCTGCGCCGTCTCTACAACTACCTGCCGCTCAACAACAAAGAGAAAGCGCCGGTGCGCCACAACGGGGACCCAACCGACCGCATGGACGTGAGCTTGGACACCTTGGTGCCCGAGAACCCCAACAAGCCCTACGACATGAAAGAGTTGATCGTCAAAACCGTGGACGATGGCGACTTCTTCGAGCTGCAACCCGACTATGCGAAAAACATCTTGATCGGCTTTGCCCGCATGGCCGGTCAAACGGTCGGCATCGTGGCCAACCAACCTTTGGTGTTGGCCGGTTGCTTGGACATCAAGAGCTCGATCAAAGCCGCACGTTTTGTGCGTTTTTGCGATGCCTTCAACATTCCTGTGATCACCTTTGTGGATGTGCCCGGTTTCATGCCCGGCACCAGCCAAGAGTTTGGCGGCATCATCAAACACGGTGCCAAGTTGCTCTACGCCTATGCCGAGTGCACGGTGCCCAAGATCACAGTGATCACGCGCAAGGCCTATGGCGGTGCGTACGACGTGATGGCGTCCAAGCACTTGCGCGGTGACGTGAACTTTGCCTGGCCCAATGCCGAGATTGCGGTGATGGGGGCCAAGGGCGCGGTGGAGATCATCTTCCGCGAAGACAAGGGTGACCCGGAAAAACTGGCCGCGAAAGAAGCCGAGTACAAGGCCCGTTTTGCCAACCCGTTTGTGGCGGGTGCGCGTGGCTTCATTGACGATGTGATTCAGCCGCATGAAACCCGCAAGCGCATTTGCCGCTCGTTGGTGATGCTCAAAGACAAGCAGATCGACAACCCGTGGCGCAAGCACGGCAACATTCCGCTTTGAGTTGCTTTATGTCGAACATTGAGTTGAAACGTCGGTTGGGGAGAGCGAGTTGCCTGAGCGCTTTGCTCCGTGTCCTCCGGCCTTCGGCCTCCCCCTTTACCTACGCAAAGCGCTCAGCCTACCCGCTTGGGGCAACGTTTTTGTTTGCGGCAGGGAAATCGGATAGCCAGCTTGCGGTGATGCACTTCGCAGCCATGGGTGCGGTGTGTCCGCCGCAGCGAAGTGAAGGAGGAGCCCGAAGGGCGGGGGACATGAGCGGAGGCGGATACGCCGCGCCCATGGCGAGCCCAACAATTGACAAAACGCCCATGGCGAGCCCAGCAACTCACGGCATGCCCAAAGCGAGCACAGCAAAAAATTGAACTGATACCCGAATAAGGAAAAACCATGTTTACCAAAATTCTGATTGCCAACCGCGGCGAAATCGCCTGCCGTGTCATCGCCACTGCCCACAAGATGGGCATCAAAACCGTGGCCGTGTACTCCGAAGCCGACAAAGAAGCGCGCCATGTGCAACTCGCCGATGAGGCGGTGTTGCTCGGCCCCGCACCCTCGCGTGAGTCTTACCTGGTGGCCGAGAAAATCATCGCAGCCGCTAAAACCACGGGCGCACAGGCCATTCACCCCGGTTACGGTTTCTTGAGCGAGAACACCGACTTCGCCAAACGTTGCGAAGACGAAGGCATTGCCTTCATTGGTCCCAAGGCGCATTCCATCGCTGCCATGGGCGACAAGATTGCTTCCAAGAAGCTGGCGCTCGAAGCCAAGGTCAACACCATCCCTGGCTACAACGACGCCATCGACACCGCCGAGCAGGCGGTGGAGATTGCCAAAGGCATCGGCTACCCCGTCATGATCAAGGCCTCAGCAGGCGGCGGCGGCAAAGGCCTGCGTGTGGCCTTCAACGACAAAGAAGCCTTGGAAGGTTTCACCTCGTGCCGCAACGAAGCACGCAACAGCTTCGGCGATGACCGTGTCTTCATTGAGAAATACGTGCTCGAACCCCGCCACATCGAAATTCAGGTGCTGGGTGACAGCCAAGGCAACGTGATTTATTTGAACGAGCGCGAGTGCTCCATCCAGCGCCGTCACCAAAAGGTGATCGAAGAGGCGCCGTCGCCTTTCATCAGCGACGCCACCCGCAAAGCCATGGGCGAGCAGGCCGTGGCGTTGTCCAAGGCGGTGAAGTACCAATCGGCAGGCACGGTGGAGTTTGTGGTCGGCAAGGACCAAGACTTTTACTTTCTTGAAATGAACACCCGCTTGCAGGTGGAGCATCCCGTGACCGAAGCCATCACCGGCCTGGACTTGGTAGAGCTGATGATTCGTGTGGCGGCAGGCGAGAAGCTGCCGCTCACCCAAGCCGATGTGCAGCGCAATGGCTGGGCCATCGAATGCCGCATCAACGCCGAAGACCCGTTCCGCAACTTCTTGCCCTCGACCGGACGCTTGGTGCGTTTTCAAACGCCAGCGCAAACCATGTTCCAGGGCAACACCGCCAACTTGCTGGGCGTGCGTGTGGACACCGGGGTGCAAGACGGTGGCGAGATTCCGATGTTTTATGACTCGATGATCGCCAAGCTCATCGTGCACGGCAAAGACCGCCACGAAGCGATTGCCAAGATGCGCGAAGCCTTGAATGGGTTTGTCATCCGTGGCATCAGCTCCAACATTCCGTTCCAAGCGGCTTTGCTGGCCCACCCCAAGTTTGTCTCGGGCGACTTCAACACCGGCTTCATTGCCGAGCAATACGCCCACGGTTTTCGCGCTGAAGACGTGCCGCACGACGACCCCGACTTTTTGGTCGCCTTAGCCGCTTTCGTGCGCCGCAAATCGCGTGAGCGCGCCGCCAATTTGAGCGGCCAGTTGCCGGGCTATGACGTCAAGATTGGCCAAGACTACACCGTGGTGGCGCTGGGGGCACAGGGCCACAACCGCTATACCGCTGTGCATGTGGACGAGTTCCGTGGTCAAAGTGGTTTGGCCACCATCCAAGTTGGCGCCAAGTCATACGCCATCGAAAGCCACTCGCGCTTGAACGATGTGCGCATTGCAGGCACGGTCAACGGCCAGCCCTTCACCGCCCAGGTGGAGCGCGGCACGGTCAAAAACCCATTGGTGCTGCAAGTGCAGCACAACGGCACCCGCATCGACGCCTTGGTGATGTCGCCGCGCATGGCCGAGTTGCACCAACTCATGCCTTTCAAAGCGCCGCCTGACTTGAGCCGTTTTGTGCTGTCGCCCATGCCGGGTTTGCTGGTGGATGTGGCGGTCAAGCCGGGCCAAAAAGTGCAAGCCGGTGAGCGCGTGGCTGTGATCGAAGCCATGAAGATGGAGAACGTGTTGTTCGCCACCCAAGATGGTGTGGTCAAGAGCGTGGTGGCCCACACAGGCGAGTCACTCACAGTGGACCAGATGATTGTGGAGTTTGAGTGATGTCTGCCACAACACGCCCCTTCAAAGTGCTGGGCATCCAGCAAATCGCCATCGGTGGTCCTGACAAAGGCCGCTTGCAAAAACTCTGGGTCGACATGTTTGGCTTGGAGGTGACGGGCACTTTCAAAAGCGAGCGCGAGAACGTGGACGAAGACATTTGTGCCATGGGCGTGGGCCCTTTCAAGGTCGAAGTCGATTTGATGCAGCCGCTGGACCCCGACAGAAAACCAGCGGTCCACACCACACCCTTGAACCATGTGGGTTTGTGGATCGACAAGCTGCCTGAAGCAGTCGAGTGGCTGAGTGCGCAGGGCGTGCGTTTTGCGCCGGGTGGCATACGCCAAGGCGCGGCGGGCTTTGACATCACGTTTTTACACCCCAAGGCCAATGAGGAATTTCCCATCGGCGGTGAGGGCGTGCTGATTGAACTGGTGCAAGCGCCCCCTGAGGTGGTGAGCGCCTTCAGTAAACTGGCCGCTTCTTGAACCGAAGGGGCCTGCATGGCGGTGTTGACGTGTTTTGACGAGACTTCAGATTTTGTGAAACTCCGGCGTGACATCCACGCCCACCCCGAGCTGGGGTACGACGAACACCGCACCAGCGCCATCGTGGCCGAGCGTTTGCGCAGCTGGGGCCTGGAAGTGCACACCGGCATCGCCCACACCGGTGTGGTGGGGGTGTTGCGGGGCCGCGAAGGCCCGCACGCCATTGGCTTGCGCGCCGACTTGGACGCGTTGCCGCTGCAAGAAGACAACCACTTTCCCCACCGTTCACAGCACGACGGGCGCATGCATGCGTGCGGACACGACGGCCACACCACCATGTTGCTGGCGGCGGCTTGGCAGTTGTCGCAAGGCCGTGACTTTGCAGGCACAGTGAACTTTATCTTTCAGCCCGCCGAAGAAATGGGCAAGGCCGGCGCCAAGAAGATGATCGACGAAGGCTTGTTTGAGCGCTTTCCTTGTGAGGCCGTGTTTGCCTTGCACAACTTTTCGCTCGGTGCCGCCGCGGGCTCGTTCGCGCTCAACCACGGCGCTTTGATGGCGTCGAGCAACACCTGGCGCGTGACGCTGCGCGGGCGCGGCACCCATGCCTCGATGCCGCACACCGGCACCGACCCGGTGGCGGCGACCATCAACCTGGCGCAACAGTTGCAAACCTTGGTGCCGCGCGTGATCGACTCGCGCGAGCGGGTGCTGCTGGCCGTCACGCAAATTCAAGGCTCGGACGCGCCCAATGTGATTCCCGATGTGGCCTGGGTGGGCGGCACGGTGCGCACGTTCTCGGTGGAAGCCTTGGATGTGCTCGAAGCCGCTTTGCGTCGCACCGCCGAGCACACGGCGCTGGCCCATGGCTGTCAAGCTGAGGTGAGCTTTGTGCGGGCCTCGCCACCGGTTGTGAATCATGCGTTTGAAGCGCAGTTTGCCGCCGATGTGATGCGCGAGATTGTGGGCGACGCCCAAGTCAACGACGCCTTTGAGCCGGTGATGACCGCCGAAGACTTTGCCCACATGCTGCGTGCCAAGCCCGGTTGCTATGCCTTCATTGGCAACGGCGACGGCGGCCACCGTATGCCCGATCATGGTCCCGGTGCGTGTGTGATCCACAACACCTCGTTTGATTTCAACGATGCCATCATCCCGGTCGGCGCGAGCTATTTTGTGCGTTTGGTGGAGCGTTGGTTGGCGCGCCCCTGAAGGGTTTGATGTCTCATGTGGCGAGCTGCGGGCCAACGCATGCGCGACGACTGAGGTTCGGTTTTTATTTGATGCAACAAGGATGTTCATGTCTTCTTCACACACACTGAGTCGCCTGACTCTGACGCTCGCATTGAGCGCTTGCACCTTGGGTTCTGCTTGGGCGCAGCGCGTGGTGCACTTGGTGGTGCCGTTCGGACCCGGTGCGGTGCAAGACACCTTGGCGCGCACCTTCAACAACGAATTGGGCCAAGCCCTGGGTGCCACGGTGCTGGTGGAAAACCGCGCGGGCGCAGGCGGCACGGTGGGCACGGCGCAAGTGGCCCATGCATCGGCTGACGGCAACACCTTGGTGCTGGCCGCGGCCAGCCACAACCTGGCTGGGCATTTGTATGCCAAGCTGCCTTATGACCCGGTGAAAGACTTTGTGGGCGTTGCCTTGTTGGGCTACTCGGGTTATGTGGTGGCGGCACCGGCCAACATGGGCGTGAACAACCTGGCCGAGTATGTGCGCGCCTTGAAGGCCAAGCCGGGGCAGCTCAACTACGCGTCGGCGGGCAACGGCAGTGCCACGCATTTGGGCATGGCCTCTTTCCTGGCCAAAGCAGGCGCCAGCATGCAGCACATCCCGATGAAGTCGACTGGCGACGCTGTGAACGAAGTGCTGGCCGGGCGCGTGCAAGGTGTGACGTCAGCCAGCATCGGTGTGGCGGGCTTTCGCCAAGACCCACGCATCAAGTTGCTGGCCTACACCGGCAGCCAGCGCTCCAAATTCATGCCCGAGTTGCCCACGGTGGCCGAGGCAGGGTTGCCGGGCTTCAAGTTTGATTCTTGGTTTGGCTTGTTGGCCCCAGCTGCCACGCCCAAAGCCGAGGTGGACCGCATCAACGCGGCCATGGCCAAGGTCCTGGCCGACCCCGTGGTGCAAGAGCGCTTCACCAAGTTGGGGGTTGAGCCGGGAGCCATGTCGTCGGACGAGTTCCAGCGTGTGCTGCGTGCGGACTGGGACACGGCGGGTCAAATTGTGAAGGCCTCGGGCGCGCGCATCGAGTGAAGCGAGCAGGCGGCAAGCGCCTGTTCCCATGTGTGAAACGGCCCCAACAGGGGCCGTTCAACTTTGCGCGCGTGCTTTGGCTTTGGCCAGTGCAGCTTCGATGATGGCGCGCTTGCGGTCCACTTCAGGCGCGCTGCCAGCTCCCTCGGCACCGTGGGTGTGGGCAGGCAAATCGGCCAATTTTTTGAGCGCTTTGGCTTGCAGCCGTTGCGCGTTGTCTTGGGCCTCACGGGCACTGCGCTGTTGGTGCCAGTCGTAGCGCTCGCGTGCCTGAGTCGCTTGTTCGGGTGACCAAGCGGCCCATCCGGTGCGCTCTGGATCAACGGGTTCGAGTTGGATGCAGTCCACAGGGCACACGGGGATGCACAACTCGCAGCCCGTGCAATAGGCCTCAATGACGGTGTGCATGCGTTTGTTGGCGCCCAAAATGGCGTCGGTTGGGCAGGCGTCGATGCACAGGGTGCAGCCGATGCACCAGGCCTCGTCAATCACAGCCATCTGGCGTGGGCCTTCTACGCCGTGTTCGGCACTCAAGGGGAGCGCTGCTTGGCCCAAGATAGCCGCCAGTCGTTGCACACCTTCTTGGCCTCCGGGAGGGCATTGGTTGATGCCGGCTTCGCCCTCGGCCATGGCTTGGGCGTAGCGTTGGCAGTCGGGATAGCCGCATCGCGTGCATTGCGTTTGCGGCAAGGCGTCATTCAGACGCTGGAGCAGACTCACTTTTTAGCGCGCACAGCTTTCTTGGCTGCGGGCTTGGCGGCAACAGATGTTTGGGTCACCTTGGCGGCGACTTTTTTCACCGCCACGGGAGTGGCCCGGCGGCCAGCGGCCACTGTTTTTTGAGCGGCAGTGCGTGCGACTTTTGGCTTGGCCGCAGAACCCGCATTGCCAGCAACTAAAGGTTTTGCTGCCTTTTGGTGTTCCAAGATAAAGCGCTTGACATGCGGGTACACCACTTCGCGCCAACGGCGACCACTGAAGATGCCATAGTGGCCCGCACCCGGCACCTCCAAGTGGTGGTGCGCTTGGCGCACGATGCCTGTACACAGGTCATGGGCCGCCACGGTTTGGCCAGAGCCGGAAATATCGTCTAACTCACCTTCCACCGTGAGCAACGCCGTGCTGCGGATGTCTTGGGGGCGAACCCATTCAATTTCTCCGGTTTCAGATTTCACTTGCCAGGTGCCTCGCACCAGCTTGAACTCTTGGAAAACCGTGTTGATGGTTTCCAAGTAGTAATCGGCGTCCATGTCGAGCACGGCGTTGTACTCGTCGTAGAACTGGCGGTGCGACTCGGCGCTGGAGTTGTC
>CANCUP010000052.1 GCA_947381325.1 Comamonadaceae bacterium
AGGCGAATCAGAAATTTTTTGCAAAACGTCCTTGGCATGGCCGCAGGACCCGCATTTGTAGGCGTAGATAGGCATGGCTGAAGGATGGGTAAAACCCGTAATTATAGGCGGTCACCCCATCTTCAAGCCCCCACAGGTGTGGCTGGCAAACGCGCATTCAAGCGGCTTAGACCGTGGCTATTTTGTGGTGGCTGGCGTGGGTGTTGCGAATGGCCTGCGGCCCCAAAGACCCTCCCAACATGCCGACCAAACTGGCCATCAACCCGGCCAGTTGGGCTGGAAACTCCTCACCAGCGGGCGTGAACATGAACAAGCCCCAGGTCAACAGGCCCAACACGATGGCAAACACCGCGCCTTGGGTGGAGGCGCGTGGCCAATACAGACCAAACACCAAGGGAACAAAAGCGCCGACCAGAGGGACTTGATAAGCCCCAGACACCATTTCGTAAATCGAGGTCCCTTGCATGGCTATGGCATAGCACAGCACCAAGCCACTGAACACCAACACGGTCACCCGCATGGCACGCAACTCTTGTTGGTCGCTTTGGTGGGGATGGAACTGACGCCAAATGTTTTCGGTGAAGGTCACGCTCGGCGCCAGCAAGGTGGCCGAGGCACACGACTTAATGGCAGATAGCAAAGCCCCGAAGAAGAGCACCTGCATGACAAACGGCATGTGCTCCATCACCAAAGTGGGCAAGACTTTTTGTGGGTCTTCGGCCATCAATGCCGTGGCCTTCTCGGGCATGATGATCATCGCGCTGACCACCAAGAACATCGGCACAAACGCGAACAAGATGTAGCAAATGCCCCCAATGACCGGGCCGTGGGTGGCGGCCTTGACACTGTTGGCAGACATCACGCGCTGGAACACATCTTGTTGAGGGATCGAGCCAAACATGATGGTGATGGCAGCCGCCAAGAAAAACACCAGGTCTTTGAAGTGGGGTTCTGGCCAAAACTTGAACATGTCTTGGCTGATGGCCAAAGCCACCACTTTGTCGGCCCCCCCCGCTTGGTCGGCCGCAAACACCGCCAGAATCGACAAGCCCACCACCAAGATGATCATCTGGATGAAGTCGGTGATGGCCACCGACCACATGCCACCAAAGAGTGTGTAGGCCAAGATGGACACCACACCAATCACCATACCCACCGGAATGCTGATGACATCATTCGACAGCACGTTGAACACCAGCCCCAGTGCCGTCACTTGTGCCGACACCCAACCCAAGTAGCTGACCATGATGATCAACGAACAGACCACTTCCACCGTGCGGCCATAACGCTCGCGGTAATAGTCGCTGATGGTGAGCAAGGTCATGCGGTAGAGCTTGCCCGCGAAAAACAGGCCCACCAAGATCAGACAAAAGCCAGCGCCAAAGGGGTCTTCGACCACGCCGTGCAAGCCCCCGTTGACAAACTTGGCAGGGATACCCAGCACGGTTTCAGACCCAAACCAGGTCGCAAATGTGGTGGTGACGATCATGGCCAAGGGCAAGTGCCGACCTGCAATGGCGAAGTCGGCCGAGTTTTGCACCCGCTTGGCAGCCATCAAACCAATGGCAATGGTGACCAACAAATAGACGATGACGAGTGTGAGCAGCACGGGTCAAACTCCTAGGGTTTACTCATAAAAAAGGATGGGTATGAACCAACAACTGCATCACCACCAAGCCCACCAAAAAGCCTACGCCGCTCCACATCAGCTGCTGCAGCAGGCGGTTGGTGCGGCGTTGCTCATCGATCAGAGTTTGCAGCTGAGGGTTGGCATCACTTTGACGATGCTTCAAAAAATCATGCACCAAACGCGGCAGCTCGGGCAGCAACTTGGCATAACGCGGTGCCTCAGCCACCAACTGGTTCCACAGCTTTTTGGGGCCCACTTGGTCGAGCATCCACTTTTCCAAGAAAGGCTTGGCCGTGCTCCACAAGTCCAACTCCGGGTCGAGTTGTCGACCCAAGCCTTCGATGTTGAGCAAGGTTTTTTGCAGCAAGACGAGTTGCGGCTGAATCTCAACATTGAAACGACGCGAGGTTTGGAACAAGCGCATCAACACCAGACCTAAAGAGATTTCTTTCAACGGGCGGTCAAAGTAGGGCTCGCAAACTGCACGAATGGCCGACTCCAATTCGTCCACACGGGTGTCTGCAGGCACCCAACCCGACTCGACATGCAGCTCGGCCACGCGCTTGTAGTCACGACGAAAGAAAGCGGTGAAGTTTTGCGCCAGATACTCTTTGTCAAACTCGGTCAACGTGCCGACGATGCCAAAGTCCAGGGACACATAGCGGCCAAAGGTGGCAGGGTCAAGGCTGACTTGGATGTTGCCCGGGTGCATGTCTGCGTGAAAGAATCCATCGCGAAACACCTGGGTGAAGAAGATGGTCACGCCATCGCGTGCCAACTTCGGAATGTCCACGCCGGCTTCACGCAAACGATCGACCTGGCTGATCGGCACGCCATTCATGCGCTCCATCACGATCACTTCGGTGTAGCAGTAGTCCCAGAGCATTTCTGGAATCAACACCAGGTTGAGGCCTTCCATGTTGCGGCGCAGTTGCGCGGCATTGGCGGCTTCTCGCACCAAATCCAGCTCGTCGTGCAGGTATTTGTCAAACTCTGCCACCACTTCACGAGGTTTCAAACGCTTGCCATCCGCCGACAAACGGTCGACCAAAGCCGCCATCATGCGCATCAAGCTCAGGTCTTTGTCAATCACGCTCAGCATGCCCGGGCGCAGAACCTTCACGGCCACCTCACGCAACTGGCCATGGCGGTCTTTGGCCACTGCAAAGTGCACTTGGGCAATGGAGGCACTGGCCACCGGTTGATGGGTGAACTCAACGAAGACATCCGCCAAGGGGCGACCAAAAGCACGTTCGATGGTGGCGACAGCCACGCTCGAAGGAAACGGCGGCACGCGGTCTTGCAGAAGCGCCAATTCGTCGGCGATGTCGGGGGGCAACAAATCGCGTCGTGTGGACAAGACCTGTCCAAACTTCACGAAGATGGGGCCTAAGTGTTCCAAGGCTTCGCGCAAGCGCTGACCCCGGGGCGCACGCAAGTCGCGGCCGACAGACACAATGCGCGCCAACAAGCGCAGGCCGGGTGATTGAAAACTGGTCAGTACCAGCTCGTCTAGACCATAGCGCAAGACGATGAAGACGATGTAGACACCGCGAAACAAGCGGGTCATGACGAGGCCTTCGGTGCCGAAGCTTGTCGCACAAAGTCACTCAGGGCATTCACCACCCGACGACCGATTTGAGCCAGTGTGTGTGCAGGGGCGTCGCCAATCAGGCGCGACATATCCTCTTCTGGATCCCAGCGCACGTGGTCAATCAACCAATTCACCTCGGCGGCCAGTTGCACATCACCCTCGATGCGAATGGCTGGTTTGTGGCCCTGCACCACCGTGCGGGCCAAGGCCAATGGGGACGTCTCGCTGACCCGCAACACCAGGTCTGGCGTTTTGGCGGCTGACTCAGCACTGACCAATTCGAGCAAACCCGCTGGCGTAAATTGGCACTCAAACACCTGATCACGCCAATGCAGCTGCACACAGCGTCCGCGTTGGCGTTGCAAGCGTTCACGTGCTGCAGGCTCTTGCATCAGCACGTGGTTGAGGAACAGCACCGCCCGCTGCTGCAGTTCATGCACCGCCCAGGGCGGTGGCATCAAAGCATTGGGTAGATCGGCAGGCAGGTTGGCACGCAGCTTGTCTGCGGCATCGCTCAACCAAGAAAAAGGGGACTGTGTGGCCATAGTCCCCCAATTATTCCTTGTATTTGTCTGTCCCTTGGACAGCCAAGCTTATATGAATGGCTTATTGCAGTGCTTGAACACCCGCCACCAACCAACCCATGCTGCCGTCTTTGGGCTTGGTCATGTTCCAGACTTCGCGGAAGGGCGTCGGGCCCGTCGATGGTTCCTCGCGGATCAGGCCCGAAAACTCGACGCTGGCCAAGTAAGCTGACCCCACCTCTTCGATGCCCAGCAATTGGGCTTCCAACATCACCACCTCGGTGTGGTTGGGCTGACCGCTGGAGGTGCTTTCACGCTCAGCCAATTGGGCTTTGATTTCTTCGACCATGCTGTCGGTCATCATCGAGCGCAAAGTGCTCACGTCGGCACGGTCCCAAGCTTGCTGGAGGGTGTGGAAGTTTTGTTTGGCGGCACTGACAAAACCCACCGCATCAAAACCCGCTGGTACGCCCCAGCTCTGATGCCCTGCCAAGCCAGAGCCAATGACGGTACCCGAACTTGCTTCGCCGGGTGTGTAACGGGGGTCGGTGTCGACAGGCCGCGCCGAGGCATCGTTGCCAACGTTGCGAGGGTTGTACTGCGGCATGCTTCGGGGATCTGCCGGCGCACCTGAACCCTCAAAGGCATAAGGGCTTGGGTTGGCCATCTCAGGTTGGCGACGGCGCATGACCATGCCGATCACCATCATCACCACCAAGGCGATCAAACCAAACATCAAAAATTGTCCAAATTCAGCGCCAAAACCCATCGAGTGGGCCAACCAAGCCAGTCCCAAACCAGCGGCCAGACCACCGATCATGCCGCCCATGCCACCAAAACGGCTGGGGGCAGCAGCGGGTGCGGCAGGCGCCGCTGGGGCGACAGACGGTGCTGCATTGGGCGCAGCAGCTGGGGCCGGTTTGACGGCTTCTCGCTGCGTGACTTGGTTGGACTGCTGCCCCACGGACTTACCACCGCCCAAACGCTTGGCAGCATCGGCATGCAAACTCGTCAAAGCCAAAGCAATGACCAACACAGCGGACCAAATTTTCATTGTCTTGTCTCCAAAAAATTCTGAACCAGTTAACACTTGATACCCACATGCAAGGCCACCACGCCAGCGCTCATGTTGTGAAAGTCCACGTGGCCAAAGCCACAGGTTTTCATCAAGGCTTTCAAGTCTTCTTGACTGGGGTGCATGCGAATTGATTCGGCGAGGTAGCGGTAACTGGCGTCGTCGCCCGCCACCAACTTGCCAAGCTTGGGCAAGATGTTGAAGGAGTACCAGTCGTAGGCTTTCTCCAAGGGCTTGGCCACTTTGGAGAATTCCAAGACCAGCAGTTTGCCGTTGGGCTTGAGGACGCGGCACATCTCTTGGAGGGCCGCATCTTTGTGCGTCATGTTGCGCAGACCGAAGGCCACACTCACCACGTCAAAATGGTTGTCTGGGAAAGGCAGTTTTTCGGCATCGCACACCAGGGTGGGCAACACCAGCCCGTGGTCCAGCAAACGGTCGCGGCCCGTGGACAACATGGCTTGGTTGATGTCGGTGTGCACCACGCAGCCTGTCTTGCCCACTTCTTTGGCAAAGGCCATGGCCAAGTCGCCGGTGCCGCCGGCGATGTCGAGCACTTGGTGGCCTTCCCGCAGGTCAGCCACCATCACGGCGTAACGTTTCCAAGCGCGGTGCAAGCCCATGGACATCAGGTCATTCATGACGCCGTACTTGGACGCCACCGAATCAAACACGCCGCGCACATGGCGGGCTTTGTCTGTTTCGTCGACTGTTTTGAAACCGAAATGGGTGCTGCTCATATTTCTCAATCGTATCAGTGTGAGTGCCCGCAACCCGGAGCAGCCGCCTCGGGCATGGGTGCATCACGCGTGACACCCGCTTCGCCCAAGCGGCGCTCGTAATCGGCCCACAGTTGGTCTTGCTGAGCACCTAAAAAGTAAAGGTATTCCCACGAAAAGATGCCCGTGTCGTGCCCATCGCTGAAGGTTGGTTGCACGGCGTAGTTGCCAATGGGCGCGAGCTCGGTCAAAGTGACCTCGCGTTTGCCGGTTTGCAACACCTCTTGGCCGGGTCCGTGGCCCTGCACTTCCGCCGAGGGGCTGAAGACACGCATGAGCTCAAACGGAATGCGAAACGAGGCACCATCCGAAAAGCTCACCTCCAGCACACGGCTGGCGCCATGCACCGTGATGTCTTGCGGCGTGGGGGTGTTTTTGTCTAAACCAGCCATGCTTGTGTGCCCACCTTAGACCAACACGCGCTCAATGCCACCGGCATTGGCTTGGGCCACATAAGTGGGCATCCACTGTTCACCCAAAATTTTGCGCGCCATCTCGACCACGATGTAGTCGGCCTCGAGCAAACCGTTTTGCAAATCGTCGCCATAACGGCTCAGGCCTTGCAAACAGCTGGGACAGCTGGTCAAAATTTTGACGTTGCCGGTGGTGTCCCCCGTGATGGCACGCAGGGCGTTTTCATCTTTGCGAATTTCTTCTTCTTTGCGGAAACGCACCTGGGTGGCAATGTCTGGGCGTGTCACCCCCAAGGTGCCGGACTCGCCGCAACACCGGTCGCTCTTGAGCACGGTGTCGCCCACCAGAGACTTGACCGTTTTCATCGGGTCTTGCTGCTTCATGGGGCTGTGGCAGGGGTCGTGGTACAGGTAAGCCCCTTGCTGGCTGGTGTCGAGCGTGATGTTTTTCTCGAGCAGGTACTCATGGATATCGACGATGCGGCATCCCGGGAAGATTTTGTCGAACTCATAGCCCTGCAACTGGTCGTAACAGGTGCCACAGCTCACCACCACGGTTTTGATGTCGAGGTAGTTGAGCGTGTTGGCCACACGGTGGAACAGCACGCGGTTGTCGGTGATGATTTTTTCAGCCTTGTCAAACTGCCCGCTGCCGCGTTGCGGATAACCGCAACACAAATAACCGGGCGGCAACACGGTTTGCACACCGGCATGCCAGAGCATGGCCTGCGTGGCCAAACCCACTTGGCTGAACAAGCGCTCTGAGCCACAACCCGGGAAATAGAACACCGCCTCGGTGTCAGCGTTGGTGGTCTTGGGGTTGCGAATGATGGGCACGTAATCTTTGTCTTCGATGTCCAACAAAGCACGCGCAGTTTTCTTGGGCAATCCGCCCGGCATTTTTTTGTTGATGAAGTGAATCACCTGCTCTTTGATGGGCGCAGCACCCACCGAGGCCGGCGGTGCTTTGGTTTGCTTGCGGGCCACCAGCTGCAACACATCGTTGGCCATGCGCTGCAACTTCATGCCCACCCCCACCATGCCAGCGCGCACCAGCTTGATGGTTTCCGGGTTGGTCGCGTTGAGCATCAACATGGCTGCTGCGTTACCGGGGCGGAAAGTTTTTTGCCCCATCTTTCGCAGCAGGTTGCGCATGTTCATGGAGACATCACCAAAGTCAATGTTGACTGGGCAGGGGGTCAAACACTTGTGACACACGGTGCAATGGTCAGCGACGTCTTCAAACTCTTGCCAGTGTTTGATCGACACGCCGCGGCGGGTTTGCTCTTCGTACAAAAAGGCTTCCACCAGCAACGAGGTAGCCAAAATTTTGTTGCGCGGACTGTAGAGCAAATTGGCGCGTGGCACATGGGTGGCGCACACCGGTTTGCACTTGCCGCAACGCAAGCAGTCTTTGACGCTGGCCGCAATGGCGCCAATGTCGGACTGCTGCATGATCAGCGATTCATGCCCCATCAAGCCAAAGCTTGGGGTGTAGGCCTGACTCAAATCGGCGTGCCGCACATTGACATCGGCGTCGTTGTTGCGCAGCAGTTTGCCTTTGTTGAAGCGGCCTTCGGGGTCAACACGGGCTTTGTAGTCAGCAAAGGGTTGCAGCTCGGCATCGGTCAAAAACGCCATCTTGGTGATGCCAATGCCGTGTTCACCCGAGATCACGCCGTTGAGCGAGCGTGCCAAAGTCATGATGCGGGCCACGGCTTCATGCGCGGTTTGCAACATGGCGTAGTCGTCACTGTTGACCGGGATGTTGGTGTGCACATTGCCGTCGCCCGCATGCATGTGCAGGGCCACCCAGACACGCCCCTTGAGCACACGCTGGTGAATGGCGTTGCACTCCTCCAAGATCGGCAAGAAGGCACCACCCGTGAAGATGTTTTGTAACACCGCGCGGATTTGGGTTTTCCAGCTGGCGCGCAAGCTGTGGTCTTGCAAGGGCACGAACAAGGCGTCGCAGTCGCGCAACCACTGTTGCCAAAGCGACCGCACCTCGGCAATCAATGCACGAGCTTGGGTGACACGGTCTTCGAGTAACTCTGGCGAGGCAATATCTGCTGCATCGTCGGACTTGCCCAAGGGCAGGTTGCCACGGGCAAAAAACTCGTCGAGCGCGTCACACAGAGCGATCTTGTTGCGCAGCGAGAGCTCGATGTTGATGCGCTCGATGCCGTCGGTGTATTCGGCCATGCGCGGCAGCGGAATGACCACGTCTTCGTTGATCTTGAAGGCGTTGGTGTGACGGCTGATGGCGGCGGTGCGTTTGCGATCCAACCAGAACTTTTTACGCGCCTCGGGGCTGATGGCCACAAAGCCTTCACCGCTGCGCGAATTGGCCAAGCGCACCACTTCCGAGGTGACACGTGCGACAGCATCGGCGTCATCACCCGCGATGTCACCGATCAACACCATCTTGGGCAAGCCACCGCGTTTGCTCTTGGTGGCGTAGCCCACCGCGCGCAGGTAACGGTCGTCCAGGTGCTCCAAGCCGGCCAGCAAAACGCCGCTGCGTTTTTGCTCGGCAAACATGAAGTCTTTGACATCCACGATGCTGGGCACAGCGTCTTTGGCATTGCCGAAAAACTCCATGCACACCGTGCGGGTGTGCTGGGGCATGCGGTGCAAGATCCAGCGGGCGCTGGTGATCAAGCCGTCGCAACCTTCTTTTTGAATACCTGGCAAGCCGCTCAAAAACTTGTCGGTGACGTCTTTGCCAAGGCCCGCTTTGCGAAATGAGGGACCCGGAATGTCCAGGCGCTCTTGGCGGATGGGTGTTTTGCCATCGGCCTCGAAATACTGCAAATCAAACCTGACCATCTCGGCGTCGTGGATCTTGCCCAGGTTGTGCCCGATCCGGGTGACTTCAAGCCACTGCGCGTCGGGGGTGACCATGCGCCAGCTCACCAAGTTGTCGAGTGCCGTGCCCCACAGCACGGCTTTTTTACCGCCCGCATTCATGGCGACGTTGCCGCCAATGCACGAGGCTTCTGCTGAAGTGGGGTCTACCGCAAACACAAAGCCCGCGCGCTCAGCGGCATCAGCCACGCGCTGCGTGACCACACCCGCTTCGGTCCAAATGGTGGGCACCGGGTGGTCCAAGCCTGGCAGGTCACGCATTTCCACTTGCGACATGGCTTCGAGTTTTTCGGTATTGATGACCGCACTCTTCCAAGTCAAGGGGATGGCGCCGCCCGTGTAGCCCGTGCCGCCACCACGCGGGACGATGGTGAGGCCCAAATCAATGCAGGCTTTGACCATCTTGGCCATTTCGGCCTCGGTATCAGGGGTGAGCACCACAAATGGGTATTCGACCCGCCAGTCGGTGGCGTCAGTGACATGCGACACGCGAGACAAAGCGTCGAATTTGATGTTGTCGGCAGCGGTGTGCTTGTTGAGCAAGCGCTCGGCTTTTTTGCGCAAAGTCGCAATGGCTTCAAATTGGACATTGAAAGCTTCTACGGCTGTTGATGCAGCCGCCAACAACTGACCCACGAGCGCGTCACGCTCCGCATCTTCTGCGGGGGTACGGCGTCGCTGTACTTCACCCAAGCGATGGTGCAAAGCCTCGACCAGCAGGGCCCGGCGCTTTGGGTTGTCCAACAGGTCATCTTGCAAATAGGGATTTCGCTGGACCACCCAAATATCACCCAACACCTCATAGAGCATGCGGGCCGAACGCCCGGTACGGCGCTCTTGCCGCAAGCGCAGCAACCAGTCCCACGCTTGAGCACCGAGCAAGCGCAGCACGATTTCGCGGTCAGAGAACGAGGTGTAGTTGTAGGGAATTTCGCGCAGCCGGGGGCTCTCTTCGGCCAAGGCAAGCAGATGATTGAGCGAGGTGGGAGCGTTCATGTTGGAGGGTGCGCGAGAGGGACATGGATGTTACCGCAGGGCACCACAGCCCTACGGCTTGTGCGCCTTCAGCGGCGCCAGGCTTGGCACATCAGCCATTGGCAGGTGCCAGACGCCAAAACCAAGGCGCCCCAAGTGGCCATCTTGCCGTCCACGCCCCACAGCAGCAAGCCCGCCAGCAGCACAGCCACACCCAACACGCCATTCACCCACACTTGTGTACGAACACGCCAAGCCGCCCGCGGCAGGCCCAAACGGGTCATCCCACGTGCGCAGATCGCACAAAAAAGTGCCAACCCCCAAGCCGGAGCCATGAAGTTGAGGACGTGAATGAGCTGTTCGTAAAGACCCATGCGACAAATTTTATAATCTACATCTATGGCAGTCTGGGCTCTTGGCCTCAATCACAACACAGCCCCGCTCGACCTGCGGGGTCGGTTTGCATTTGCAGTCGACCAAATGGGGCCCAGCCTCACCACGCTGCGCAACGCTTTCTCGGGCGACAGTGAAGTAGCCATTTTGTCTACCTGTAACCGCACCGAAATCTATGGTGCTGGCTCGCACAACCAGATGCAACAAACTTTGGCGTGGCTGGCCCAATCGGGCGGCGTGCCGATGGACGCACTAGAGGGTCACACCTACGAACTGTCTGAAAGTGAGGCCGCGCGCCACGCTTTCCGTGTGGCCAGCGGCTTGGATTCCATGGTCCTGGGCGAACCGCAAATTCTTGGACAGATGAAAGACGCGGTGCGTGCCGCTGCTGAAGCCGGGGCCTTGGGCACCACCTTGAATCAACTCTTCCAGCGCACCTTTGCGGTGGCCAAAGAGGTGCGCACCTCGACCGACATTGGCGCACACTCCATCAGCATGGCAGCGGCGGCCGTGCGCTTGGCCGGACAGCTGTTTGAGGACCTGGCACAAACCCGGGTACTCTTCGTGGGTGCAGGTGAAATGGTGGAGCTGTGCGCCACCCATTTCGCAGCCAAACAACCCAAATCCTTGGCCATTGCGAACCGCACGCTCGAGCGCGGCGAAAAACTGGCGGCTCAATTTGGCGGTGAGGTGATGCGCCTGTCAGACTTGCCACAGCGCTTGCATGAGTTTGACATTGTGGTCAGCTGCACCGCCAGCACCCTGCCCTTGATTGGCTTGGGGGCCGTCGAACGTGCATTGCGCCAGCGCAAACACCGCCCCATGTTCATGGTCGATTTGGCGGTGCCACGTGACATCGAGTCTGAGGTGAAGTCTTTGGAGGACGTGTACCTCTACACCGTGGACGACTTGTCGGTGGTCGTGCAAACCGGCCAAGCCAACCGCCAAGCGGCGGTGGCCCAGGCCGAGGCCATCATTGACGTGGGTGTGCAAAATTTTGCCCATTGGCTAGAGCAGCGCAGCCATGTGCCCCTGATTCAACAACTCAATGCCCAAACCGAAGCTTGGCGCACGGCCGAATTGGCACGGGCGCGCAAGCTGTTGGTGAAGGGGGAGGATGTGGACGCCGTGCTTGAAGCCCTGTCGCGTGGCTTGACCCAAAAAATGCTCCATGGTGCGATGGCCGAGTTGCATGCCAGCGACCTGCAGGCACGCGAACAAGCGCGCCATGCGATTGAGCATTTCTTTTTGCGCAGCAAACCATGAGCCTAGACCTGGATCACCGCGTGTTTTCGCTGGCTTGGCTTGGTTTGGCTCAGCGCAGGGCTTGAACATGAAGGCTTTTCTGCGCGCTCAACTGGAGCGCTATGCCCAACGTTTGGCCGAGTTAGACTTTTTGCTGTCGCGCGAAGACATCATGAAAGACATGAGCCAGTTTTTGGCCTTGTCGCGAGAGCACACCGACGTCACCGCAACCGCTGGGCGGTATGCGCGCTACCAGCAGCGTGAGTCTGACCTGCAAGCTGCGCAGCACATGCTGCAAGACGGTGCCGATGACCCTGAGATGCGGGCCATGGCAGAGGAGGAAGTCGCCCACGCCCAAGCTGAGTTGATGCAGCTGGAGACCGAGTTGCAGCGCATGCTGCTGCCCAAAGACCCAGACGACATGCGGCCCGCATTTTTAGAAATACGCGCCGGCACCGGCGGCGATGAGTCAGCGCTGTTTGCCGCCGATTTATTGCGCATGTACACCCGCTATGCCGAGCGCCAAGGCTGGCGCACCGAGCTGGTCAGCGAGTCGCCCAGCGACTTGGGCGGCTACAAAGAAGTGGTGGTTCGGTTAGAAAGCACAAGCGGCACAGACGGTGTGTACGGGCAGCTGAAGTTCGAATCGGGTGGCCACCGCGTGCAACGTGTACCTGCCACCGAAACCCAGGGCCGCATCCACACCAGCGCCTGCACGGTGGCAGTCATGCCAGAGCCCGATGAGGCGCAAGCGGTCAAGATCAACCCGGCTGACCTGCGCATTGACACTTACCGTGCCAGCGGCGCAGGTGGGCAGCACATCAACAAAACCGATTCGGCGGTGCGCATCACCCACTTGCCCACCGGCATCGTGGCGGAGTGCCAAGACGGCCGCAGCCAGCACAGCAACAAAGCGCAAGCCCTGCGGGTGTTGACCGCACGCATTCAAGAAAAAGAGCGTAGCGAGCGCGCCGCCAAAGACGCCGCATTGCGCAAAGGCCTGATTGGCAGCGGTGACCGCAGCGACCGCATTCGGACCTACAACTTTCCGCAAGGGCGTTGGAGCGACCACCGCATCAACTTGACGCTCTACAAGCTCAACTTGATCATGGAGGGCGATTTGAGCGAGCCCTTGCAGGCCTTGCGCAACGCCCACGAAGCCGAGCAATTGCAAGCCTTGGACCCGGGCGCAGCATGAACACCTCGAACGTGCCTGCATCAGACCCGCTGTCTGTCACAGTGCAAACCGCTTTGAATTGGGCGCAGCACCAAGGCGTGACACGTCTCGAGGCCCAAATGCTGTTGTTGCACAGCGTGGGCCGTGACTTGCATGACCGGAGTTGGCTGCTCAGCCATGTCAGCGATGCCCTCCATGGCGCTGCGCACTTGACTTTTCAGGCCTTGGTGGCGCGCCGCTTGGCGCATGAACCTGTGGCGTTCATCACAGGCCAGAAAGAATTCTTTGGCCTGTCGTTGCAAGTGGATGCGCGCGTGCTCGACCCCCGCCCGGACACCGAGGTGCTGGTGGAATGGGCCTTGAGCTGCCTGGCCGATGTTGCATCACCGCAAGTGGTGGATCTGGGCACTGGCAGCGGCGCCATTGCCTTGAGCCTGAAACACACCCGCCCCGAGGCTCAGATCTGGGCAGTTGACCTGAGCGCTGAGGCCCTGGTCGTGGCGCAAGCCAACGCCGAGCGGCTGGCCTTGGACATCACTTGGCGGCACGGCTCGTGGTGTGCGCCTTTGGGCGATGCGCGGTTTGATGCCATCGTGTCCAACCCACCCTATGTGGCCGAACACGACCCGCATTTGCAAACCTTGACGCACGAGCCCTTGCAGGCCTTGGTCGCGGGCCACGATGGCTTGAGCGACATACGACAGATCGTGCAACAGGCGGGATCGCACCTGCGGCCCGGCGGCTGGCTGCTGATGGAGCATGGCTTTGACCAGGCCCTGGCCGTGCATGATTTGCTGGGCAATGCCGGGTTTGAAGAAGTGCAAAGCCGCCCTGACCTTGCGGGCATCTTGCGCTGCACCGGCGGTCGGTGGGCAACAATGAAATAATCTGCTTTTAGATTGGAGGGTGACGATGAGTGAAGTACAACAACGCATTGACGAGCTGGTCAAGAGCAACGAGGTTTTGCTGTTCATGAAGGGCAGCGCCAGCTTTCCCATGTGTGGCTTTTCAGGCCGTGCGATTCAAATTTTGAAAGCCTGCGGTGTTGAGCCCAAAGCCATCAAAACCGTGAACGTGCTGGATGACGCCGAGATTCGCCAAGGCATCAAGGAATACAGCAACTGGCCCACCATCCCACAGCTCTATGTCAAGGGCGAGTTCATCGGTGGCTCTGACATCATGATGGAGATGTACGAGTCGGGTGAATTGGCCAAGGCCTTGAACGCTTAAGTCCAAGCGATCGGCTAGCGAGGTCGCCAGGCCTTGCTGGCTGAGAGCACTGCCGTGGGGTAAGCACTTTGCCCACGGCTGCCGTTGTAGCGGCCCAGCGCCAGCGCCAAGTCGCCGCGCTCTAGGTTGAGGTAGTGACGCAAGATCACGCAACCAAAGCGCACATTGGCTTGGGCATGAAACAGCTGGCTGGCGTCGCCGTCTGACAACACACGCGTCCAAAACGGCATCACCTGCATGTAGCCACGCGCGCCGGCGCTGCTGACGGCAAATTTTCGAAACCCGCTTTCCACCTGAATCAAGCCCAGCACCCAAGCTGGATCGAGCCCTGCGCGCTGACTCTCATACCACACGGTGTGCAAAAACTCGCGCTGCAAGCTGTCGGCATCGAGCTCATGGCTGGGTGCCGAGGGGCTTGGCCCTGCATGCGCTTTGTCACGGGTACTGGACTGGCCTCTTGGGCGAAGGCGCTGGCGCAAGACGGCTTGGGCATGTCCAAGCCAAACCGTAAAGGCTTGCTCTGACTGCGCGTCTGCATGCACCAACTCTGGCGGGCCTTGCTGCGCGATAGCGGCACTCAAGGCGGTGCGAACAGCATCAGCTAAAGGCTCTTCATGCTGGGGGCCAGCCAAAACACAACAGGCAGCCAAGGTGCACAGCAAGCCGAAACATGTCTGACGCATCCGGACAGCGACAGCCATGCTAAAGCTCACAGACTAAGTTTGGCTTTCACAAAGACCAGGACCTCGGCGGCGGGCACTTTGGTGGCCTCAGGATCACGGCGGTGTTGGTATTCCACCAAGCCGTCTTTGAGGCCTTTGTCGCCAATGGTCACACGGTGCGGCACGCCGATGAGTTCCCAGTCGGCAAACATGGCACCAGGGCGCTCGCCACGGTCATCCAAGATGGCGTCCACGCCAGCTGCCATCAGGTCTGCATAGAGCTGTTCTGCAGCTGTTTTGACCTCGGCACTGCGGTCCATGCCGATCGGGCAAATCACCACGGTGAAGGGGGCGATGGCATCGGGCCAGATGATGCCTTTGGCGTCGTGGTTTTGCTCGATGGCAGCGGCGGGCAAGCGGGTGATGCCGATGCCGTAGCAGCCCATTTCCATGAACTGAGGTTTGCCGTTTTCGTCCAGAAAGGTGGCATTCATGGCCTGGCTGTATTTGGTGCCCAGGTAGAAGATGTGGCCCACTTCAATGCCGCGTTCAATGGCCAACACGCCTTGGCTGTCAGGCGAGGGGTCGCCCGTCACCACGTTGCGCAGGTCGGCCACGAGGTCGGGCTCGGGCAGGTCACGGCCCCAGTTCACGCCAGTGTTGTGATGGTCCACCTCGTTGGCGCCACAGACCCAGTTGCTCATCACGGCCACGTCGCGATCTGCCACCACTTTGAGGGGCTGCTTCAAGTGGACAGGGCCCAAGAAGCCGGGCTTGCAGCCAAAGTGGCTGTCAATTTCACCAGCAGTGGCAAAACGGAAACCACCTTCAAAGCCCGGCAATTTGCCCACCTTGACTTCGTTCATGTCGTGGTCGCCACGCAAGAGCAGCAACCAGACCTGCGACTTGGCCACTTCGCCTTGCGCGTTCAAGGTGTCGGTGGCCAGCACCAGCGATTTGACGGTGGTGTTCAATGGCACATTGAGCAAAGCCGCCACGTCTTCGCAGGTGCTTTTGCCTGGGGTGGCGGTTTTGGTCAGCGCTTGCGACGCAGCGCCACGTGCTTGTGCAGGGGCCAAGGCCTCGGCTTTTTCCATGTTGGCGGCATAGCTGCTGGTGGGGCAATAGACGATGGCGTCTTCGCCTGTGGCTGCCATCACTTGAAACTCTTCGCTCAAGTCGCCACCAATGGCACCGCTGTCTGCCGCCACGGCACGGTACTGCAAGCCAAAGCGGTCAAAGATTTGGCGGTAAGCCTGCGCCATGACTTGGTAGCTGGCTTTGGCTGCCGTTGGGTTGCGGTCAAAGCTGTAAGCATCTTTCATGATGAACTCACGCCCACGCATCAACCCAAAGCGAGGGCGACGTTCATCACGGAATTTGGTTTGAATTTGGTAGAAGTTTTTGGGCAACTGTTTGTAGCTGCGCAACTCTTGGCGGGCGATGTCGGTCACCACTTCTTCACTGGTGGGCTGCACCACGAAGTCGCGGCCATGGCGGTCTTTGATGCGCAGCAACTCGGGCCCCATTTTTTCGAATCGACCAGTTTCTTGCCACAGCTCCGCAGGTTGAACCACGGGCATGCTGAGCTCAACCGCACCGGCACGGTTCATTTCATCGCGCACAATGGCTTCGACCTTGCGTATCACCCGCAGGCCCATCGGCATGTAGTTGTAGATGCCTGCGCCCAGTTTTTTGATCAGACCCGCACGCATCATGAGTTTGTGACTCACCACTTCAGCGTCTGCAGGGGCTTCTTTGAGGGTGGAGATGAGGAACTGGGAAGCTTTCATGGCGGCACAAATAAATACGGAATGTCAGAGGGAAATCAGGGTGAGTCCTGAGGTGCGCACAGCAGCTCTGTGCATAATGGACTCAGTTTAAAAAATTTGAGGTTTGATTATGCTTGACCGAGAAGGGTTCAGACCCAACGTCGGCATCATCTTGCTCAACCAGAGAAATCAGGTGTTTTGGGGCAAGCGCATCCGGACCCACAGTTGGCAGTTTCCTCAGGGAGGCATTGATCGCGGCGAAACACCCGAGCAAGCCATGTACCGTGAACTGCATGAAGAAGTGGGGCTCAAACAAGAGCATGTGCGCATCGTGGCCCGAACCCGAGACTGGTTGCGCTATGAGGTGCCAGACCGGTTCATCCGACGTGATGCACGCGGCTTTTACAAAGGCCAAAAGCAGATTTGGTTTTTGCTGCAATTGACGGCGCCCGATCATGCATTGAACTTGCGCGCCACCAACCATCCCGAATTCGATGCTTGGCGGTGGAATGACTATTGGGTGCCGCTCGATGTGGTGGTGGAGTTCAAACGCGGGGTGTATGAAATGGCGTTGACCGAGTTATCACGCTATTTGCCACGCCATGAAGGGCGCAACCGCTACTTGCGTGGCATGAATCACATCCAGCAAGAGGTCAGCATGGGCACCAAACAATTTGGCATGTCCGTCAGCATGAGCATGGAGCTGCCCCCCGGCGCCAGTTTTGACCCAGACCCACAGAGTGCGCACAAACCAAGTGAATGACGACCTGCTTGGCCTCTAGGCCTTGGTGCTTGAATGCTCAAGCGTGCTTGGTGAGTACCAAGTTGTCGCGGTGCACCATCTCAGCCTCGGCCACATACCCCAGCAATTGCTCCACATCCGACGAGGGTTTACGGCACAGCAAGCGAGCTTCAGCAGCGGCGTAGTTGGCCAAACCACGGGCCACTTCGTTCCCCTGAAGATCCAAGATAGCAATCACTTCACCGCGTGAAAAATCGCCATCCACAGCGGTCATGCCAATGGGCAACAAACTCTTGCCCTCGTGCTGCAGTTTGTTCACGGCGCCATCGTCAATGATGACCGAGCCGCGCAGTTGCAAATGGTCGGCCATCCATTGTTTGCGGGCTTGTTGTTTTTGAGTAGGCGCAACCAACAAGGTGCCAATCGACTCACCTTGGGTCAAACGCACCAGCGCATCGGGCTCTCGCCCCCAAGCGATCACGGTGGAAGCCCCAGAGCCTGCGGCACGCTTGGCTGCCAAGATTTTGGTGATCATGCCGCCTTTGCCAATGCTCGAGCCAGCACCGCCCGCCATGTCTTCGAGCGCGGGATCACCTGCGCGAGCTTCATGTACAAAGGTGGCAGCAGAGTCATGACGCGGATCAGCGGTGTAGAGACCTTTTTGATCGGTCAAGATGATCAAAGCGTCGGCTTCCACCAAATTGGCCACCAAGGCCCCCAAGGTGTCGTTGTCGCCAAATTTAATTTCGTCGTTGACCACGGTATCGTTCTCATTGATCACTGGCAAGACGCCGTGGGTGAGCAATGTCAACAAGGTAGAGCGCGCGTTGAGGTAGCGCTCGCGATCCGCCAAGTCAGCATGGGTAAGCAAGACCTGGGCAGATCCCAAACCGTTTTCGCGCAACTTGGTTTCATACATCTGCGCCAAGCCCATTTGCCCTACAGCAGCGGCCGCTTGCAGTTCGTGCAGTTCATGCGGTCGGGTGGTCCAACCTAAGCGTTTCATACCTTCGGCAATGGCACCACTGGAGACCATGATGACCTCACGCCCGTCGCGCACCAGCGCACTCAACTGACGGCACCACTCACCGATCGCCTGCTCATCCAAACCCCGTCCTTCGTTGGTCACTAGGCTAGAGCCAACTTTGACCACGATGCGACGCGCATCGCGTAACAAGTAGGTGGTGTTTTGAGTCATAGGGACAAATCAGGCGTCAGGTTCAACAAAGCGGGGATCGATGTATTCCGGTGGCTGTTCGGATATTTGTTGCGCTTTGATGTGTTTGTAAATGTCTTTGATCAGAGGTTCGCATCCCTCACGCGTGAGCGCTGAAATTTGAAACACGTGGCCTTTGTACTTGAAGCGTTTGACAAACTCCGCCACGACACCCTCACGTTGGTCAGCGGGCACCATGTCAAGCTTGTTCAAGACCACCCAACGCGGCTTGTCATACAAAGCCTTGTCGTATTTTTTAAGTTCAGCCACGATGGCCTTGGCTTGCTTGACTGGGTCCACACCTTCGTCAAACGGTGCAATGTCGATCACATGCAGCAGCAGCCGCGTGCGCTGCAAGTGGCGCAAGAACTGGTGCCCTAACCCAGCGCCATCGGAAGCGCCTTCGATCAATCCTGGCACATCGGCCACCACAAAGCTTTGCTCGGGCCCCACACGCACCACGCCCAAGTTGGGGTGCAAGGTGGTGAACGGGTAATCGGCAATTTTGGGGCGGGCGTTGGAAATGGCAGAGATCAGCGTTGACTTACCCGCATTGGGCATGCCCAGCAAACCCACATCGGCCAACACTTTGAGCTCGAGTTTGAGCGCTTTCTTTTCACCTGGCCATCCAGGTGTTTTTTGACGCGGTGCTCGATTGATGGCGCTCTTAAAGCGCATATTGCCAAAGCCACCATC